>NZ_BAABIY010000097.1:0-130765 GCF_039543025.1 Bartonella acomydis | reverse complement strand
GCGACATGCAGCAACATGTATTCCCCGACCAGCATCACTGTTATGCTGTCCGACGCAACACAGATGGCGGAATGAGAAAAATCACCCGCAAATCTTGCTATAGAACACAAGCCCCATCCGAATAGTTTCATAAAGCAAGTGCGTATTAATTCATTTAGAAACTCTTCCCATACATATTCTCATAATAGATTTGCTTATATTTAACCTTTTTCTAAACTCATCTTAAAAACGATAGCATAATCCACCAGAGAAACGAATGCCAGAAAAACCAACCCTAGTCAATTTATGCTGATAATTTAAATCACCATAAAGTGTCATTTTAGGAGACAATTGCGAATTGATACCCAAACCAGACTCTAAAGAAGATCCAAAGCCTCCTAACTGAAAAGCATCTTTAAAATGCACAAACTGTTTTGCTCCAAAACGATGAGAAAAATGAAGCTTACCATAAAAGGAAATAACACGATCCTTTTCAGATTCTGCAAATGTTTTGGTTAAACGCCCACCAATACGCATCACCCATTGATCAAGCTTTCCTATATCAACATCAAATCCGTCAATATCATGAGCCTTATGAAATTGAAGATGTTGATATGTAAGCTGAATTTGTGGATCAAAAACAAGACCTTCATACCCAGTGATAAATGCTTTACCGGCAGAGAATGAAATATTTAGAGGATTTCCTTTTAATGTCGCAGCCTTCCCCCGTGCAAAAGTGAGAACATCACCTTTAAAAAGACCATAGGATAAAAGACCATCCACATAAAAGCCCGTCTCATGTTCCATATTACCATATGCTGTAATTGACTGTTTATGAAATATACTTTTTTGACTTTGTTCAACATTTCGTGGATGCAAAGAAATTTTTCCATAAGTTCCCATAACTCCAAAAGACGCTGTATGGGATACTTTTTCAATTTTGTTTAACAAAATCCCCGCCTCTAAAACATTATAATCAAAAGCCCCCCCATAACCATATTCAAGTGGAGAAAGATCTGAAACATAGTGATAACTTCCACCATAACCATGAACAAATAACATAGGAGTTCTATTAATTTTTAACAATCGACCAGAAGCAGAATGCATAATTTTCAATTGTTTATTTTGACTGTTAATATCTATCATTCCAGCTTGAAATAAAGCATTAGGGAAAAGAAGATAAGTCGGAATTTGTGGAACAACATCTCTCACTTTTTGTTCAAAATGAGATATATCTGAAACAGCTTGAATATATTTACTTTCAAGACGGAAATCCCAAAAAGCTTCATCGCCTTTTACTAATCTTTGAGAAGTCTTCGCATTCCCAAGAGAAGAATCTGGTCCATAGGCATGAAGATAATATTGATAAGGCAAACCTTCCAACGCGATATAAGAACTACTTAACTGAAAAGAATCTTCTGCTGCTTTTCCAGAAACTTGAATAAGTGAAATGCTTTTAGAATTTTCATCGCCAACTGCTTCACCCTGATTTGCTGCAATAAACTGCACATGAACTGTTGTTTTTCCAGAAACATTACCATGAATCAAAAGCCGATCAGTCTTCTGGTTATTCAGCGAACCATCAACATTAAGATGCGTGTTAAGATAAATATGTGCATTCTCCTGTGCATTGTAAACTTCTTCTTCTCCTTTTCCAATATAAAGGGTTTGATATTCTTGAAAAGTTGGAGTTTCGAAGGCAATAGCACTATCAGAAAGTTTTACAAATGAAACAGATGAAATTAAACGGTTTAAATTTTGCGAATTCCCCCCTTTTCTTTTTGTCAAAAGCCATTTTGATCCTCCTGTCAAATAAATTTCAGCAACAGAATCATCAGAAACGCGGGTGCCTCCTATAAGTAAAGAAGAATCAACCAAAATTGCTACGGAAGCTTCCTCTTCAGCTGTCAGCAATAAATTACCAGAAACCCTCGTGCCTTCTGTTAAGCCAATATAACCACTACTCTTATAACTATGAATAGCTGTACCATCTGGAACCTCAAAAGCCGTATTTTTCAAAAAAACAAGTCCCTGTTGATATTCATTGTCTCCTTTGTCCATATCAAAATACATACCATGTTTTTTACCTGTTACAGTAATTTTCGAATCTTCAATATTAACACGTGAAATTAAAATATTTTCTTCCCCGCCTATATTTTGTTGTACGTTCGCATCTAAAATCATCCACAAACCATGAATATCGTCCGCAAAAACATTGCTATTCTTTACATCAATAGAACCATGCTGATTTACATTTAAAACTGCAGAATCAATATCATCTTCTTCATCTGTTTGTTGATTTTTTGCAGAAATGCTAACTCTCTCTAAAGTTGCACTCCCCCTTATACCTACATAAAGTGCTGCTGCATTTGTCACATCAATCTCACCATCCGCCATCTTAATAACCGCATCAACACCACTGAAAAGAGCAACCCCTTGGTTAAGATCCTGTCTCTTCACCCCAATTTTTGCATTTGTTAAAAAAACAGATGCTCCCTGCATTTCTGCATAAACACCTATCTTAACTGCCTCAACTGTTCCACGATTTACTTCTATAGTGCCTCTATCAGCTCTAAGACCTGTTATCATGTCTTTAAAAGTTGAATCATTCAAAACAACTTTTCCCCCTTGTGATGCCATTACACCATAAGTATCCTCTAAACCATCAATCCCACTAATTTGTAGACGATCTGCTTGAATAATTGTACTTGGCTCTTGTGCAACTATGACAGCAGATGCTGTGAGAAAATTGTCTCCCCTCTCTTCTTTTTCAGAAGGCTTAACAAATTTGTATATTTTATTACTAATTCTATGTTCTGCACCATCACTGCATCTATAAGGTAATTGGCTTTCATCACACAACAGTGATAAAGATGAGTGAGAACGCGCTTCAACACTTATGTTTAATAAAAAAGAAAAAACAGCTGTTGTAAAAATACACGAACATAAGTGACTTTTAGATACCCTAATTATCATTCTTCTTCAAACTTTCTTTTTCTCAGCAAAAACAAAAAATAAGCCATAGATAAAAGTACAATAAGTACAAAATACAAAGGTTATTTAATTTTTATTGGACTAACTGTAACATACATAATACGTTTCGTATTTTATGTAAAGCGAGAAAACAAGAAAACACAATTTATAGTTGCTACTTTTTGAAAAACTCGTTATAGTTGCTACTTTTTGAAAAACTCTATAACATGGTAATAGTCGGATTGTATGGAAAATAAAATCACATGATCTCTCTGATAGCGGCAAGGATATAGAAATACTCAGCAATATATAACAACAAATATATCCAATTTTGATAATAAAAACTCAATGCTTAAAACAACAACTTGGATAAACAAACATTCACTTATATCCTATCACCAATGCTTTACAATTAATTAATGAAACACTTCAAAATACTCTTTAACATTACTTTTACCTCATAAAAACGAAGGCATTACCTTTAATAAATAGCCTACAAAAGCTGATTTAAATAAAAACGACAACACACGGTGTTACATTCATCATTTTGTAATTGAAAATACCCAAAAAAGGTCTCACAAAAATTAGTTTTACTAATAATGCAATCCGTAGCAATTATTGGATGAGATATTCTATAAAACCGTTTTTATATCAAACAAATTTCAGTTAATAATAACCAACTAGAAAGATTATAAAACTCAAAGTAACAACAATTCCATTGCCAATTTTAGCCTCATAAGAATTAAGAGAGCCATTTTTTAGCTCTCTTTCTGTAGGACTGTTTACTTCGTTATTTCTTTAAGGGGCTGTGTGATGTTGATGGGTTCTTCTGTAAAACTTTTTTTGTTTGTTGATGTCTTTTTTATTCTCAAAATGTGTAAGCAAAGCACGTTCTTTTTTTGTTGCATTGCTTACCCCAAAGGTATCATTATCCATAAACTGCTGATACCCTGCTATCATCAGATTAGTTAAAAAGGAATCACTTCGTGGAGCTTCTACAAAATAAATCCCTTTTGAATCTTGCAATTTGTACCGATAACCTGCTTTAGTCATACATTCATACACTGATGCAAATTCACCCACACGTGAATCCGTATTTTCAGAAGAAAGATAAACTGGTTTCCAACCACATTTTGATAAAGCTTGTTGGATTGTTGCTTTATCTATACCTGTTTTTTCCCACAACGCTAAGATCGATGGTGGTGGTTGATTAATACACCCCGTGGAACTTAAAAGAGCTATTCCGCTTAATAATTTCAAAATTTTCTTCATTTCTCCCTCCTTTAATGAATTTACTTATAATAAAAGCCTCATAGGTCTATTGATATTTTTTTGTCCTCGCTTTCCAAGACAGTTTAGAACTCAATTGAAAGTATACTTTGAAAAAACAATCCCGCACATGCGTGCAAAAGCAAGAATGTGGGGATTGTAAATTACATCAATAGCAAGGCCTAAGGCTGACACTCAGGTTGTTCTTTATGCTCTTTACAATAAGGACTATTTAAGCGCCTATCGATGCTTCTTTGAGGAATAACTGCACCAGGCTGACAAATCGGAAGATGTTCATATTTCTCACACCATTTTACCATCCCCAATTTATCATGGAATCCTGCTTGTATCATGCATAAACGCTCTGTTTCCTCCGCATTTAATCTTTCATCGAGGCTTATTTCTGTATCAAGACGACCATCAAGACGTTCTATTCCGCATTCTAACAGAGCTTTTTTTATCTCAATTTGGTCTGCACCTGACTTCTCCCACACATCTAGGGATGTTCGAGCAGGTTGCTCTGAGTCACATCCAGCTATAATAAATAGAAACATCCCGCTCAATAATTTTAAAATCTTCTTCATTTTTCTATCCTTAAATAATTTGATATTACAATACAATTCATAAATTGTTTTACATCTTGTTTTTTACTTCCAAAACAATGATGAATACCATTAACCTTTATTATCATTTTGTATATCTCATTAATAATCAGTACCATCAAATATCATGTTAAAAATATAGCATAATTACTATTAAAATTCTATTTTATCGATATTATACCCATAATTATTATCAATATTTTCGTTACAACCTAGATAGAGTTATTGTGCCTAGATTTGTATAACAGCTATAAATAAGCAGCATTAGAATGATAGTTCGAAATAAAATTCCGCACAGGCATAGGAAAACATGGATGTGGGAATTGTTTCCGTCACAAGCAATACTTAAGGATAGCATTCATATTGTTCTGATTTTTTTACAAAACGGGCTATTTAAGCCCTTCTTGATACTTCGTTTTTAGTATGACAGCGCCTGAACGACAAATGGGCAAGCTTTCGGCTTTATGATTTTCCCCCCACGCACACATCATATTTATAGCGGAATCCTACTTAAAGCATACAAGCATTAATGATTTTCATTTGATTAAAACTGCGATTTTGATTTTCTGGATCGACATCATCAGATGTTGACATGCCGCATTCTAACAAAGCTTTTCCTATCTTAAAATATGCACCTGGATACTCCCATGCCCCAATAGAAGATGAGGAAGCTTTATTAAACTGACATCCAATCACAATCAATAGAATTACAACACTTAATAATTTTAGAGTTTGTTGTATTTCTTCCTCTTTGAAGGATTTGGACGAGATAGAATGAATCATAAAGTGTGCTGCACATAGCATTCGAATATCTAAGACAAGTATAGATATTATAAGGATCTGTAAACATTCTCCACCATTCTTTCCAAACATTGCTGCCTGAAGGCACTGTCCAGTAAGTAAAGCCATTGCACCAATCGATCGGCTTACAAAGTCATCTTTATTCCCATCAAAACCTACACTGGTTTATTTGCCTTCACTCACATAAGCTAACAAACCTGCTGCAAAAAAAGCATTAAAAGCTGGAACATAAAGATTGATATTCGTATTGTTGACTATAGCGTCAATACCTTCTTGTTTGAAAGTATACAGCATGTTCCCCAATATCATGTCTGCGCGACTATGGCCGTAAAGTTTCAATCCTATGTTATCATAGCCATACATCAGATCTTTTGCTTCTTGTGTGGAATTGATCAAACCCCAAAAGTGTCATTTTACAGAAACTTTTGATAGTCTGCTACCAAAAGTTCTGAGATGGCAAAATCCGCTTGACGGAACACACTTGAGGGAACACAATAAAATAAAGTGGATTTATTTTTATTCTCTGCATGCTGCAAAGCATACCCCACAGCCCCCTTTGTGAGGTAAAGGCCATTAAAGAAGACATGCAGCTTGCCATCAAAGCCTTTTTGCAAATGCTGCTTTTTTTATCCGTTAAATAGTGAAATTGAAGAATATTTTGTCCACAGCCGTCTCTTATAGTTACCCCATTTGCACCTTTTAGATAAATAATGCTGCCCTTTTTCACCACGGTCGACTACAGCGAAAGGGAGTTCTTTGATAAACATCATTTTATAGGATTCATCGCTGTATTTAAATCTTTCTTCCAGCAATTGCGTTGCTATTTCACGGTTTTCATGGACGATTTATTCCAGCTTTCCCACATATCTATTGATGAAATATCCTGTTAAGCTGTGGTAGTATCACGGTTAAGGGAGGCCATTGTTTGTTTCATATTTTGCTCCGTCAACGCCTTTTCCCTGCTTCATTTGCCATATAATAGTACCATCGCTGATGACAACCTTGTCGTAGTCTTTACCTTCCTCGACAAAAAGAATGAAAAATTGAAGATGAGTTTTTTCTTATGCCTCTTATTATCATAGTTTTTCAAGCAAAACACTCTATAAGCTCAAGAAATTCAATAATTTACTGGTAAAAATTCTAAAAAATATAATATAACAAACGGAATATAGCATAAAAAGTTAATTCAAGGCAAAGTGAATGGCGGTAAAAGTTTTTATTGATGGTGAACATGGAACAACTGGTTTACAAATACAAAAACGACTAGCTGAGCGTTCAGATTTTAAATTACTTTCTCTTGCTCATACAGATCGACATAATATTGAGATGCGACGAGACTGTCTTAATCAAACCGACATTGCTATTTTATGTCTTCCAGATGATGCTGCACGTGAAACGGTTAACTGGCTTAAAAATAATAAAAAAATTAGAATCATTGATAGTTCAACAGCCCACCGTACTGCATCAGATTGGATCTACGGTTTTCCTGAAATGACTGCGGGACAAAAAAAACGTATCCAAGCAGCACACTATGTAAGCAATCCAGGTTGTTACCCCACTGGAGCAATTAGCTTGCTTCGACCACTTCGTGAAGTAGGTCTACTAGATGCTGATTATCCGATATCAATTAATGCAATATCCGGTTATACTGGCGGCGGAAAACAATTGATTGCACAAATGGAAAATCAATCTCACCAAAAGGGAGTTCAAGAAAATTATTTTATCTATGGACTCAATCTTGAACACAAACATGTTGCAGAAATTAAACTGTATGGACAAATCAATCAAACACCTATTTTTATACCAAGTGTTGGTCGTTTCCCCCAGGGAATGATTGTTAATATTCCACTCCATCGCCATTTATTTACAAAATCAGCAAATTGTTCTGATTTACGCGAAATTCTTGAAAACCATTACAATGGACAAAATATCATAACAATTGCATCGCAAGAGGAAACGGATGCCCTCACTAAACTCAATCCAGAATACTTAGCACATAAAGATGAAATGAAATTGTTCGTTTTTGGCAATAAACGCGAAGGAATTTTTAATCTCTGTGCTATATTTGATAATTTGGGGAAAGGTGCATCCGCATCTGTCGTTCAAAATCTCGACTTAATGCTGTCTGGAAATTAAATTTCACTAGGTGTAAACCTTTATTCAACAGCACGAGAAGCACCCTTTGTTGCTCGCCAATGCGCAACCGAAAAACATAAAACTACTAATGCAACGCTTTGATGAATAAGCCCCAAACTGATAGGAACTTCATGTAACAATGTCAAAATACCTAAAAGTGCTTGAATGATGATCATAATACAAACGAAAAGAGCACGACGAGAATGGGTTGAATTTGGAACGCTTTTTTGTACATATAATGCGTGAGTAACCGCTACAACAAACAAAAAATAAGCAAAAAAACGATGCACAAACTGAACTGTCAAGGGATTTTCAAAGAAATTAAGCCAAACAGGACTATGCTGCAACAATCCATCGGGGATGATCTGATCATCCATAAAGGGCCAAGTATTATAGACTTTCCCAGCATGGAGACCTGCCACAAGAGCACCAAAATAAATCTCCATTAAAATCAAAACAACAAGCCAACCTGCAAAATATTGAATCTTTTGATCCGTTGATTTTTCGGAATACTCTGTAAGTCCTCTGGCTAAATAAGTAACAAAAATAATAACAAAACACGCTGTTATAAGATGGAATGCCAAACGATATTGACTTACACTTGTCAGATTGCTTTCTCCAATACCTGAAGCCACCATCCACCAACCAATAAACCCTTGAAAAGCAATAAGAATGGGTACAATTATAAGCTGAAGCAAAAGATTTTTTTCAACACGCTTGGTCACCCAAAACCAAATGAAACCCAATAAAGCCACGATACCAACAAGACGTCCAAGAACGCGATGCACCCATTCCCAAAAAAAAATGACCTTAAACCCACCCAACGTCATATCACGATTAAGCAATTTATACTGCGCTATTTGTTGATATTTTAAAAACTCTTCCTGCCATTGTTCTTCGCCAATGGGTGGAATAACACCGTGAATCGGCTTCCATTCGGTTATTGATAACCCTGATCCCGTTAGGCGGGTAGCCCCCCCCACTAAAACAATTGCTAAACAAAGCAATAAAACAGAATAAAGCCACAGACGAATTTGTTTTCGATTTTTTTTCTGTAACGGCGTCAAAACGCTCTCATTTAATCTCTTTACTGTCATCTCTGATGGCCCCACGTCTCTTTCCAACCACAACGCATTTCAAAACGTCAACATTATAAATTACTGACTGTTTTAGTATGTACTATAATTCTAACACAAGACAAGAGACATATTATAACATGGAATTAATATTCTATGTTATTTATGACGCAACCACACGATAAACAGTTTTCGGGAACTTACGTACCATTTGCTTGATCCAATCTTGCTCCTTAACAGCAATATTACAAATATAATAATCTGTTAGCGCCGCAAATTGTTCAAATCCATATTTTGGTTCACTTTCCATTTCTAAAATAATAAAATCATAATCTTTTTTAAATTCTTGTAATAGCATCAAAATATTATTCGAAAAGTTTTGTGCAGACACAGCACTTGTTAACCCTTGGGGAAGAATATCAACGCCCGTATCATAATCACGATAAATAACATCCTGCAACTGAGCATTCCCCGTTAAAATATCGCTTAATCCGCGATGTGGCCCTATGACTCTTTCTATTTGTTGACCAGAAATATCCACCAACAGAATTGTTTTGTGCTCTTTTATAAGATGCAAAGAAAGCTTTGCAGCTGTTTGTGCAGCTTCTGGTCCAATAATTGAAATAACCGTTGAAGTACAACATTTTAGAAAATTGGATAATCCCTCTATTGTTACAAAATTCTCAAGATTTTTTACTTTTTGAGAGACTAAGATACTTTCATGATTTTTAAAATCACTTTCTTCCAAATGATTTCTTTTGTTTCTAGAGCACTGACGAAACAACAATAACCCTGCCAAAAGAATGATTAAACTTACAAACGCACTAACAATAATATTTCTTCCGTAAAGCTTCACAAAAGAAATTGGCACTAATGTTGTTGGCACAACCATATGAATTTTTGTATTTTGCAAAAAAGAAGAATCTTTATCCATCTCTTTGCTCTGTGTATTAATTACGGCTTTTATTTTATCTTCTAGCTCGTCAAATATTTGCTCTAATGATTGGGATTGACCTTTTACCAAAAGACTCATTCTTTTTTTGAGCTGTTCCTCAAATTCGGTTGCAATAACTTCATCTGACTGAACTTGCTGAACAATTTGCAAAATTTTATTTTCTAATTGGTGAGACAGAACTTCTAATTCTGCAGTCATTGCTTTAATTTGAGGATGTGTCCACCCCAATTGTGCAATCATATGTGCTCTTTGTGTTTCCAAAAGGTTATGTTTAGATTCCAATGCGGCAATCGATACATTGTTCGCAATAAATGATAAAGAAAGTAATGACTGTCCTCTTTCACGCATCATATTAATCATAGAATTCAAACTCGTTAAATGAATACGCTTGAGAGTTGCTTCCATTAACTGCGCAGAAAGATCATGAAACTCTGCTTGTTTTACATCCTGTTGAATAAAAGAATCAAAAGATGAACGAAATCCCTGTACTATATTAACTAAAGTAGCTTTATCATATTGTTGATTTTCTTGCTGTTCTGTTAGCAATAATTTTTGTTTCTGTTGTAAGATCGCTTGTGAAAATGTTGCAAACCAAATTTCCACCCCATCTTGAGCAGCATCAGCTGTTTCTGCTTCAAAAATAAGGTCGAAGAGATCACCATGACGCGATAAATGAATATTTTCGCCAAAACCTTTTTTATGAGAAGCACTTGAAGAAAAATTCCGTAAGTTTGAATTATTTAAAAGTATGGGCTTCGAGAATAAAAATGCAATAATGCTGTTTTGTTTTTCAATTGGTAACGGCCTTCCTATCGAATCAGACAATGAAAATGTTAGGGTTGCTCGATAACCTTGTGGTTGTATAAAATAATATAAACAAATCAAAAAGGCACAAAGAGCTGCTAACAGCAAAACGACCAATACATTTTGCGAAACCGTATATGTTAACAGTTCTTTATTACGTTTAAAACTCATCTTTATTTTAACCAACAAAATACTTTATGCTTTTATTTAAGAGAAAGTAGTAACTATCCTCTTAACTTTAATTCATATTATTTTGAGAAAAGAAAAACGTAAGCTTTAAGCATAACTATTCAATAATACTTAAAAATTTTAATTCATATTTCGTTTGATATGCTCAAGATATTTTTTTGCTTTACAGGTAAGCACTGCTTTAATGGTAACAGAACCATCATCATGCCCCTCTTGTATTATTTCCCCAGAGTTTTCATAAAACCAATCAATAAGTGACATTTCATGAGGTCTTAAAAGATATTCAACCTTTTGCATTTCTCCAAAAATTCGCTTTTCAATTGCTATTAATAATTGATCTAGTCCATCATTCATAAGCGCAGAAAGCATTACCGCAGGATTCAATCGTGTTCTTGCGCTTGTCTGCAAAACATTAAATGCCTGTTCGTCCAATAGATCAATTTTGTTCCAAACTTCTATGATATGTTCCGTATTATCAATATCGATACCAAGATTTGACAACACTTTTAAAACATCTTGAGCATGCACATGATGAGCAAAATCTGACAGATCTCTTACATGAAGAATAAGATCAGCTTCAATCACCTCTTCAAGAGTTGCCCTAAAAGCTGCAACCAAATGCGTTGGTAAGTTCGAAATAAAACCTACAGTATCAGACAAAAGAATGGTTTTCCCATGGGGAAGAGCAACTTTGCGCAAAGTTGGATCAAGTGTTGCAAACAACATATCCTTTGCTAAGACATCAGCACCACTTAAGCGGTTAAAAAGAGTTGATTTTCCTGTATTAGTATATCCGACTAAAGCAACAACAGGATGAGATGTTTTTTTTCTTTTAGCTCTATGAAGAGCCCGTGTTTTAATCACTGTTTCTAATTCGCGACGGATACGAATAATTTTTTCTTGCAAAAGACGTCTATCCGCTTCAATCTGAGTTTCACCAGGACCACCTAAAAAACCACGACCGCCACGTTGTCTCTCTAAATGCGTCCAACTACGCACAAGCCTACTTTTTTGATAGGACAGATGCGCGAGTTCAACTTGTAAAACCCCTTCTTTTGTTCGCGCACGCTCTCCAAAAATTTCAAGAATCAAAGCTGTTCTATCAATAACTTTACAATTCCATAATTTTTCTAAATTACGTTGCTGAACTGGTGTTAAAAAATAATCTACAATCGCAAGCTCAATATGATATTCATTTATATAATGAGCCAGAGCATCTACTTTCCCCTTCCCAAACAAAGTTGCAGGACGAAGCTTAACAATATTAATCGCTTCGTGATGAACAACATCCAACCTTATAGCATGCGCGAGTCCTAACGCCTCCTTAACCCGAGAAGATATCGAATATTCGGTTAAAGGACCCTCACTTTTATTTTCTTGGCAAATTGGTACCAAAACAACTGTGCGCACCTGTTTTGTAATCTGTGAAGAAAAATCACAGAATCTCTCATTTTTATTTGTCATGACAATATAAGCACTTTAAAAATGGGATAAGAGACTTAAAATGAAGTCGCCGTTTATTCAGAATTTTCGCCTTCAAACATCTGCACCGGTTGTCCGGGCATAATTGTAGAAATAGCATGCTTATAGACCAATTGCGCATGTCCATCACGACGCAAAAGGACACAAAAATTGTCAAACGAAGTTACAATACCCGTTAATTTAACGCCATTTACAAGAAAAATTGTAAGAGAAATTTTTTGCTTGCGTACCGTATTTAAAAATACATCTTGCAGGTGTTGTGATCGTTCTGCCATTATTCTTACACCTTTACCTCGAATTGCTAAAATATTCGTGCATGCATATCGACTGAAAAATTTTCAATTGTCAACGCAACAGCTGCAAAAATTAGCAAAAGACAACTTATATAACGAAAAAAACGACCCTTTTTTAAGACAAAAAACGCAAAAATAAGTGAAAAATCATCGGCAAATACACAATTCTTCCTCATATTTTACGACCATTATGAATGGTTAACCATCTATTTTCTATCTTCAAGACACTATATTACTTTAAATCAGCTGCATTTCCTAAAAGCATAATGCTAAATTTTTCCCGTTAAAATCAACGAAAATTTTCAAAACAACAGCATGATTCGTTTATTTATTAATGTATCTTCTCCTGCAGACTTCTTTAAAAACGTTGTGTAAGTTGTGTATAATTGTCATGAGATTTCCCTTAAACATCAATGCAACAGGCTTATAATTCTACCTATAAGTGGGAGTTGTAAACAGTATTTTTATTTTTGTGAAAATTAAATAATGCCTTGTTTATATTATATTTTGTAGCATTTTTGAACAGATTAAATGCCTTGTATTAACTTTAATCTTGATAAGTTTTTAAAATTTTGCCTTGAGCATATTCCTTTCTAAATAATTAACAGCTAGTATATTGGAATATTTGGAAGAGAACGTATCCCTTTTCCGTCTGTAAGAGTACGAGGCGAGTATGGCACGCAGAACAAAGTTACAAACATTTGAAGTTGAAGTTGAAGAAGCTCTCTCAAAAGCTATGAACTTTAATTTTGATGACGCAGCGGTTGAAACGATATCATCCAATAGTTCTGAAAATGTCATTAGTGTAGATGAATTAATTCAAAAAATTGCAATGGCAGAAGAAGAAATTTTCGCTGAAAATGGTACTTCAACTCTTATTTCAAATATCCATGACAGTGCTGTTATTGATGAGTCCGTTGTTGAACAGCTTTTTTCTCAGAAATCTGGGTCTAAACTTTCAGGTGGAACTGTTCATAATAAAGTATTATCTACACAACTTCTTCCTGCTAATGATGATGTAACAATTCCTTCAAGTTTTGAGATATTAAAGCAGCTTTCTACCTCTCGAATCTATTGGTGTACAACAGCTCTTAGTGCTTTATGGGCAACAGGAGGAGCTATTATTGCTCATAAACTAGCGCCTGCTGGACTCTATTCCTTATCAAATATCACTGCCTTTGTTACATCTCCAAGCGGATTAGCTGTAGCAGCAGGAACCGTAATCCCCATTCTTATATCTTGGGGATTTGCTCAATTAACAAAGCGCTCAAATGAATTACACAATATTGCTCTTCTTATGACAAATGCTGCGCAACGTCTTAGTGAGCCACAACATATATCTGAACAACAAGCTATCGCGATAGGACAAACTATTCGTGAAGAAGTTGCAGCAATGAACGAGGGAATTGAGCGCACCCTTGGACGGGCTGTTGAACTTGAAGCGATCATACAAGGAGAAGTTCATAATTTGGAACAAGCTTATGCTGAGAATGAATCACGTATTCATACACTCATCAAAGAATTAAGTAATGAACGTATAGCCATCTTAAATCACGCTGACCGTGTACAATCGACAATTAAAGGAACACAAAAACAACTGAGTGAAGAATTTGGCTTGGTAACCTCCAAAATTGTAACCAATGTTGAAAAACTCGCACAAACTCTTTCCCAAACTTTACAAAAACAAGGAGAAGATCTTGTTGAGAAGCTTTCCTATACGGGTAATGGCGTAACAAATCAGCTCGTTGAAAAATTTAATCAAACCACAAAGCAAATTCAACAAAAAAACACGGAGTTTTTTCATGAATTAGAGAAAAATTTCGATCATTTCTCAGAGCGTTTTGATAATAATGAAAAACAAATGGAAAAAACCTTTAATGAAACAGCTACTAAAGCTGAAAGGCATATCACTGAAATTGCAAAGCATATACAAACAGCAACAGACCAGACATTACGAAATGTTGATGAGAAATTTAAGGCACTAGATGAATCTATCATTGTTCGCAATAATCAATTTTTACAGAATTTTGATGAAAAAGTTACACAGCTCGATGAAAAAGCATATAAGCTTTCTTCTAAATTTGATAACGTAACATCAGAAGCAATTGAAGCTTTTGAAAACCGTTTAGCAACTGTTGATCTTTCTCTTAAAGAACACAGCAATTCCATAATTGAATCCTTCATAGCGCGCAGTCTTATTTTAGAAGATAACGCTAAGAAACTTGGTAACTTTTTGGAATCCCATGTTTTACAAATTGATGCCAATCTCCAAGAAAGAACAGCTAACATTACCAAAGCATTTACAAATGGGCATGAAACTATTCTCTCTGCAATTGACAAAAGCACAGAAAAACTAAAAGAGGAAGTCCAACATATCGATAATGCTATTGTTGATATCATCCAAGAACGTTCACAAGACTTCAAATTACAGCTTTCTGATCAAACAGCTCTCATGGCAGACATGTTCGATAACGAAAAGAATAAAATTGCTGATGCCTTAAAAGATCAAATTGATGTCTTGACGCAAAATACTTCAAATCTTGAAAGGCTTTTGATTGATAATGTTCAAACTGTTGATCGGCATACTGAAAATCATGTTACAAATATCATTCAATGCACAGAGCAACTGCAAAAAGCCATTGCACAAAGCTGCAATACCACACAAGATGCGTTAGAAGCACAAGCTAGAAATATTGATATACGTGCTGATGCTTTGCGTGACTCTTTAGCTATTAATAGTTTCTCTCTTAACGAGGTTCTTGCAGATCAAGCGCGCACACTTGAGCAGAGGATGGAGACAATCTATAATCTTATTGCCAAAAGTGATATACATGTTGATGCAGCACTAAAGCAGCAAATAGGCCTCGTTGAAGATGCAATTGCTACTAACAATAAAAACATTACCGAAACTGTTCAAAGTCATATTAAAAATCTTGAAGGACAAGCTGAAGTTTTGAGAAATATTCTTTCTCAATCTAAAGGCACATTCTTTGAAGCCTTTGAAACACATATAGAATCATTCGACGAGAATTTAGAAAACCGTGCGCGCCAAATTTTTGAGCGTGCCACCACCCTAGAAGAAACATTTTCAGAGAAACTTGGTCAAGTATGCGAAACTATAGAGATGCAAACATCTATCCTTGAAAAACACTCTGATTCATTACAGACATCTATCATTCTTAATAATGAACAAAACCAAGCGATTCAACAAGCGTTAGAAGCAAGCGTTGATAATATACGAGTGACCTTAGAGGATTCCGTTAATACAGTTACAGGAAGCTTGCATGACAAAATTGTAAAAGCCTCCAATGTTCTTTCTTCCACAAGTGAACAAATAGTTTCATCTGTAGAAAATATTACCACAAAGGCAGAAAACATTCTCTCGGAATCTGGCAATCGTATTGTATCAAACGTTAAACAAACGTTTTACGATACCAATGAAAAAGTTTTATCTGTTCTCTCTGAACAAACAGCCAATACTATTGAAGCCTTTACAACGGCCAGCCATAATGCACAAGCATTGTTGAATGAGACAATTCACACTTCAACAATAGCAATTGAAGAAGTCCTCAATGAACGCTGCAATGTTCTTCATCATTCCATGCAAAATATGAAAAATAATTTAGGACATCAACTTTCTGACGTAAGTAGCCGTTTGGAAGAAGCAAAAAATCAAACAGCAACGCAAATTTCAGAACATGTTGGGAAAATTGCAGAACTAACGAATTACTTAAATCAAGCTGCGCAAAACACAACAGAATCAATAGGTTATTTGACACAGCATATTGGTGAACAACTCTCTCTCTCAACACAAGATGCTGAACAAAAGATTTATGCATACAATGAATCTTTAGTAAATAACCTAACACAAACCAACTCTGAAACACTTCAAGCAGTAACTGCTATGAAAGAAGAACTTGTCAACAACGTCTCATCTATTGTTGCACAACTAAATCAATCAATTTATAGTTTTCACGAAAATAGTAATGTTTTATTATCAGCGGTCCAAAATATTGATGGCCAATTTAGTGAGGCTGCAAATAATTTTTTCCACAATACCAACCAAGTAGCAGAGCATTTATCAGCTTCAAATCAAGCGCTCAATAATAACGTTGAGGTTTTGCAAGGACTCTCACAAAATACGTTTGAGCAGATTAATCATATCACAAGTAGTTTTGGTAAACATGCGAAAACACTTTCTGAAGCTGTTCATGTTCTCGAGCAATCCGAAAATTCACTCAGTGCAACACTTGAAGAAAAACACAACATGCTCTCTGTATTAAGCAATGCTCTTGTTTCAAAATCTAATGAAATCAATCAAATGATTGAACATTATGAAAATGTTCTCAACTTAGCACTAGAACGCACTGATAAAAATGCTCGGAATTCCACCCATTCACTCCAACAATCACTTAATCAGCTTATTAGTGAAGCTTCAATGCGTTTTTCAGGAGCAGCAAAAGATATACGCCGCTCAGCTGATGAAGTTCGTTTAGAACTTTCAAAAATTAATAATGATATTAATGAGAATGTGCAAAAGCTTCCAGAAAAAACGAAAGAAACAACGCAAACAATCCGCTCTGCTTTAAATGAACAAATTATAGCATTAAAAGACTTAGTAGGCATTATAGAAAAGAATAATCAAAAGAATGCAAATGGGCAGTTAATGCCAGCAATTCCTACATCATCAACATTGAAGAGAAATGAGAATATTTCTCCTGAAGTCATTAAGAAAATAGTGCCACCGAAACCTGTTTTGCAACAAGATCAAAGCAAAAAACGGCAAAATAAATGGGTATCAAATCTCCTAGAAGGAGCTTCACGTGAAGAAACTTGGTATAATGAAATGCCTCATGATACTGTTTTTGCATCGGTACAAACAAAACCGTGCTCTGCAAATGAGTCTCTTAATTCTTTAGCAGCAGGTATAGTAAAAGCCATGAATCACAATGCTATTATTGAGCTGTGGGATCATTATCGTCGCGGACAAAAAAATATCATAACAGAGCACCTTTATACTTTGAATGGAAAAAAAATATTTGACATGATTAAGAGAAAATATATGAGCGATCTTAATTTTAAACGCTCTGTTAATCAGTACGTTATGGATTTTGAAAAGCTATTACGTGATGTATCCCGCAGTTCTAGTTCTGCAAACGCGACTCGGAAATATCTGACATCGGATACTGGAAAAGTCTACACTATGCTTGCTCATGCGAGTGGACGTATCCAATAAATAACAAAAGAAATAGGTAAAGTATTTTTTCCATTTCTTTCAATGAGGATTTTTTTATTGTCATCACATAATACACTGATGGCAATATTATATCAAAAGTTGAATAGATAATTAACATTGCATTTCATGGTATTTTAGCAATAAATCTATTTGAAATATGTATGATCAATGATGAGACTACATAATAGGATAAATATAACACCTTCTTTAATCGCTTATAAGCCTCTTTCACTTTTTCATATAGACAATAATGGTCTGTAAACATTATACTTACTTACAAAAATACGAATAAAGCATATCCTTATGATAACTAAGTCTCATACTTTTTCCTTTATCTCACCAACATTGCGAAAAAAATAAATGTAATTTCTATAAGCATTCTTACTTGTTATTTTACTAACCAATTTCTGCGAATTTTTGTTTAAGGAGTAAAGATCTAATTGTGTTGACATCAATAAAATTGTTAATAAGCACTAATACAAAGAAAGATTATGCTGATTAACGATCTAGACAAATTTTCTCATACATGATTACCTTCAGAGAAATAAAGATCTATCAGTGAAAGAAATTATCGTAGATGGAACATCTCATATAAACATACATAGACTTGGATACCACAAAAATGTCTACAGAACGAAATAGCGACTTCAGTTTACAAAAAGCTGAACTTGATAGTGCCTCACTTTTTTACCATCAACATCCAAAGCCTGGAAAATTAGAAATACAAGCAACAACACCTCTTGATAATCAACGTGATTTGGCTCTTGCTTATTCTCCCGGTGTTGCAGCGCCATGTCTTGCAATTCATGAAGATCCCAATCTTGCGGCTCAGTATACTTCCCGTTCTAATTTAGTAGCCGTTATATCAAATGGAACTGCTGTTCTTGGATTAGGGAATATTGGTCCCCTCGCCTCCAAACCAGTTATGGAAGGCAAAGCTGTTTTATTTAAAAAGTTTGCCAATATTGATGTCTTTGATATTGAAATCGATGCTCCTAATATTGAACAAATGGTAGAAACTGTATCTGCCTTAGAGCCTACATTTGGTGGTATTAATCTTGAAGATATAAAAGCTCCTGAATGTTTTGAAATCGAAGAAAAACTTCGTTCTCGAATGAATATTCCGGTTTTTCATGATGACCAACATGGAACCGCCATT
The DNA here is from genome assembly GCF_039543025.1 of Bartonella acomydis. Classification (NCBI taxonomy): domain Bacteria; kingdom Pseudomonadati; phylum Pseudomonadota; class Alphaproteobacteria; order Hyphomicrobiales; family Bartonellaceae; genus Bartonella; species Bartonella acomydis. The sequence continues at coordinate 111,811 of NZ_BAABIY010000097.1, read as the reverse complement.
ATTGTTTCTGCAGCCGTATTAAATGCTTTAAATCTTTCTGGGAAAAAAATTGAAAATGCAAAAATAGTTTCCTCAGGTGCGGGCGCTGCAGCTTTAGCTTGTATTAATCTTTTGGTCCGTCTTGGGGCAAAAGTTGAAAATATTTGGCTTTGCGATTTAGAAGGTGTTGTTTATGAAGGTCGCAAAACTCTTATGGATCGTTGGAAAATTAATTATGCGCAAAAAACGAAAGCACGAACATTGTCTGAGATTATTGATAATGTAGATATTTTTCTAGGCGTTTCAGCAGGAGGTGTTTTAAAAGCTGAATATCTAAAAAAAATGGCTCCCAATCCACTCATTTTAGCGCTTGCTAATCCAATACCAGAAATTATGCCAGAAGAAGCACATTCTGTGCGACCAGATGCAATGATCTGCACAGGGCGCTCTGATTATCCCAATCAAGTCAATAATGTTCTTTGCTTTCCCTATATCTTTCGTGGTGCATTAGATGTAGGAGCTACAGCAATTAATGAAGAAATGAAAATGGCTGCAGTTCATGCGATTGCGGCTCTCGCTCGTGAAGAGACTTCAGATATTGCAGCACGTGCATACTCAAAAAAACCACCTCGTTTTGGACCAGACTACCTTATTCCCTCTCCCTTTGATCCACGCTTAATACTACGCATTGCTCCTGCTGTTGCTAAAGCAGCAATGGAAACTGGTGTTGCGATTCGGCCGATTGAAGATATGGAAGCTTATTATGATCTTCTTAATCGATTTGTTTTTCGCTCAGGATTAACAATGAAGCCTGTTTTTGCTGCCGCAAAAACAGCTAAACGTAAGCGTATCATTTATGCCAATGGTGAAGACGAACGTGTTCTTCGAGCTGCCCAAATTGTACTTGAAGAACAAACAGCAACTCCTCTCCTTATCGGCCGCCCACATGTTGTAGAAGCGAGATTAAAGCGCTTTGGTTTAAGAATTCGCCCCGGTATAGATTTTGAACTTACAAATCCAGAAAATGATCCACGTTTTCGTGATTATGTTAATTTATTTCTTCGTTATACGGGAAGACGTGGTGTTTCACCAGAAGTTGCCAAAACAATTGTCAGAACATCAACAACAGCCATTGCAGCCCTCGCCGTAATGCGTGAAGAAGCTGATGCAATGATTTGTGGCTTAGAAGGACGTTTTGAACGCCATCTTGAATTAATCGAACAAGTTATTGGACTTGATTCAAATGTTCGTCATTTTTCTGCTGTGAGTTTGCTCATTTCTCCACGTCGTACTCTTTTTTTAACCGATACTTACGTCAATGAAGATCCTTCTGCAGAAGAAATAGCAGAAATGACAGTATTAGCAGCGCAAGAAATTGAAGCCTTTGGTATAACACCAAAAGCAGCATTATTATCACACTCAAACTTTGGTTCAAAAAATACAGAAAGTGCACGTAAAATGCGCCGTGCAACAGAAATTCTGGCTAAATTATATCCAAACTTAGAAGCTGATGGAGAAATGCACGGCGACGCTGCACTTTCTAAGGTTTTTCGTGATCGTGTTTTTCCTAATTCACGTCTCAAAGGAGAAGCGAATTTGCTTGTCTTTCCAACGCTTGATGCTGCTAATATAACACTCAATCTCGTAAAGAATCTTACCAACGCACTGCATGTAGGCCCTATTTTAATCGGAGCCTCACGTCCTGCACATATCTTAACACCCTCAGTAACTTCACGAGGAGTGGTTAATATGACAGCTCTTGCAGTTCTTGCTGCAAATAGAAAAACCTCCAGAACAAGGTAAATAAAAATACGCCACCTCACAATAAAATTTCAAAGTTTTTCAAAATCTTGAAATATAACATTTTATACACTGTAAGCGTGTTTGCTATATGATAAAGGCAGCTGATTCTAGATTAAGTCTTTTTTTTTAGAGGAAAAAAAGCTAGAAGAAGTGCATTAAGTGTATTTTGAATTTACTAACTCTATATAAGGAATCGTACATTGTCCTCTACGTTTGATAAAGTTGCTGATATTATCGCAGAAATCAGTGAAATTGATCGCAGCATAATCACACCTGAAAGCCATACAATTGATGATTTGGGAATTGATAGCCTTGATTTTCTGGATATTGTTTTTGCTATTGATAAAGCCTTTGGCATTAAAATCCCGCTAGAACAATGGACGCAGGAAGTCAATGAAGGTACTATTGCAACAGAAGAATACTTTGTTCTTAAAAATCTTTGTGCAAAAATTGATGAACTCGTTGCATTAAAACAGGCGGAATAATTCTTTTATCATGCATCATCAAGCTGTATTTATCACTGGTATAGGACTTATAAGTTCTCTTGGTGAAGGCGTTGATCGTCATTGGGATCTTTTGAATAATCCAACACGCGCACCAAATCTTGATTGTTCAACTTTTTCGCCCTACATTGTTCATAAATTGCCTGAAATTGATTGGAATTTACAAATTCCTAAAAAAAGTGATCAACGGCAAATGGGGACATGGCAACGTCTTGGTACCTATGCAGCAGGTCTTGCTCTTGATGATGCAGGCATGAAAGATAATAAGCAATTCACTTCGACAATGGATATGATCGTTGCAGCAAGTGGTGGGGAACGTGATATTCTTGTTGATACGCAAATTCTCTCACAGGCACGTACAACAACTGATCGTGCCTCCATGTTAAATTCAGTTCTTTCGACTGAACTTCGTCCAACTTTATTTTTGGCACAACTCTCAAATCTCTTGGCTGGAAATATTTCAATTGTTCACAAAGTAACGGGATCTTCTCGCACATTCATGGGAGAAGAAGGCAGCGGACTTTCTGCAATTCAAATTGCTGTAGCACGTATTCGCGCAGGACAAAGCACCCATGCACTAGTAGGAAGCTCTTACAATGCGCAAAGCTACGATATGCTCTTAGCACATGAACTTGGAGGGCTCTTAACCCAAAGTGGATGGACACCGATATGGGATCGTAAAAATTATTCTGGTGGCGGTGTTATAACAGGTTCTGGTGGTGTCTTTTTGGTTCTTGAAAGTGAGGAGCATGCAAGAAAACGTAATGCACATGCTTATGCTGAAATTAGCCAAATCATCACTGATCAAACAGATAGAACAAAAGTCTCGCTTGAAAAATCAATTTTATCAATGTTGAAAACAATAAAAGCGAAATCTTCTTTAGTTATTTCAGCAGCATCAGGATTTCACGAAGTGACAAAAGCAGAACAAAATGCTCTTGATGCTGCTGATATATTTTACCGTGGTATTACAACATTATTTGGTTATATGCGGGAAGCGCAATTTCCTTTAGCACTTGCACTTGCAGCAATCGCTGTTGATAAAAAACGCAGTTTTCCAGTATTAAGTACACATGAAAAACCTTTTTCTAAAGAAGTACGTGAAGCGTTTGTTACGACCATTGGCATTAAAAGAGCTGAAGGTATAATTCGTCTCACGGCTGCTTGAGGAGAATTTCTATAGTGAAATATAATGATCATTTTGGGCGTCCACTAGTTGCAATAACTGGAGCAGGAATTGTAACATCATTGGGACAAGGTAAACAGGAAAATTGGCAAAAATTAATCAATGGTGTTAGTGGCATCCATAAAATAACGCGTTTTCCCTTCGAGGGATTAAACACATCTATCGCTGGAACAGTTGATTTTCTTAAAGAAAGTACGCTTGGTGCTTCAGCTCTCTCTGAAAAGCTTGCTGATCTTGCCGCAGAAGAAGCTTTAGAACAAGCAGCGCTTGATAAAACAAACTTTAAGGGACCACTCTTTTTAGCAGCTCCTCCTGTTGAACTTGAGTGGACAGCACGCTTTACCCTTGATCAAGAGGGAGCATGCAAGAATGAGCCTTCCTACGCAAATCTTCTTGAAGTCTGCAGCCGTACCTCCCATGAGACGCTCTTTGAAGCCACACAATTTGGTACAATTGCAGAAAAACTTCAAAAAAAATTTGGCACAACAGGACTTCCTATCACACTTTCCACTGCTTGTGCATCTGGTGCAACAGCAATTCAACTTGCTGTTGAAGCCATTCGACGGGAAGAAACAAATCGTGCACTCACAATTGCTACAGATGGCTCAGTTTCAGCAGAATCTCTTATCCGCTTTTCATTATTATCAGCTCTTTCAACCCAGAATGATCCTGCAGAAAAAGCAGCAAAACCTTTTAGCCGTGACCGAGATGGTTTTGTTATGGCAGAAGGATCTGGTGCTCTTGTTCTTGAATCCCTTAAAAGCGCTCTAGATCGTAATGCGATAATTTTAGGAATTTTGGCAGGTTGTGGAGAAACAGCAGATGATTTTCACCGTACCCGTTCAAAACCCGATGCATCTCCAGCAATTGAAGCTGTTCGTAGAGCCTTAAATGATGCGAAAATAACCATCAGTGAAATTGACTATATTAATGCACACGGAACCTCAACTCCTGAAAATGAAAAAATGGAGTATCTTGCATTGTCTACAGTCTTTGGTGATATTTTAGAACACATTCCAGTTTCCTCAAATAAATCAATGATTGGACACACATTAACTGCTGCTGGTGCCATAGAGGCTATTTTTTCTCTTTTAACGATTCAATCCGGGATACTTCCCCCTACAATCAATTATGATGATCCTGATCCTGCTATCCCTTTAGACGTTGTTCCAAATCATAGTCGTAAAGCCTGTGTTAATGCAGTTTTATCAAACTCATTTGGATTTGGCGGTCAAAATAGCAGTCTTGTTATTACAGCCTATAGAGGATAATCTTACTGATTAAACTTAATCATACTGAAGCTAATAGCTCATATAAACAGAAGAAGGTTAATAATGCGTGCGCTACAACTGCTAAATGAACGCCAGCTTGAAATTACCAATATTGCACCACCACCTCCTCCACTCCCCGATGAAGTAACAGTGCGTATAAAAGCGGTTGCTCTCAATCATATTGATGTATGGGGCTGGCGTGGGATGGCTTTTGCAAAAAGAAAAATGCCTCTCATCATTGGCGCAGAAGCTTCAGGTGAAATTACCCAACTGGGAAGCCATATTACAACTTTACACCTTGGACAAATCGTTTCAATCTATGGTGCCCATACCTGTGGAATATGCCAAGCTTGTCGTGAAGGACGTGATAATCTTTGCAGTCATGTACAAGGAATTTACGGTTTTCATCTTGATGGATTTGCCTGTGAACTTGTCAATTTACCAGCACGTTTATTAGTCCCAGCACCTCAAAAATGTGATGAACTGCAAGCCGCTGTTGCTCCAATTACTTTTGGCACTGTAGAACATATGCTTTTCGATAATGCAAAACTACAAACAGGAGAAACAGTCCTCATACAAGCAGGTGGTTCTGGTATCGGCTCAGCAGCCATTCAACTTGCAAAACATATAGGATGTACAGTTATCACAACTGTAGGCTCCGATGAAAAAATTGCAAAAGCGCAATCTCTTGGAGCAGACCACGTTATTAATTACCGTAAAGATCGTTTTGAAGGTGTTGTGCGTAAATTAACCAAAAAACAAGGCGTTGATGTTGTTTTTGAGCACGTAGGAGCCGAGACATGGAGCGGTTCTTTGTTGTGTATGAAACGAGGAGCACGCTTAGTCACTTGTGGCTCTACCTCAGGAGTTACAGCTCCACTCAATCTCATGCAGCTCTTTCAACAACAACTGAAAATATTCGGTTCCTTTGGCTGCCGTATAGAAAATATGCAAAACGCTATGCAGAAAATGGCACAAAACGTTGTACACCCTGTCATTGATACAATTGTTGGATTTGATGAAATTGATACAGCTTTAAAACGCATGGAAAACCGTGATGTTTTTGGTAAAATTATTCTTAAAACTGATTAAATTATGATGAAATTTCATACTAAAATTCTTATCTATCGTATTAAAATGATAGCAAAAAAATCATTTTATTTTTTGTGGGGATATTTGCTCATTGGGACTTTATCTCTTTTAAAATATTTTCCAGTTCATATTGGATTTTCTTCCTTTTCTTGGTTAGCAAAAACATTTGGTCCCCTTTTACATCGTCATCAAATTGCGCTTGCGAATCTGAGAGCTGCTTATCCAGAAAAAACTGAAGAACAACTTCAAGCTATCGCATTAGAAATGTGGGAGAATATAGGATATTTTGTGGCAGAATATATTTTTCTTGATAAAATTTTTGATTTTGATCCTCACGCAGACCAACCAGGTCTCATTGAAGTTAAAGGTATTGAAATATTTCAGCGATTAAAAGAAGAACAAAAACCGCATATTTTTTTCACAGCACATACCGGAAATTTCGAACTCCTCCCTATATGTGCCCAAAGTTTTGATCTTAATATTACGGTGTTATTTAGGCCACCCAATAATCCCTATATTGCAAAACGTGTCCTTAAAACTCGGCAAACTTCCATGGGACATCTCGTGCCCTCTAAAGCCGGTGCAGCTTGGGCATTAGCAGCCAAATTAGCAGAAGGTAAAAATGTTGGTATGCTGGTTGATCAAAAATTTCGCCGAGGAGTTTTAGGAACATTTTTTAATCGACCACTTAAAACAAATCCTTTAATTATAAAACTTGCGCGACAATATGATTGTGATATTTACCCAGCACGTTGTATTCGTTTAGCTGGAGGACGTCATCGTTTAGAACTATATGAACGTGTAAAGCTTCCACTTGATGAAAAAAATGAAATCGATATAGCCGCTTCCGCACAAAAATTAAATGACATTGTTGAAAGTTGGATACGGGAATATCCAGGACAATGGACCTGGTTACACAGACGTTGGGATGACTGAAATATTTACAGCACTTATAGGAAAAGCATAAATGCGGGCCTCAAACGATATTAATGATCTTATCGCAATTGTTACAGCATTACGAAATCGTGACAGCGGATGTATTTGGAATATAAAACAAACATTTGAATCGCTCATGCCCTATATGCTCGAAGAAGTTTACGAAGTCATCGATGCTATTGAACGGGGAAATCGAGTTGATCTTTGTAATGAACTTGGTGATCTTCTTTTACAAGTCATCTATCATGCTACCATTGCACAAGAAGAAGGCAGTTTTACCTTTGAAGATGTTGTTTACACAATCTCTGCAAAAATGATTCGCCGTCATCCCCACGTTTTTGGAGATGCAGAACAAAAAAAACGTGGTTTTATAGCAGAAGAATGGGAAGATATAAAAAAACAAGAACGTGCTGAACAAAAACAATGCTGCAAGAATACAAGCTTATCACATGATTCCAACAAAAGCATTCTAACAAAAGTAAAAAAGATCCAGCCAGCAGATCAAGAAGCTCTCGCTTTACAAAAAGCAGCAGCTAAAGTGGGGTTTGATTGGCGCGAGAATCATAAAATTTTTGCAAAAATCGAAGAAGAACTCAATGAACTTAAAGAAGCAATTAAAGAGAATAAAACATCAGATATAGAAGCAGAATTCGGAGATCTCTATTTTATCCTCCTCAATCTTGCACACAACTTGAATATTGATTCACAAAAAGCACTAAAAAAAACAAATACAAAATTTCGAAATCGTTTTGCCTATATTGAAGAAACCCTATCCACTCAATCTAAAATACCAACTGATGCATCTTTAAGTGAAATGGAATCCCTTTGGAATGAAGCTAAAAACAGGAAATAAAAACAACAAGCTTTATCAACCTAAACAGTCAATGATCTCTCGAATTACTTAATAAAATTTCACGAAGCTCGATTGACTTTATATGTTTCATTTAACTGACTTTGTGAAGCAGGATGAAGCTCCACTGATTCTCCGCATCCACATGCTGAAACTTGGTTAGGATTTTTAAAGACAAAACCGGAACGAAGTGTTGTTACCTCATAATCCACCTGCGTTCCTAATAAAAATAACACTGCATCATGTGCTATAAAAACACGAGCACCATTCACTTCAACAACATCTGCATCTATCCCTTCTTCCTTTACAAGGGTAATGCTATATTCCATCCCTGCACAGCCACCTTTCTTGATCCCAATAAGAATACCATAGGCATCTTTTGCTTTCATAATCGCTTTAACACGATTTACTGCAGCTTCCGTCAAACTCATTATCGAAAAACGGCTCATAATTAACTCTTTTCTTGTAAAATAAAAACTTTAAAAGTATTCATCTCTGATATGTTATTTATTTGATGTACCAGAAACAAAATCACAAGACTTCATAAAATATTTCGATCATTTTTCATTGCAATAAAAGCCTCATATCCAACAATTTGGAATTGCCGATTATGTAATCTACGATTTCTATTTTACTGTAAACGCATAACCTATACAAAATGCTTTTTACAAAAGCCAACAATGAGAAAAACATTTTCATACATCTGTAACCATATTTATAAAAATACTTATCTAAAAAACTTTCGAAGAACAAATAAAAACCCTAACAAGATATCATTTTCTTTTCGCATGAAGTATCTTTTTAAAATAAATAGTTTGAGACCTGCAAAGCTTTGGTATTATGTCTTTTCATAGCACACGTAAAATAGTTGACTAAAGATGCAGATGTAGAGAAGAATCAAACTAAACAGCTTAATTATTTATTTTAAACAGCACGAAATATCAAAATACACAGTTTTATTTTACAAATGCAAGCCTTTTTAAAAGTATTAGAGAGCATTTTAGGTCCGTCTCTGGTTATTTTTCTCTTGCCTTTGAAGAGACTGTCGTTTAGTCGTTTTACACAGTTCGGAGCGTAGCGCAGCCTGGTAGCGCACTTGACTGGGGGTCAAGGGGTCGTGGGTTCGAATCCCGCCGCTCCGACCAGTTTTTTTTAAAAGAAATATAAGTTAGATACAAAATATACCTGCATTTTTGAATTGATTTACTATCCCATGATGCAAAGAGGGAATAAAAAAACTACTCGTCAATAAAAGATATTAAAAACGCGAGACCTTTGTCTCGCGTCATTCTACGATTTCAAAAAAATTGATGATTATCCAATGTTGTCAGTCTTTAAATTCGCCTTACGCCTATTCTGAACTGTTATCATTTTTCATCGCAGATGATGATGTCTGCACAGTTATTTTTTTAGGTTTTAATTCAGCAGGCATTTCTCTTTTAAGCTGAATATGAAGAAGACCATCACCAAGTTCTGCTCCAATAACCATAACATGATCAGCTAAATGAAAACGCCGCTCAAAAGCGCGCGAAGCGATACCCCTATACAGAAACTCTCGTTCTTCATCATCATTTTCAAGCTTTCTTTCACCCTTAATGATTAATTGATTACAATGCGTTTCAATATCGATTTCATCTTGAGAAAAACCCGCAACAGCCATAGAAATCCTATAAGAATCTTCAGTTAAACGCTCAATGTTATAGGGTGGATAAGAAGAAACATCATCGAGTTGAGTTCTAGAATCAAACCAATTGAAAAGATGATCAAAACCTACTGTGGAACGATAAAATGGTGAAAAATCTACTTGACGCATAAACACGGCCCTCCTCTAGAGCGACTATAATCTATCATTGATTCACTAAACTTCCCAATGGCCAATTTTTAGTGAACCGGCAGTCCCACTATGGCAACTGCATATTATTATCTGGTAATCTTTCTATGTTATTTCAACTCTTTTGTGCTTAAATTCATAAAAATATATAGGAAGCAATATAACTATTTTTTAACTCTTCTTCACCATTACATAGATGTCAGTATTCTCGTTATCTTATTTTGCACTAAGTTGCAAAAATACACTTCAAAGGATGCCAATTGGATATCCCTCTTTATCCCACATATAGGAATCCCCCTCCTCACAATATCTGCAATAGCTACCTTACAACAGCTATAGATCGAGAAATTCGTTTTGCAATAACATATCCTGAAATAAAAAAATCGAAGGGAACAGTTGTTATTCTCGAAAGCTATGCAAATATTTTAGAAGAATATTTTTTATCAATGAATGAATTGTCTAAACGCGGTTTTCATACCGCAATATTTGACTGGTTTGGTAGAGAAAAATTATCTTTCAACAAAAAAAAACAGCATCGACACCGCTATTTTAATATTAATAATGATATTAATGATTTAGATGAATTTCTTAAAAAGATAGTCTATTCCGATTGTCCACCACCTTACTATATATTAGCCTATGAAATGGGGGGATTGATAGCACTGAGTGGATTGGATCTTCTTAACTATCGATTTAATAAAATGCTTTGCGTTTCTCCCCTTTTTGCGCCTTTGGGCAACAAAATAAATGGTTTTCAACATAAATTAACACAATTTCTTTCTGATATAGGTCTAGGTTTCTTACCTGCTAAAGGAGAAAAAAAGCTCAAACAAATAAAACAAAAAAATATGCAATTGTTGGCACCCCCTCATAAAGAAGCTTTTTCCCTTATCAGGCCTCCAACATCCCAATGGATGGCATCAGCACTTAATGCAATTGCTTCCATGAAACAAAGTATTCTTCATGGAAATTTAAAAATTCCGACACTGTGTATCCTTGCCAGCCAAAATAATATTGTAAACAACATTGAAGTGCGACAATTATGCCAACATACGCGCCTATTAGACAGTATCACCATTACAGGAGCCAAACTTGATACAATCATGTATAAAGATGATTATAAAAAACAATTTTGGGCTATATTTGATGCATTTATTTCTAGTGATATATCTATGAGTTAACTTTCAAAGTAAAAATATGACATTTCATAAAAGTTTTTATAAAATTTCACGTACATAGCTAAAAACTTAAAATAAATATCACCTTAGTTTTAAATTTAGAATGATTCTTTGAAATATAAAATTGACAAATAATGGAAATACATTAGTACAATATGACATAATCCTCTCAAGAAAACGTCAAGACTATAATAACTCATTGTTTACAGATATACCCCCCCGTGCAGCTATGCAGACAATAAACAGCCCTAAAAATTCTGCCTTGTCGTATAACTCCTCAGAGTCAAAAACTACAAAGCAATAATACATCTCTCTGATTTCCTAACAGAGACAGTTTATAAAATGAATACCCACGTAAATCTTTTAATGGAGGTTAGATGAAAGTAAAAAGAAGCAAAATTTACGCCATCATGCTTAAAATATTCATACATTGCTTTTTTCTTTTAATGCCAATCCATTTCAAATTTAACTAACTCACAACGAATATGCTGTATTCTTGACAAGAATGTAAGAATTAATCATTTTGCCATTTATTTCAATCATGAGCATTTTATCATCTTTTGTATAAAACTCTATATTGTATAATTAATATGGCAAAAACCCTGAAGAACGGAGCCATTGGAATATAATCATGAAACGAATCCTGCTCGCAGAAGATGATAACGATATGCGCCGCTTTCTCGTAAAAGCCTTAGAACGTGCAGGCTACGAAGTCGCTGACTTTGATAATGGCGCTAGCGCATATGAACGTTTACAAGAAGAACCATTTTCTCTTCTCCTTACTGATATAGTAATGCCAGAAATGGATGGAATTGAGCTAGCACGACGTGCTACTGAAATTGATCCTGATTTACGGATAATGTTTATTACAGGATTTGCAGCAGTTGCACTCAATTCAAATAGCGATGCTCCTCCTGATGCAAAAATACTTTCTAAACCTTTTCATTTGCGTGAGCTTGTAAATGAAGTTGAAAAAATACTTATAGCTGCTTAAAGAATATTTTTTGAATTATTTTTGTCTAATTAAATAGAAAACTAAATTAGGCATTGACGTTTGTCATTCTATATGGTGTATGCAACATCAATAAATGGGCGTGTAGCTCAGCGGGAGAGCACTACGTTGACATCGTAGGGGTCACAGGTTCAATCCCTGTCACGCCCACCATTTTTTTTATTTTGCAAATAATTTATTGGTTTTCTATATGTTTTTAGACATGTAAGATGCATAAACAAACGCGAGAAAATATTACACCATGAATGCCTACCACTTAACATGAAGACACTTAGTTATCCTTATAAATCAATGTGATGGGTCTCTTATAACAACAATAAAATTTCTAAATAAAAGGCCTTTTTGCTCTAATTTAGCTTTGTAATGTCCATCCAAAAGTGAAAATTATTTGAATGTTTCAAGCTGCTTCAAGAAGGAAAATATTATATGTTGTATTTCTCTTTTCCCTGCTTGGGAAAATATTTTTTAACTACCAAAAGAAACTTTTTTAATTTGAAAAATAATAATACTCTCTTTTAAACAAAAATCTTCACTTTCTCAAAAAATATGAAAGCCTTTATTATATCATAAATAAAAAAATCGACCAATAGGACCTTCTCTCATCGCCTAGAATTTATCTTTAAAGATTGATATCTTCTCTGTATAAGTTTGTATGAGAGTGATATGAATAAAAGATATCTCTATTAATATCATCACTGAAAAATAGAAAACCACCAATTCAAAATAAATGTTTTCTTCCTATTTTACCTGCATTAGTCATCCCCCTTTCAATTAAATCATTGGAGATAAAATCTTCATTTGTAGAAAAAGTAGAAATAAGCTTGTTAAAGATAAGTTGTAAAATAATCTGTTTTTTGAAGTATATAACCAAGCAGAAATTAAAAAATTAGTATATAGATGAAAAATGCATAGCAACACGTACTTTTAATGCAAGTGCTACATTAAACTTCAAGCGCTATTGACTGCTCTGAAAATAACATAACACCCTTCCCTACTAAAACAGCCGAAAAAAACTCATAATAAAATCAATCAGAAAAATTCAAAAAAGTTCGGAGCATACAAAAAAATAAGCTAATAGAATCAAAACAACCAAAAATTTCCGAACTTTTGTATAATCTCTTCATATCATTTAAACATGGTGATCCCGACAGGATTCGAACCTGTGACCCACGGCTTAGAAGGCCGTTGCTCTATCCAGCTGAGCTACGGGACCAACTGAGATTCTCTCAATTAAAATAACATAACTAATGCGTCCAAGATTGCTGCCTATCGCTGCGAAAATTATCAGAATAAGAAACAGCACGCCGAATCGCTTTATGTGTTTTTTCTACACGGTAAGGGATAGCATTCTTACATGCAAAAGAAATTGCTTCTTCTTTACTACTAAAACGAATTTTTATCTGACTAGTCATATCAGAAGTTGCCGTATACCCCATAAGAGGCTCGAGCATTTTTGCCTGTAACGGCTCATATTGCAAAATCCAAAAACCAATATTCCTTCTACCTGACTGCATTGCCGTCTTAGCAGGACTATAAATACGCGCAACCATAATTACTTCCCTTTAGAATATACAACCATTAAATGATAATTTCTCACCACAGATATACGATTGTAACATTCTCTCACATAAAACCAAATATGGTCGGAGCGATAGGATTCGAACCTACGACCCCCTGATCCCAAATCAGGTGCGCTACCAGGCTGCGCTACGCTCCGCCATTTACATTTATTTGATGAACATTCCCTAAAATTTTCACAACAGAAGTGCAAGAGGAAAACACATTTTTTTTTAATTTTGTTGTATTTCTTTACAAGAAAAATTTTCCAACTTTTTATTCTTCTAAATAATATACCTTCAAATGATATCCTCATTAACAAAAATAAAAAGAGAATGTCTAATGCAAAGGGGCAAGTAAATCCACTTTAACAAATACAGAGCCTCTCTATAGGAATTCTACAATTCATATATAGCTTCAAAAACTTCATAACACTATGAGTGAATAAAATTCTAACACACAAACTTGTCATCTCAAAAAATTCCAAAGTTATAAAATGCAATATGCTAAAAAGCAGTTCCTACTGAACTTTCATATTAAGCACTTCACTAATGACAGCACGTGTTATTTTGCTCTTTCTCTGTAATGCTAAGCGATCAACAGAATCAATAACATGCCTCAAGGCAAATAAGGAACGTTCACAACGGCTTACAAGGTAGTGAACAGCATCCGGATGAACAATAATTTGCTTATCAGAAAAAAGTTTGAAAGCAACAGCTCTTAACAATGCATCATCAGGCTGATTAATTGCAACCAACATAACTGAATTAAGTCGACTTTTTAAATCATTTAACTTTAAATTCCACGCTGATGGAACTGTACGAGCAGTAATCAACACAGTCGCTTGACCTGTATTAAGATTCGCTTGCTTAACACTATTAATCAAGTGAAAAAGCCCCGTCTCATTAATTTCATCTGCATCAATATCTTCAATTAAAAATGATCGCCCTGAAGAAGCCATAGCAACAACCTGATCAATTTCATTGCGATGAAGACTTAAAGCATCCGCTTTTTGTGCCCATACACTAGAAAAGTGCGTTTTCCCAGATCCTTCTTTTCCAACCAAAACCGCTATAGGAAAGACCCAATTTGGCCAATGATCAATAAGCTGAAAAGCTATAAGATTGCTTTCCGTCACAACTAAATCATCAAATTGGAAAACCGGATTATAAGAAAAATTTAAAGGTAATTGCTTTTCACGGCCATTCATTCTAGCGACTCCGAGTTTCCACTTCGCGAATACATTTGAGAATTAAGATAAGTATGAAGAGCAAAACGAACCAAAACAGCAACAGCCGCTGCGGCAGGTACAGCAACAAGCATACCAGTAAAACCAAAAAGCGAAGAAAAAGCAAAAAGTGCAAACATCAACCACACGGGATGTAATCCTACTGATGATCCGACAAGTTTTGGCTGAAGAATATAGCCTTCAACAAATTGACCAATTAAAAAGAGTATCATGATAATGACAATCCACACCCAGTTATCCGGATAAAACTGGACCCATGCAACACCAACAGAGAGTACAAAACCACTCATCGTGCCAATATAAGGAACAAAGCTTATAATGCCAATAAACATACCAATCAAAAGACCAAAATTGAGACCTGTAATAGTAAGACCAATAGCATAGTAGCCTCCCAATATAAGGCAGACTGTGCCTTGTCCACGCACAAAGCCAGCGATAGCTCTATCCATTTCATGAAAAATACTACGAACGGTTTCAAGATGATCTCGTGGTATCAACGAATCAATTGCTGAAACCATACGAGGCCAATCTAATAACATATAAAATGTCACTACAGGTGCCACCACAAACAAGCTGACAAGATTAACGATAGATTTTCCTGACTTTAAAAGTGAATTTAAAAGAGATGTAATAAAATCAGAACTTTTTCCTAAAAGCCCTTTAATATTACTCTGTAATTCATTTGGATCACTCCCAAAATAGCGCCGAACCCAATCAAAATCATGTTCAACGAAAAAAGTTTGAATACGATTAATATAAACGGGCAAACCATTACTCATAAATTGCTGTATTTGCCAACTAATAATAGGAATTAAAATAATTAAAGCCGCAACAAAGATAACAATAATAAACAAAGTAATGAGGATAGTGCCAAAAACACGACGAATACCAAACTTTTCAAGCAATTGAACAATGGGATTAAGGAAATAAGCCAATACAATCCCTGCTACAAAAGGAAGTAAAACAGATCCAAAAACAAACATAAAAAGAATGAAAAAAACCAATGTACCAAGCCAGAAAAAAATTTGTTTTTTCATATTACTTGGTAATGGCACTTGAGTGTAAGCTGGTACATAAGTTTTATAACGATCACGAGATCCATTCTCACACACTTTTTTTTTCATAGGCTGCCAAAACGACTGCCCCTGATTATCTGGTATCTTGCTCATAAAATATCCTAAAAAATTCTTCACAAAGATTATAAACTTCTTCAATATGGGGCACAAGCAGAGTTGCTTATTTTCTAAAAATGGTAAATATCAATTTCTCTTGCAGAGATAACTCTATCATGGCATTGCATAACATCAAAATCTGATTTTCCATAAGGAAGGCTCCAATGAGCAATCACGATCTTATAAATGATAAATCTAAATGTGGTCTTACCTACGCACAAGCTGGTGTTAACATCGATGCAGGCAATACCATGGTAGAAAAAATTAAACCCTTTATACGTGGGACAAAACGAGCAGGAGCAGATGGAGAAATTGGCGGTTTTGGTGGCCTTTTTGATTTAAAAGCAGCCGGCTTTACAGATCCCATTCTTGTTGCAGCCAATGATGGTGTAGGAACAAAATTGAAAATTGCCATTGAAGTAGGTTACCATAATACTGTGGGTATTGATCTTGTCGCCATGTGCGTTAATGATTTACTCGTACAAGGTGCTGAACCTCTCTTTTTTCTCGATTATTTTGCAACGGGTAAACTTGATCCTGAACAAGGTGCTGCAATTATCTCTGGTATTGCAGAGGGTTGTAAACAAGCAGGTGCTGCTCTTATTGGAGGAGAGACTGCAGAAATGCCAAGTATGTATGCAGAAGGTGACTATGATTTAGCCGGCTTTTCCGTAGGAGCATGTGAACGTGGCGCATTACTCCCTGCAAAAGATCTTACAGAAGGTGACATCATTTTAGGTCTTAGTGCATCTGGAGTTCACTCCAATGGTTTTTCTCTTATAAGGCGAATCATTGAACAGAATCACCTAAAGTGGGAAGATCCTGCCCCTTTTAATCCTCAGATGAGCCTTGGTGAAGCGTTTCTCACACCAACACGCATTTATGTAAAATCACTCCTCCCTATTATACGAAATTATAAAGGAATCAAAGCTCTTGCTCATATCACGGGGGGAGGCTTTCCTGAAAACATTCCACGAATACTTCCATCTTCTCTCTGCGCTGAAATCAATCTTTCTGCCATTCATGTTCCACCCATCTTTTCATGGATAGCCAAACAGGGTAGAATAGAAGAAACTGAAATGCTACGCACATTTAATTGTGGCATTGGCATGATTGTTATCGTAGCACAACACGCCGTTGAAAAAATTACGCAAACACTTGAAATACAGGGAGAAAACGTTACCTCTCTTGGCATTTTAACAAAACGCCAAAACAAAGGAATACTCTATAAAGGTACACTTCACTTATGAAAAAACAAATCGTTGTTTTTATCTCTGGCAATGGTTCCAATATGACTGCTCTTGCCAAAGCCAGCAAGCAAAAGGAATACCCTGCTGAAATCGTTGCAGTTATTTGTGATAATCCCCATGCTGCTGGCATTGAAAAGGCTTATCACCATAACTTACCTGTTCATGTTGTTGATCGTAAAAATTATCCAACAAAACAAACGCATGAAGAAGCTATCTTTAAGATTTTAGCCCAATATCAACCGGATCTTCTCTGCTTTGCAGGCTATATGCGCCTTATTTCAGCGCATTTTGTAAAACTTTATGAAGGACGAATTTTAAACATTCATCCTTCTCTTTTACCTTCATTTAAAGGTTTAAATACGCATGAAAGAGTTTTACAGGCAGGCGTTAAAATCACTGGTTGCACTGTTCACCTTGTGACAAAAGACATGGATGCAGGAAAAATTCTTGCTCAAGCAGCCGTTCCAGTCTGTCCCAATGATACCACTGATGACTTAGCACAGAGAGTTCTGAAAGCAGAACATAAACTTTACCCACAGGCTTTAAAATTCTTCATTGAAGGGCAAAATAAAAATATAGATACGCAACAACAACTTTTGTCCTTTTGAGTGTATCATTGGTTTTTTTCAATATTGTATTTAAAATGTGTATCAATATCACTCTTCTAAACTAATAAATAGAATCTACGTATCTTCATGAATAATTTTATTAAAGTATAAAGTACTTTTCCATTTTAAATGCTAACAATAAACTTCTAAACAACTATCACGTATTCAGTGCAATCATTTTACGCACTTCTATGTTTATTTTTCAAGATACTCTCAATTTTTATCTTAATAATCTTTTAAAATTGCCCTCCTCCTCCTTCTAAAGGACGCAGCTTCCCTAGCACAAAAGTCATAGATAATCTAGATTCTTTTCGCGGAATTCCACGATTAACCACTTCATGTACTTTACTTCATAGGTATTTCGAACATAAGCTACCCTAAACACTTGTCTCTACGACTAATAAAAACAGCTCATCTATAAATTTTTTATACACCTTTTTCCCTAAACAATAAGTATTTTATAACACAATTTTCATTTTATTCTGCAAGTGTTTCTTTAACTGTTAAAGCTAATTGTTTAAGTGTAAATGGCTTAGATAAAAAGCCAAAAACAGCATCTTGTGGAAGGTTTTTAGCAAATGCATCTTTTGCATATCCAGAAACAAAAAGAAATTTGATATCAGGATAATTTTTACGTGCTTCCTTAAGCAATGTTGGACCATCCATTTCTGGCATCACCACATCAGAAACAATAATATCAACAGCCCCGTTATTTTCCTCAAGAATAGCAATAGCTTCCGCCCCACTTGCCGCCTCTAAAACCTTATATCCTCTCATTTGAAGAGCTCTTACCCCACCCATTCTGACAGCATCTTCATCTTCAACCAACAAAACAGTTGCAGATCCTGTTAAATCCACATTTTTGTCTTGTTCTTCATCTTTTTTTATCTGCTGAGAAGTTTCACCGTAAGTACTAGGAATATAACGAGGGAGAAAAATATGAAATACCGCTCCTTCCCCCTCTCTACTCTCACAGTAAATATATCCCCCTGTCTGTTTGATAATTCCATAAACCATTGATAAACCAAGACCTGTTCCTTTTCCAACTTCTTTTGTTGTAAAAAATGGTTCAAACATTTTTTCTTGTATAGAAGATGATATTCCCATTCCTGTATCTGAAACAGACAATTGCACATACTCACCAATTCCAAAGCCAACATGATCGAATTCAGCACTTTGTTGTTTTGTAATATTGTTTGTTGCAATCGTAACAATCCCTCCATTAGGCATGGCATCACGCGCATTAATAACCAAGTTCATAATTACACGCTGAAAAGATGCTTGATCAATTTCAACGCTCCATAAATCTCTTCCATGGATAATTTTTAACTGAATATTATTGCCTAAAAGGGGTAAAATAAGATTGCGGATATCTGATAAAAATTCTGTAAAATCAACTTCTTCAGGTCGAAGTGTTTGCTTCCTAGAAAAAGCAAGTAACTGCTGTACAAGTGCCGCTGCACGATTGGCATTGTTTTTGATATTCATAAGGTCAGCATGTGCAGGATCAGAACTACGGTGCGTATTTAAAAGGAGATCACACGACATTAAAATTGCTGTTAAAACATTATTAAAATCATGAGCAATACCGCCTGCCAATTGCCCAACAGCTTGCATTTTTTGATTTTGTATCATCTTATCTTCAAGCGTTTTTTGTTCTGTCGTTTCCATAACGGAAATAATGACAAAATCCCGTAAAGGATCATCACAATAGGACTTTATAGGCATGAGATGGAGACGCAAATGGCGCTCTTCATTGTTTTCTAAAACAGTTTCTATCGAAACTGTATAACTTTTATTTGTCGTAATTTTTTGAAATGCACGTTCTAATTGTGCACGATCACGATGCGATATAACATTATAGAGATCAAGAAAAGTCTTGCCTACACATCCCGTAAGGGATGAAAAAGCATCATTCATATGAACCAATTGCCCCTTCTGATTCACCACTGCTATTGCAAATGGATTCGCATCAAAATACTCTACTAAGATACTGGGCAATTGTACTTGCTCATCGTTCTCTTGTCTTTGTACTTGTTGTGGGATTATCACAATACGATAAATGGCTTCGTCCTCTAAGAAAGAAGAAGCAGACATAAAACAATTCAATATTTTCTCAACACCGGTCTCTGCATTTAAACACAATGAAAACCTATAAGGCAAAGAGTAACCTGAACTTTGATGTCTGTCGTTTTGCAAACAAATGTCACTCCATGCGCTATTTTCTCCAACGCTATCAAATAATTGATCAAAACTATATTGACCAACGGTAAAATTTGCCAAATCAATTGAGAACCATTCAGCAAAAATTGCATTTGCATAAAGAATAGTTCCTTGTGTATTAACGGATAAAAATCCAACGGGTGCTTGATCTAAATGATTGATAGCTTCTTGAAGATTCGAGAAAAAAACTTCACGACATTCCTGTAAATGTGAAATATTGCTAATGCGCCAAAATAAAAACCTTTGTCTCCGCTTTCTGATCGGTTGAACAGAGATATTATACCAAACAGGTTTTTTTTGTGTAGAATGAGCAAAAATTGACTGTTCAACCCTTAATTCTTCTTGCGCGGCAAGATGACTATATGCTGCAACTTTTAAACGATAAGCCAGAGCACCAGCACCAGGAAGCTCAGCAATCACCATATAACAAGAGGACTGAGGATTATAGGTAAGAATTTTTTGATAACTTTGATTAGAATAATAAACAAAACCGGATAAATCAGAAACTATAATTGCATCATCACTAGTATCAAAAATACTCAAATCAAAGTTATCATATAACTGCACCTCTCTATATCTTAAAAAACCCTTTCTACTCAGCACAAATGCAGCAATCCCTATAACCGCCAAAGCCCCAAAAGATACCACCCAAGCTTTTTGAAAAGAACTCTGTGGATAAGAAAAAACTACAATACCTAAAATGAAGATAAAAACGATTACAAAAACAACACGAAGAATCATACCTCCTCGATATACAGAAAAAGCCGATGATTTTTTACTATTTTCAAAATCTTTATCCATCTCACTTTGCCTTGATTATAGCTGTTTTTATAGCCTAAATTACTTCTATAAGTATTTTTATGAAGTATATACCAACAACAATATCTCCCCAAAACAATCACGCAATTTTAAAAGATTTTTTATATTATATTAAATGAATGTTTTAAGGGTATATTTACGAACTTATTTCAATAAAAAATAATATTTCCATTCTAAAATGAAAGAAATTTTATGTATGTCTGGTTAACAAGCAAAATAGCTACACTCACTGCTGATATAACAACAAGCTTTGTGTTTTTCATTATAACACTTACAGCTATTACTGTGATTATCTTTCTTTTACACCGTTTAAATAAAAGAAGACTTAAAAGAAAACAGCATCCATCGCGATTAACTCTCTGCGAAACCATTGCTATCGATCGTACACGTCGTCTTGTTTTAGTGCGTTGTGATAATAAAGAGCATTTGCTTCTTACTGGTGGATTTACAGACATTGTTGTAGAAGCGGATATTACTGGTGCAATTATACAAACGCAAGAAATACAGCCAACATTAACAACAAAAAAAATCGATTCAAACCAGAATCCTACAGAAAAAAGAACTTTTCCTTTAGATAAAAGAGAGCAAGAGCAAAGTAACAACAACGCTCCTTTTACGAATCAAAATGTAAAAGATTCAGCAATCACCGCCGAAATTGAAGGACGGCAAGAACCCTCTTTATTTATTCCTGCTCAAAATAAATAAAAAGCCAAATTCTAACACTGAGTGTTTTAAAATCATCCCTATTGGTTTTAATCGTCGCGATAAACTCTTTCTCGTCGTTCATGGCGCTCTTGTGCTTCCAATGATAAAACCGCAATTGGTCTAGCCTCAAGACGTTTTAAACTAATGGGTTCGCCAGTTTCCTCACAAAAACCGTAAGTTCCATTATCAATGCGCTCCAAAGCAGCATCTATTTTTGAAATGAGTTTT
The DNA here is from genome assembly GCF_039543025.1 of Bartonella acomydis. Taxonomy (NCBI): domain Bacteria; kingdom Pseudomonadati; phylum Pseudomonadota; class Alphaproteobacteria; order Hyphomicrobiales; family Bartonellaceae; genus Bartonella; species Bartonella acomydis. The sequence continues at coordinate 90,359 of NZ_BAABIY010000097.1, read as the reverse complement.
CTCTGACGATCACGGGCACGTAATTCAATTGTGCGATCAGTTTCACAAGATGCTCTATCCGTCAAATCCGGTTGACCAACATTCTCTTCTTGCAAATTTTCCAAAGTATCACGCGCTTCTCTTAAGATATCATTCTTCCAAGAAACCAATCTAGCACGAAAATAAGCCTTTTGTCGCTCATTCATAAAAGGCTCATCCTCACTAGGGCGATATTGATCATCAAACTCTTCGCTCATGCCATAAAAAACCTCCATATATGGTATGTGCGGACTATATATTGTGCAACACCAATCAACACAAGTATAAAATACTTTTTTCTACCTCTTCACGAATCTGCTTAAAGATATAATTGCAATCTTCATGACTTTTTTGCATAGTATCTGTTTTCAAGATAAAATCACTTGATCATAACTTATCTATCCCCTAATTTAGCCACAACCGCAAGCCTATAAACAAAAAAGACATATATTTTAGTGCGGTACGCAAGAACCTTACCCAGTGATTGGACAAAATCTTAATTGTATCAACAACAAATCATCTCAATATGCAAAAAATTTAAAATCCCTATAGAGGAAGAGTGTGATATCCACGATTTAAATATACCAAAGCATCTTTTTCTTGATTACGGTTAATAGCAACAACTTCACCAATCAAAACACAATGGGTTGCATGTTCATGCCAACAAATCAAACGACAATCAAAAGACGCCAAAGCATCTGAAAGACTAGGCGCACCAGTCACCAAAGTCCCCCATTGTGCTATATCAAAATGTTCACTTTGTGTGATATTACAACGTCTAGAAAAAATATCTGCTAATAAACGATGTTTTCCTGCCAAACTATTAACGCAAAAATTTCCATTCTCCATAAACAACTGATTCTTGAGGTTATGACGCATGAGACAAACAAGCAGTGTTGGGGGCTCATCAGATAAAGAACAACATGCTGAAACTGTTACCCCGCGCCTTCCTTTTATGCCATCTGTTGTTACAATATGCACAGCTCCTGCAAAATGACTCATAGCATCTCGATATTCTTGCGAAGAAACAGTAATATTATGTTGAAGTTTAGGCATTAAATGTGTTGTATGATTTGACATATCTTTCACTTATACAGCTTTAAAATTTCAAATAATCTTTTCATAAAAGACCTATGAGTATTTTTCTTTTAAGTCATAACACAAAAGATATTTTAGTATACAGAACAACGTGATAAAAACAGCCAATCAAGGAGAAGCTAATGCCCCATTCTTATTTCATCTCACCTTCGCTCTTGGCTTCTGATTTCTCTAAACTTGGCCAAGAAGTATTAGATGTTGTTGATGCTGGCGCAGATTGGCTCCATCTTGATATCATGGATGGTCACTTTGTTCCTAATATTACTTTCGGTCCTGATGTAGTCAAGACGCTTCGCCCATTAACCAAAACAATATTTGATGTTCATTTGATGATCACACCTGTAGATCCTTATTTAGAAGCTTTTGCAAATGCTGGTGCAGATATTATAACCATTCATGCTGAAGCAAGCCCTCATCTTCATCGTTCATTACAAATAATCAAAGCAATGGGAAAAAAAGCAGGAATTGCACTTAATCCAAGCACACCAGAACATGTCGTGGAATATTTGCTTGATCAATTAGACCTTATCCTCGTCATGACAGTCAATCCTGGCTTTGGTGGGCAAAATTTTATTCCAGAAATGAAAGATAAAATCAAACGTGTTAAAAGCATAATTGGAAATAGGCCAATTGATCTTGAAGTTGATGGTGGTATCACTGTTGATACAATCGGAGTAACGGCAAAAGCTGGTGCAAATGTATTTGTCGCAGGCTCTGCAATTTATAAAAATGGCAATAAAGAGCTTTACAAAACACGCATCAATACATTGCGCCAAGCAGCAACTCTCTAAACAATAAGGAAAAAATCATGATAACACGTTATTCCCGCTCTGAAATGGTAGCAATTTGGTCACCAGAAACGAAATATCGTATTTGGTTTGAAATTGAAGCTCACGCCTGTGATGCCCTAGCTAAACTAGGGGTTATTCCCAAAGAAGCTGCTAAAATCATTTGGGAAAAAGGAAAAGCAGCTAAATTTGATGTCAACCGCATTAATGAAATTGAAGCGATTACCAAACATGACGTTATAGCATTTCTAACCCACTTAGCTGAATTTATTGGACCAGAAGCACGTTTTATCCACCAAGGTATGACATCTTCAGATGTTCTCGATACAACGCTTAGCATTCAATTGATGCGTGCGAGTGATATTTTGCTAAAAGATATAGATCAACTTCTTGAAGCATTAAAAAGACGTGCTTTTGAACATAAAGAGACCATCACCATTGGACGCAGTCATGGCATTCATGCTGAACCAACAACATTTGGTGTCAAATTTGCCCTTGCATATGCTGAATTCTCCCGTTGTCGCAAACGCCTTCTTGCAGCACGCGAAGAAATTTCTATTTGTGCTATTTCAGGTGCCGTAGGCACTTTTGCAAATATTGACCCACGCGTTGAGGAGCATGTCGCAAAAGCATTGGGATTAAGTGCTGAATCCGTTTCCACTCAAGTTATACCACGTGATCATCATGCGATGTTTTTTGCAACGCTTGGTGTTATTGCTTCATCTATTGAAAGATTAGCTATAGAAATACGCCATCTACAACGAACAGAAGTTTTAGAAGCAGAAGAGCATTTTTCACCTGGACAAAAAGGCTCATCAGCTATGCCACATAAACGTAATCCAGTTTTAACAGAAAATTTAACGGGATTAGCACGTATGGTACGTGCATTTGCAATCCCTGCCATGGAAAATGTAGCCCTTTGGCACGAGCGTGATATTTCCCATTCATCTGTTGAGCGTTATATTGGTCCTGACGCAACCATTACGCTTGATTTTGCTCTTGCTCGTCTCACATCTGTCATTGAAAATTTAATTGTCTATCCAGAAAATATGCAAAAAAATCTCAATAAATTTCGAGGGCTTGTTCATTCACAGCGGGTACTTTTAGCGCTTACTCAAGCTGGAATGAGTCGTGAAGAATCTTATCGGATTGTACAACGAAATGCGATGAAGGTCTGGGAACAAGGAAAAGATTTTTTTAAAGAATTGCTTAATGATAAAGATGTTACAAAAGTTCTCACTGAAGCAGAACTTCGCGAAAAATTTGACCTTTCATACCATACCAAACATATTCATACAATTTTTCAACGTGTTTTTGGAAAATAACAAAAATTGCATTGATTGCACATAAAATACAAAGACATCGTCTTTTTCCTATGAGACAAAACTGTGATAATGAAAGAAACAATTCATGAAAGCAAACCAACTCGATATTCTTATTGTGCCTGGTTACAAAGGATCTGGTCCTGATCATTGGCAAACACGATGGGAAAAAAAATTGTCTACAGCGCGCCGTGTTCAACAAATGCATTGGTCAAAACCTGTTTTTGAAGAATGGGTTAATGCAGTTAAAATCGCCATTGCGCAAGCTCAAAAGCCCGTTATGATTATTGCTCATTCATTAGGAGTTCCCACAGCTCTTCATGCAACCCTACAAAATGCAGAAAAAGTTTGTGGCGCTTTTTTTGTTACACCTCCAGATGTAAGCAATGAAAAAATACGTCCCAAACATTTAATGACATTTGGTCCTTATCATTGTAAAAAACTCTCTTTTCCCTCTGTTGTGATAGCCAGCCGAAATGATGAATTTTGTCAATTCTCAGTAGCAGAAAAACTTGCCAATGGTTGGGGATCTCTCTTTGTTGATGCAGGACAATCTGGCCACATTAATGTAGAATCTGGACATGGACCTTGGCCCGAAGGGCTTATGGTATTCTCCCATTTTCTTGCAAAAATTTAATTCAAGAGAGACAATCATCTTTACTTGAAACTTCATGTATGTAGTTTTATTCCTTATTAGACAAGAGCAGCAATGACAAAAACGTTAGAAAGTGTTATAGCTATCATTGAGAAATTTTATCAATTAGGATAGCATTACTTATCAGTGTTACTTAAAACCTCTCAAATCAATAGAGAAGCATAATGAATCGTCGCCACCGTATTTATGAAGGCAAGGCCAAAATTTTATATGAAGGACCTGAACCAGGAACCTATATTCAGTTTTTTAAAGATGATGCAACTGCCTTTAATGCAAAAAAGCATGAAATCATCGACGGAAAAGGGGTTTTAAATAACCGCATTTCGGAACATATCTTCAGCCATCTTAACCGTTTGGGTATCCCAACACATTTTATCAAGCGTATAAATATGCGCGAACAACTCATTAAAGCCGTTGAAATTATCCCTTTAGAAGTTGTTGTTCGCAATGTTGCTGCGGGTTCTCTTGCTAAGCGTTTAGGATTGGAAGAAGGAAAAGCCCTTTCACAATCTATCATTGAATTTTATTACAAAAATGATTCTCTCGATGATCCTATGGTAACGGAAGAACATATCACTGCCTTTGGATGGGCTGTTCCCCAAGAAGTAGAAGATATTATGCAACTTTCGATTCGTATTAACGATTTTCTTTCTGGGCTTTTTGCAGGTATTAATATTCAACTTATTGATTTCAAAATGGAATTTGGTCGCTTATGGGAAGATGAAACAATGCGCATTGTTCTTGCTGATGAAATCTCTCCTGATTCTGCTAGGTTATGGGATATGCAAACACGAGAAAAAATGGATAAAGATCGTTTTCGGCGTGATATGGGGGGACTTATTAATGCTTATCAAGAAGTTGCAAAGCGTCTTGGGATTATCAATGAAAATGATCCACCGCGACCAAGTGGTCCTGTTTTAGTAAAATAGACAACCAAGTGATATTATATCACCTTACTTTTATTGATACGCCTCTCAAGGAGAGAAATTTTGTTAACAGGAAAGAAGAAATGAAAGCACGCGTTACAGTTACCTTAAAAAATAGTGTTCTTGATCCACAAGGAGAAGCAATTGTCGGTGCTTTAAAAAGTTTAGATTTTGAAGGTATTCACTCCATTCGCCAAGGAAAAGTTTTTGATATTGTGCTCGATGATCAGCCTTCTGAAACCGCAAAGCAAAAACTTGAACAAATGTGTGAAGAGTTACTCGCAAATACTGTTATTGAAAATTACACTATAGAATCTCTTTAAGTGGAGCTCTTCATGAAAACTGCCATCATTCAATTACCTGGACTCAATCGCGATAAAGATATGGTTGCGGCATTACATCATATAACAGGAATTGAGCCATTAAAAATTTGGCAAACAGAAACAACAATTCCAGATGTAGATGTCATTGTGATCCCTGGTGGTTTTTCTTATGGGGACTATTTGAGATGTGGAGCTATCGGTGCACGAACACCCATTTTACAAGCTGTCCATGAAAAAGCACAAAAAGGTGTTACAATAATTGGCATATGTAATGGATTTCAGATTTTGTTGGAAGCAGGTTTATTACCTGGAGCTTTAATGCGTAACGCTTCATTAAAATTTGTATGTCGTGAAATAAAGCTCGAAATCGTCAACGCCAACACGAGATTTTCTCACTATTATTCCAAAGGGCAAATTATTCGTTGCCCTGTTGCACATCACGATGGAAATTATTTTGTCGACAATGAAACATTAAAAGAAATAGAAGAAAATGAGCAAATTGTTTTTCGCTATGCAGAAAACACAAACCCTAATGGTTCAATGAATGATATTGCCGGTATCGTCAATAAGGCTGGTAATATTCTTGGTATGATGCCTCATCCTGAAAATTTCATTGAGCCCGCACATGGTGGTACTGATGGTCGTTTACTCTTCCAAAGCGCTTTAGAATTGGCAAATGGATGATGACAAAGAAAATTTTATGCTGCCTCACTGTCTTGAAGTCAAAAGTCTGTATCATCTCTCACCCTGCAAATTTGCCAATCAAATATTTTACGCACACAATGGAGTATGCTTTTTTAAACAAACAAAAGCTTCTTCAAAAGCCATTTATGGTTTTTGGATCTCTCAAGCAAATAACCAGCATTTCCATAGCAATTCCATTATTGGTTTATAAACTTTTATCTTATCAAACAACAGCCATTACCTATAATTTAAGCCGCTAGATTTCAAACAATAAAGATGCTAAATTTCGATTAATTTGACGGATAAAATACTCATGAATCCTTGCAATAACGTCACTATTACACCAAAATTAATTGCCGAACATGGCCTAAAAGAAGACGAATATCAACATATTCTCACCTTAATTGGAAGAGAGCCAACATTTACTGAACTTGGAATTTTTTCTGCAATGTGGAACGAGCATTGTTCCTACAAATCATCTAAAAAATGGCTTAAGACTCTTCCAACAGAAGGAAAATGTGTCATTCAAGGACCTGGCGAAAATGCTGGTGTTGTTGATATTGGTGAAGGTCAATGTGTCGTTTTCAAAATGGAAAGTCATAATCATCCCTCTTACATTGAACCTTATCAAGGTGCTGCAACAGGTGTAGGAGGCATTTTGCGTGACGTTTTTACAATGGGTGCTCGCCCTGTTGCTGCTATGAATGCATTACGATTTGGAGCCCCCAATCATCCTCGAACACGCCATCTTGTTACTGGTGTTGTTTCTGGAATCGGTGGTTATGGCAATGCTTTTGGCGTTCCAACTGTTGGTGGAGAAGTAAATTTTGACAAGCGGTATAACGGCAATATCCTTGTCAACGCCTTTGTCGCTGGTATTGCAAAGATAGACTCTCTTTTTTACTCAAAAGCGCAAGGAATAGGGCTTCCTGTTGTTTATCTTGGTGCCAAAACAGGGCGTGATGGCGTTGGTGGAGCAATAATGGCTTCTGCCGAATTTGATAATTCAATCAGTGAAAAGCGTCCTACTGTCCAAGTTGGTGATCCCTTCACAGAAAAATGCCTTCTTGAAGCTTGCTTAGAACTCATGGAGTTAAAAGCTGTTGTTGCTATTCAAGACATGGGAGCAGCAGGTTTAACATCTTCTGCAGTTGAAATGGGAGCAAAAGGAGATTTAGGAATACATCTTAATCTTGATAAAGTTCCTGTTCGTGAAGAAAACATGACGGCCTATGAAATGATGCTTTCTGAAAGCCAAGAACGCATGCTCATGATACTTAAACCAGAATTAGAAAAACAAGCAGCAGCTATTTTTCATAAATGGGGGCTTCATTTTTCTGTTATTGGCAGAACAACCAATGATTTACGTTTTCGTATCTTCCATCAAGGAGAAGAAGTCGTCAATCTTCCCATCAAAAAGCTCGGAAATGAAGCTCCTATGTATGATCGTCCCTGGAGTGAGCCTATAAAAAAGGCATTTCTTAAAGCAGAAGAAATTGGAAAGGTTGAGAATCTTGGTGATGCACTCCTAACATTATTGAATTCTGCCAATCAAAGTTCACGACGCTGGGTTTATGAACAATATGATACACTTATCCAAGGAAATACACTTATTCGTCCAGGAGGTGATGCAGGAGTCGTCCGTGTAAGCTATAGCGACAAACGGGCCCTTGCTTTTTCCTCGGATGTAACACCTCGTTATTGTGAAGCTGATCCTTATGAAGGGGGGAAACAAGCTGTTGCAGAATGTTGGCGCAACATCAGTACAACAGGTGCAATGCCCTTAGCAGCTACAGATAATCTCAATTTTGGTAATCCTGAAAAGCCTGAAATTATGGGACAATTGGTATCTGCCATTAAAGGAATAGGTGAAGCTTGCAGAAATCTTGATTTTCCTATCGTTTCAGGAAATGTCTCTCTTTATAATGAAACCAATGGGGAAGCAATTCTTCCCACGCCCACAATCGCTGGTGTTGGTCTTCTTACTGATTGGTCTAAAATGGTAACAATCAATGGCATGCAAAATGGAGACAGTATTGTTTTGATTGGAGCTTGTGGCTCTCATTTAGGACAATCAATCTATGCACATGACATTCTGAATATCACGATAGGTGCCCCACCTCATGTGGATTTACAGCTTGAAAAAAAGCATGGACAATTTGTGAGAGATGTCATTCATCATGGTTTTGTTCATGCCGTTCATGATATTTCTGACGGTGGATTAGCCCTAGCACTTGCAGAGATGATTATTCAATCAGGTAAGGGAATCAAAGCCAAATTAAGCAACAAACAACTGCCTCATGCGGAACTTTTTGGAGAAGATCAAGCGCGTTATCTCTTAAGCGTTAAACCTCATGCTCTCGACAGCTTAAAAAAACTAGCCCAAACAAACGCAGTTTCTTTAACAGAACTTGGTATTGTTGAAGGAGATACTCTTGATATAGATGGAATATTAACACTTTCAGTAGATAAACTCACACAAGCCTATGAAAGTTGGTTTCCGCAATTTATGAGTGCAAAATAAAGAGTTTTTTGCCTCTTTTTACTTGTTCTATATTCACAAAAATAAATTAAAGGAGGATAATCATGGCAATGAGTGCTCATGCAATTGAAATACTTATTCGCAAAGGCATCCCCGATGCAATTGTGACAATTCGTGATCTTGCTGGCGATGGAGAGCACTATGCTGCTGAAGTTATTTCCGAAAGTTTTCGTGGGAAAAGCCGTATCCAACAACATAAAATGGTCTATGATGCCCTTAAAGGTAATATGGGTAATGATCTTCATGCTTTAATGTTGCAAACGAATATTCCCAAATAATTTAAAATTTCTTCTTGCATCCATTCACGCAATACGATTAAAAAACAGGATGAATGTAAATGTACATTTGTAGAAATCTGCAATATCGAGGAATAAAGAATGACCGCTATTTATAATTTCATTGACAACGAAATTAAAAAAAATGATGTCGTTTTATTCATGAAAGGGACACCCGATGCTCCACAATGTGGATTTTCAGGACAAGTTGTTCAAATCCTTGACTATCTAGGGTTAAATTATAAAGGAATCAATATCTTAGCTTCTCATGAATTACGTCAAGGAATTAAAGACTATTCAAATTGGCCAACAATTCCCCAACTCTATATTAAAGGTGAATTTGTTGGAGGTTGTGATATTGTAAAAGAAATGTTTCAAAATAATGAGTTGCAAGAATTTCTAAAAGAAAAGAATATTCCCTGCAATAAATCATAGGTATCTTTTATTTTACTTAGATTCTTATAGAGCATTGTTCAGTCGAAATTTTTATTTCAAGGATGCCGTATGTCATATTCAGTCGACGAACAAGCGCATAGTGACGCGCTAAGAAAAAAAATTGGCTATAAAGAATTTGTTATTCTCATTGGTGCGCTTATGGCTATCAATTCTATAGCTGTTGATATTATGCTTCCGGCCATGCCTGATATTTTGAATAGCTTACATGTTATTAATGAAAATGATCAACATTATATTATTTCTGGTTATCTGATGAGCTATGGCATAACACAGATATTTTTTGGTCCAATAAGCGATCGTTATGGACGTCGTAAGCTTATACTCACTGGCCTTGCATTTTATTCATTTGCAGCCATTGGTTGTGCCTTTGTCGCCAATTTTTCTCTGTTACTCTTCTTGCGTATTTTGCAAGGTATAGGAGGAGCCGCTATGCGTGTTCTCACAGTTTCTGTTGTACGCGATCTTTATAGTGGTCGAAAAATGGCAGAAGTTATGTCTATTGTCATGATGATTTTTCTCATTGCACCGATGATTGGTCCAGCAACCGGGCAATTCATTTTATTGTTTGGAAACTGGCAAGTTATTTTTATCTTCATGGCATTAATTGGTTTTGGGCTGATGATTTGGATTCAACTACGCTTACCCGAAACGCTTTATGAACAACGTTCTCTTTCTTTCACTTCAATCAAGCATAACCTCTGGATTGTCATAAGCAATCGAACAACACTTTGCTACACGCTAGCAACTTCCATTATTTTAGGTTGTATTTTTACTTCTGTTAACACATCACAGCAAACATATGAAGGAATTTATAACCTAGGCCTCTGGTTTCCGATTGCCTTTGCCATCGGCGCTGCTTTTCAGGCACTCTCATCATTTTTAAATTCTCAACTTGTTGGACGCCTTGGAATGCGACGCATCGCCCATACGATGCTTTTTCTCTTTTGCACCACTTCATGTATCTGGTTCATCTGCTCCCTCTTAACAGATGGCGTTATACTATTTCCTTTTTATATGTTGCTATTCTGTATACTGATGTTTGCCTGCGGAGGCATTATGGCCAATTTCAATACACTTGCTCTCGAATCCGTAGGTGAAATTGCTGGAACAGCATCTTCTGTATCAGGTTTTCTCCAGACATCTATCGCAACAGGTCTTGGCTTTTTTATTGCACAACAATTTAACGAAACAACAACACCCAATTCAGCTGCATTTTTCTTTCTCAGTATCATCGCCATACTTCTTGTCTTATGGGCCGAACGTGGACACCTTTTTAGACAATATCATCATAATCCTAACGAATAAATGCTGCTACGAAAAGGTTAATAAGCGCCTCACAGAAATAAAACCATATAAAGCTCTCTCTTTTATGCTTATAATTTGGAGAATTAAATATACTGTAAGATTTAATTAATAAATTTTCCTGTCTTTGGGAACCCTTTTGGCACCAAACGCCCTATACCAGCACGTGTTCCCATCCACTCAAGAAGATCATCAGCACAGCGATTAAAGCAGCGTTCAGCTGTATCTTGCCAGCTTAAACCTTCTGATAAATAAAAGGTTTTTGCATCAACAATACCTCCTTCTTTGTAACGTTGGAGACGAACACCTTTACCGCGTCTCATTTCTGGTATTTGTTCAATGGCAAAAATAAGCATTTTACGATTTTCACCAATCACTGCAACATGATCACCTTTTACTGGAACACAAAGCTTTACTTTATCAGGGAGCTTAACATTCATAACCTGCTTTCCTTTTCGTGTATTAGCAATCACTTCCATAGCAGGTACAATAAAGCCATTTCCATGGCATGAAATTAAAAGCAATTTTTCCTGTGCCTTATAGACGAAAGCTGTCAAAACATTGTGCTCATCATCCATATCGACTAAAAGACGAATGGGCTCCCCATGCCCCCGTCCTCCAGGTAAATTATTTGCAGCAATAGCAAAAAACTTTCCTCCCGTACTTAATACAACGATCTTATCTGTGGTAAACGCCGAAAATGCTAATTTCAAACTGTCCCCTTCTTTGAAAGAAAATGCGCTATAATCATTCAAATGACCCTTCAAAGCGCGCATCCAACCCTTTTCAGAAATCACAATCGTAACTGGTTCTTTTTCAATCATGGCCTGATGGATATCATCAATATCATGCTTTGGAGCTTCTTCAAATGTCGTACGCCTTTTCCCTAAAAGAGTATCAGGAGAAAAAGTTTTACGAACTTTTATGATTTCCCCTGAAATTATTTTCCATTGCTTTGTAGGAGAAGCTAACAAATTTTGTAACTTTTCTTTTTCAATTTTCAAACTTTCAAATTCCTTACGAATTTCAAACTCCTCAAGCTTACGTAAAGAACGCAAGCGCATATTAAGAATAGCCTCAGCTTGATTTTCTGTTAATTGAAAACGGTCCATAAGTTTATTTTTAGGTTCATTCTCTTCACGAATAAGAAGAATCACCTCATCAAGATTTAAATATACAAGAAGATACCCATGAAGAATTTCTAATCGGCTATCAATCTGATCAAACCGATAATGAGAACGGCGAATAAGTACTTCCTGACGATGTTCGAGCCATTGCTGCAAACTTTCACGCAGAGAGAGAACATTGGGTATTTTTCCCAAAGATAAAACATTCAGATTAAGAGGAAATCTTACTTCAAAATCCGTCAATTTAAAAAGAGACTCCATAAGAAGCTCCGGATCAACGGTACGATTTTTAGGAATAAGCACAATGCGAATATCTTCTGCTGATTCATCTTGGATATCCTCAAGCATTGGCAATCGCCGTGCAAGCAATAATTCTGCTGTTTTTTCAATAAGACGTGACTTTTGAACCTGATAAGGAATTTCGGTTACAACAATCACGTAAGAACCACGACTACCGGTTTCCTGATGCCAACGTGAACGCAAGCGAAAAAATCCACGCCCCACACGATAAGATTCTTCAATACTCTTTTTAGGTTCAACTAAAATGCCCCCTGTCGGAAAATCAGGACCGAGTACGAATTGATTTAATTCCTCATCATTTACATCCGGATGGGCAATCAAATGGAGCGCTGCATCACAAAGCTCAGCAACATTATGGGGTGGAATAGATGTTGCCATCCCCACCGCAATGCCAGATGAACCATTTGCTAAAAGATTAGGAAAAGCACCAGGTAAAACAACCGGCTCTTCATCTTCTTCATTATAGGTTAAACGAAAATCAATAGCATTCTCATTAATCCCCTCAAGCAATAAAGCAGCCACTTCAGTCATACGTGCTTCTGTATACCGCATAGCTGCTGCATTATCACCATCAATATTACCAAAATTGCCTTGGCCATCAACCAAAGGATAACGAACAGCAAAACTTTGAGCCAAACGTACTAATGCATCATAAATAGATGCATCACCATGAGGATGAAACTTTCCCATGACATCACCAACAATCCGCGCACATTTCGCATAAGACAGACCTGGATGAAGTTTAAGTAAACGCATGACATGAATAATACGCCGATGCACAGGCTTCAAACCATCCCGGACATCAGGCAAAGCACGGTGCGTAATAGTAGAAAGCGCATAAGCTAAATAACGCTCCTGTAAAGCAGAACGTAGTTCTATTGGCTCAATATGCTCTTTATCAAAAGGTAAATTCATTTTATCAGACATAGTATAAGGATAACAATTCCCAAAATAATGAGCAATTATTTCATAAGATTTCTTCAGTGCAATCTTGTATGGATCGACTATATAAAAATAACCACTATGATTAAAACATGAACAGAAAATTATAGCAATTTGAAAAATTTACACGCGCACTCTAAGCGTCAGTACTCTACATAGAAATACTTAATCATGAATCTTTCTCTAAATATCAAATAATAAAAAAACTCTCTAAGCTTATAGCGCTTTAATAAGCTTAACTTCCTCCCCATTCTAAAAGGACAAATTTTCCCACTATCGCTAATCTATAAAAATCCAGCTTCTTTTCGACGAACTTTACTTAACTGCCCACTTCACGCGATTCACTTCATAAGTCACCATGGGAAAGCCTTACCCTAAATCTCTATCATATGCTTTTGTATAAAATTTACATGCCTTAAACCACAAGCTTAAACAATATGATTTTGCAGAGCAATTTCCTACAAAGTTTAAAATGTTAAATAAAGCACACAGCTAGTCTTTTATAACAACATATACAATAATTTAAAAACATTCACACTTTACTGTAAAGAGAAAAATAGCAATCAACTTTATTAACTATTTTTGGTGGTAGAAGCAATTCGTATTCCTAAATCACGCAATTGTGTAGACGAGATATCTGATGGAGCATTCATCAAAAGATCAAGCGCTTGCTGATTCATAGGAAATAAAGCAACCTCACGTAAATTCTTGACACCTTGCAAAAGCATAATAATACGGTCGATACCAGCCGCCATACCACCATGTGGTGGAGCTCCATAATGAAATGCACGGTAAAGAGCGCCAAAACGATCCTCTACCACCTCTTTAGAAAGACCAGCAAGATTAAAAACTTTAAGCATCATTTCTGGTGAATGATTACGAATTCCGCCCGATGCAATCTCATAACCATTACAAACAAGATCATACTGAAATGCTTTAAGAGCAAGAGGATCTTGACATTCAAGAGCATTTTTCCCCCCCTGAGGCATAGAAAAAGGGTTATGGGCAAAATCAAGTTTTTTCTCATCTTCATTCCATTCAAAAAATGGAAAATCAACGATCCATGCTAAAGAAAAACACTCGCAATCGACAAGGCCTAATTCTTCTCCTACACGTGTCCGCGCTGCTCCCGCAAAAGACGCAAATTTCTTTGGATCTCCCGCCACGAAAAAGCAAGCATCACCACTTTCAAGTCCAAGCTGTGTGCGGATTGCTTCAGTCCTTTGCGCACCAATATTTTTAGCGATAGGACCAGCACCTTCAAACTTTCCTTGTTCTTTACGCCAGAAAATATAGCCAAGCCCAGCTTGTCCCTCACCTTGTGCCCAACCATTCATACGATCACAAAAAGCACGACTTCCACCCGTTTTCGCTGGAATAGCCCATACCCGTGCATTTTCATCATTTGCTAAAATATGAGCAAACACTTTAAAACCGGAATCATAAAAATGCTGAGAGACATCTTCCATAATGATCGGGTTACGTAAATCAGGCTTATCCGAACCATACTTGCGCATTGCCTCATCATAAGAAATACGAGGAAAACTTTGTGTTACAGGCTTTCCATTTGCAAATTCTTCAAAAAGAGAACGCATAATGGGCTCCATTGTTACAAAAACATCCTCCTGTTCAACAAAACTCATTTCAATATCTAATTGATAAAATTCCCCTGGAAGACGATCTGCCCTTGGATCTTCATCTCTAAAACAGGAAGCAATTTGAAAATAACGATCAAAACCCGACATCATCAATAACTGTTTGTATTGTTGGGGTGCTTGTGGCAGTGCGTAAAATTTTCCCTGATGGACACGACTTGGAACCAAAAAATCGCGTGCTCCTTCTGGTGAGGAAGCTGTTAAAAGTGGTGTGGTAAATTCTGTAAAACCATTCTCTTGCATAGAGCGTCTGATAGCAGAAATAATTTCTGTACGACGCATGATATTTTTGTGCATAGTCTCACGACGTAAATCAAGAAAACGATACTTTAACCGAATATCTTCTGGATAATCAGGCTCGCCAAAAATGGGTAAAGGAAGCTCATCAGACTTTGAAAGAATTTCCACCTCTTTGGCAAAAATTTCAATTTCACCAGTTGGAAGAGATGTATTAATAGCTTCATCAGAACGTGCACACACTTCCCCATCTACACGAATAACCCATTCAGAACGTACTTTTTCGATAACTTTAAAAGCTGGTGAAGCAGGATCGGCAACAATCTGCGTGATTCCAAAATGATCACGCAAATCTACAAAAAGGATTCCACCATGATCACGCACACGGTGAACCCACCCCGAAAGACGGGCTTTTGTTCCTACATCACATTTACGAAGAGCAGCGCAATTATGACTGCGATAACGATGCATAATAGTTCTCGCCTTTATTTTTAAAATTCCACATGCGCTACAAACGCTTTTTAATAACCATTTGTCAAGATATGAGGGTAGAGACTTAAAAAAAAAGTCAAAAAAAGACAAATTTAATTTATCTTGCTATAATAAAAGGCATGATGAATCTTATTACAAAAACAACAGATCTTAAAATTGCACTTACTAGCCTGCGCACCTCAGATTTTGTAACAATCGATACTGAATTTATGCGTGAAACCACTTTCTGGCCACAACTGTGTCTCATTCAGCTGGCATCACCAGACACTACAGCTCTCATTGATCCAATGTCAGAGGATATTGATCTACAACCATTTTTTGATCTCATGCTCGATGAAAAAATTGTTAAAGTTTTTCATGCTGCACGTCAAGACATCGAAACGATTTATCATCTTGGAGGCATCATTCCCTCTCCTCTCTTTGATACACAAATAGCAGGATCAATTTGCGGATTTGGTGATTCTATCTCCTATGATCAAATTGTACAACGTTGCACAGGTCATCAACTTGATAAATCATCTCGTTTTACAGATTGGAGCTACCGCCCTCTTTCCGAAAAACAGCTACTCTATGCGCTTGCTGACGTAACCTACCTCAGAGACGTTTACCTCTTATTGAAAAAGCAGCTAGAAAAAGACAAACGCACCCACTGGATGAATGATGAAATAGCAATCCTTTTATCCCCCAAAACCTATGATATGCCAGAAAATGAGGCATGGAAAAAAGTAAAAGGCAAAATCAAAAAACCACGTGAACTTGCCGTATTACAAAAAATAGCAGCTTGGCGTGAACGTAAAGCACGAAAATATAATATTCCACGCCGTCATATCATGAAAGATGAGTGCCTGATCGAAATCGCGACCCAACAGCCAAAAGATGAAATGGCTCTAAAACGTTTACGCAGTCTGAACAAAAACTGGAATAAACTCTCAATAGCACAAACATTAATCCAAGCTATCCACGAGGGCTTAGAGGTTGATCTTGCCACTTTACCTCCCCTTCCCCAATATAATCCTCTCAATGAAAAATCCACTGCTGTTATTGACCTTCTCAAAGTATTATTAAAACTCGTTGCAAATGAAAATGGTATTGCACCCAAAGTTATTGCAAATGCCAATGACTTAGAAAAAATTGCCAATGGGTGTATAAAGAAAAATATCCCCGCTATGAATGGCTGGCGCTATGAAATATTTGGGCAAAAAGCCGAACAAGTGCTAAAAGGACAAATAGGATTTTATTTTGACAATGGAAAAATAAACACAAAACAGCTTTAATTTACAAAAAAATTTTCAACGTTTGCATTCTAAAATTATCACACCTAAATCTAATCAATACTTGTTTTAAAATAATAATGAAACTCTAAGGAATCTCAACTAAATACGAAGATCGTATATCAAAAGAGATCTAAAAATAGCAATTCTGTTTACAATAATAAATGAATAAATGCTGTATCAAAAGCCTATCTCACTAACTAAAAAGCTAAAAAATGAATTTGTAGGACAACTCTTATAGCGAACAATAGAGCAATAAATTTTACAACTCCAATAGAATAAAGAATCAAAAAACTTCAAAAGACAGAGGCTGTTTTATTATTTTTGATAATTTTTTCAACCTATTGAGAGGACGTTCTCCTAATAAATCAGCATAACGCCTCGGAATATACAAGACAACATGATCTGTTTTTTTATGCCACGATAAATGAGGTAAAATGCCTGCAGTAGAAGCACTAAAAAGATAAGCAATCCGCATAGTCTCACCAAGAAGACTTGCTTTCTCAATAAGAGTTTTAGTTGCGAGTTGGAAAATAGGAAGAGATTCTTCATCAATTAATAAACCTGTATTGCGAAAAAAAACAGCGAGAGCAGCATAAGCACGCCCCTCATGAGAAATTCCCGGATATGATCCTAGTGCTATCCGATTGGCCGCCTCATTACCCCTATAATCTGGGTGTATGCGCCAACCAATATCTGCAAGCAGACAAGCAGCCTTGCGGTAACGGTATTCATTTTCAGTCTCGAGAATCCCAAAAGCTTTAAAGGCACTTGTCGTAAAATCGATGAGTTCTTCTGCCTGTTTTGGTGAACGCGCTCGTAAAATAGCCATTTCCGTACATGCCGCAATGAGAGGATCTAACATCCGAATCTCTTGTGGCAATCGTGAATAAAGAAAGCCTTCACGAACACCCGCTCCCGAAAAAACTATTTTTTCAAATCCCATAGACTGAATAAGTTCCATCAGAATGATAGCCCCATAAGATAAAAGCTGACGGCGATTTTTTGAAATAGCCGTAATTCCTTTCATATTATCAATATTGCCACTCACAACAAAACGCAAAAAATCTTTCATTTCAGCTGCATCAACTTCATAGCCGTGCATAACAGGTAACCGATAATGTTTGGTCACCATATGCAGTTTTGCCAAATTACGCCATGTTCCCCCTACTGCATAAAAACAACGTGCCCTTCCCTTACAAAGGGCAGCAGATTGACCAAACTGCTCATGAGCAATTTTTGCGGCAATAGCAATATCATTATTGGACATATATTGTAGGCGTAAACCACCCAATGGCAGTGTTACCCCCTCACCTACTGCAGAATCATCAATATCAATAAGCTCCAGACTTCCACCACCAAGATCTCCAGAAATACCCTTGGGTTTGTAAAAAGTAGAAATAACCCCGTATGCTGAATAAACAGCCTCTTGACTTCCTGAAAGAAGAGATATTTTATTGTGTAAGATATTTTCAGCATTTTGAATAAATACTGATCCGTTTTTTGCTTCTCGCGCTGCTGCTGTTGCGAGTGTATAGATTTCATCTGCTCCAATTTGTTGACAAAGCGCACGAAATCGTTTCAATGTTTGCAGCGCCATTTTCATTGATTTTTCTTCTAAAAAACCAATTTTTGCCACACCTTGTCCGAGACCACAGAGAACTTTTTCATTAAATAAAACTGCTGGAGAACGGACAAGACCTTCATAAATAACAAGCCGAACAGAATTTGAGCCAATATCGATAACAGCGATAGGTTTACACCCTTTAATCCGTCCCTGAGCATTTATATATGTCATTAGATCTCAGTCTCTATGCACTTTAGCTTGCTGCCGATGCAACGCCATCAAACGTGAAGCAGAAGAATCAAAAGATTTTTTCCACCCCGCTGAACCTGCATTGACCATAAAATACTCCTGCGCATTAAACGGACTTTCACCTCTTTGCGGTGTTATACGTCTTGATTTTCCATTATTGAGTATATCAAAGCTTTGTTGATTATCAATAATATTAGCCAACATAATTTGTAAAAGAATCTGCTTGCGAACCATTTTATTCAAAATAGGAACCAATATTTCAACACGGTAATCCAGATTGCGAGGCATCATATCAGCAGACCCCAAGTAAACAAGTGCATTTTCATTCGGCAAATCTTCGCCGTTACCAAAACAAAACACACGACTATGTTCAAGAAAACGCCCTACAATTGACTTTGCACGAATATTATCCGAAATTCCCGGAATACCAGGACGCAAACAACATATGCCACGCACTACCAAATCAATCTGTACACCCGCTTGACTAGCACGATACAAAGCATCAATAATTTCAGGATCTACCAATGCATTAACTTTTATCCAAATAGCAGCAAACCGCCCCCGCTGCGCATTGATAATTTCTCCTTCAATATGCTCTAAAATACGACTACGCAATGTTAAAGGTGAAAAAGCAATCTTCATTGTTTCATTTGGACGTTCATATTGAGCAATATAATTAAACAATAATGCAACATCCTGGGCAATATCATCATCAATAGTAAAAAAAGAAAGATCGGTATAAACCTTAGCATTAATAGGATGATAGTTCCCCGTTCCAAGATGAACATAAGAGCACAAGCGCTTTCCTTCACGCCTCACAATAAGTGACATTTTAGCATGTGTTTTTAAGGTAACAAAACCAAAAATAACTTGAACACCGGCACGTTCAAGATCACGTGCCCAACGAATATTCGCCTCTTCATCAAAACGTGCTTTAAGCTCTACCAAAGCAGTCACAGACTTGCCCTGTTCAGCAGCCTCAATCAAAGCACTGACAATTGGACTATCATTCGATGTACGATAAAGAGTTTGTTTGATTTCCACAACATTCGGATCGTGAGCCGCTTGACGTAAAAATTGTACAACTACATCAAAAGATTCATAAGGATGGTGAATAACCATATCATTTTCACGAATAGCCGCAAAACAATCTCCCTTATGCACACGAATAGATTCAGGAAAACGAGGATTATAAGGGATAAATTTCAAGTCATCACGTGGAATAGAAACGATCTCTGAGACCATATTAAGCGCCAAAAGCCCATCAAGAATGCTGTTATAATTACCAGGAACAACAAGGCCATTTGTTATAAATTGACGTAAAGTATCCGGCATTTTCGCATCAAATTCAATTCGAATAACCTGGCCACGGCGGCGCCTCTTAAGAGCAGTTTCAAAAAAATGAACAAGGTTCCTCGCCTTTTCTTCTACTTCAATATCACTATCACGAATAACCCTAAATAGACCGCTTCCCTTAACTTCAAAATTGGGAAATATATAATCTATAAAAAAACTAATAACATCTTCACAGGCAATAAAACGAAAATTACTGTCCTCTTGAGGAAGAAGAATAAAACGCCTTAACGCCATTGGAAGTGGCAACAACACTATAGTAGAGGATTGATCAACACCCCGAGACAATTGGAGAGCAAGTGAAAGCCCTAAATTAGGAATAAATGGAAAAGAGTGAATAGAATTAACAGATAAAGGTTTGAGAACGGGAGCAATTGTATCAAGAAAATATTTTTTGAGCCATAATTTTTCAATTTCTGAAAGCTCATCAAAACAAATAATTTCAATGTTATTCTGTTTTAATTCATGACGTAAAATATGCAATTCTTGTAATTGATAAGTCTGCAATCGTGAAATCTCAGCTAACACAAAATCAAGTTGCTCTTGCGGTGTACATCCATCTGCACTGCAAGTTGTAACTCCAGAACGAATTTGAGCAACAAGTCCAGCAACACGAACCATAAAAAATTCATCAAGATTTGCTGCAGAAATAGAAAGAAATTGTAGCCGTTCTAATAAAGGATGCCTTGGATTAGTCGCCTCCATTAATACACGTGTATTAAATTGTAACCATGAAAATTCTCTATTCACAAACCTCTTCGGATTTTTCATTGTTATATCCGATAGAGAAATTTGATCTGCCACCCTCTGTTCCATATAGTTTAGCTAAGCTTCCTCTATACTTTCTAACGTTCTTATGATTAAATATCTCATAGAACACTTTATAATATCTTACCCTTTAATAATGCATTTTTCTCATGTTATTGACATTAAATATTTGAAATTATTGCTAATACGCAAAGTGCTAAAAACAGAGAATGAACCCATTAACATAAAAGACAGTGCGTTTGTTTTTTAAGCACCTTGCATTATCATAAGCTTTATTACAAACTCATCTATGTAAAAAGTACAAATCATACCTGATGAGACAATTTTATCCGGAGCTTGATACCATGGCTGATCATAAAATTCCCCACTTCCAAAACAACCTTGGATATAAAATAATCGAGATCGGTGTAAAAAAATTTATGTGTGTGGGTGCTACACAACCGTTCGACCATCCCCATATTTTTATTGACATGGGGGCAGCTGATGAAAAAATTTGCCCTTATTGTTCAACACTTTATCGTTATGTTTCCTCATTATCATACAATCAAACGAACCCAACAGGATGTTTATATCATCCTCAAAATTCATTATAAAGCATTTTCTGCTTTTTCAATATGAAGAAAACTTATGGATCAATCGCCAATCATCGTTGGAGGAGGAATTGCCGGTTTAAGCACCGCTTTGGCACTCGCCCATAAAGGAATAGCAAGTACTCTTATCGAAAAATGTCAACAGCTTGAAGCTGTAGGGGCTGGTATTCAGCTTACTCCAAATGCGACACGTATACTTGCTCAATGGGGAATTCTTGATAAACTTACGGAAATGGGAACAATACCCCATTTCCTTGAATTAAGAGATGGGATATCTTTAAAAACGCGTTTGCGTGTTGATCTTATCAATTTGTCGGAAAAAAATTGGAAGTTCCCTTATATTACACTTCATCGCGCTGCCTTACAAAAAATTTTATACAACGCTGTTATAGGAAATTCTTTTATTAAATATAAAACAGGCGAAACTGTTATATCAGCTACTCCTATGGAATCTGGTGGCATTCATATAAAAACGACCAAAACAGATGCATCAAATCAAACAAAACAACAGCAATTTTACTCAGCACCGCTTCTTATCGGATGTGATGGAGTTTGGTCAACATTACGGCAATTAACACCTTTTCATGAAAGAGCAGATTTTAGTGGCTTTATTGCGTGGCGTGCTACAGCAGAATTCAAAAATCTTCCTAAAGATTTTTGTTCTTTATTGCAAAATGTGAAAACAATTACTGCTTGGATGGGACCTCAAAATCATCTTGTTGTCTATCCTCTTCAATCATCAGCAGAACTATTTAATTTTGTAGCCATCACACATGGAGAAAATTCAAAAGAAGGATGGACGCATAAAGGAAATAAAGAAAATTTGAAAGCTCTTTTTAAAGATTGGCATATGCAAATTTTGCAAATCTTTGACCATATTGATGCGTGGAGCTATTGGCCACTCTTTCAAATGAAACAACACCGTTTTTTAGGCTTAGAAAGACAAGTGTTTGTTGGGGATAGTGCACATGCAACCCTTCCTTTTGCAGCACAAGGTGCTGCTATGGCAATAGAAGATGCGGCCACATTAGCAGAAATACTCTCTTATAAAGATCTTTCATTAACAAAAGGGCTTTCACTTTATAAAGAAATACGTACACCTCGAATGAGAGCCGTAAAAAAACGAGGAGATTTTAACAGAATAGCCTACCATGCAACTGGCCCCATAGCAATTGCACGTAATTTTATCATGAAAATTCGCACACCAGAGAGCATCATGTCTAACCTTCATTGGCTTTATAGCTATGATGCTATAAATTCCATAAATGCGTATGGTAAAAACTTATAATTCCTCTACATTTCGGCTATACAAATCAAAAAGCATATCTTCTCAACTTTATTGATTGAGCAAGCAATTTAATATAACTTACAGTAATAAAAGAAAAAATTTTTAGAATTTATAATCCAATAAAAAACTAAACCATCCATAAAGCTAAAAATCTCTTTCAAGACAAGCGTTCACTTTACAATTCTTGATTTAAGTTAACTCCACATCAATAATGCCCTGAATAGCTTTCATAGAACTTGCTACACGTGAATTAACCTTATATCGCTTTGGGAGTGTAATTTCGACCTCTCGTAATCCATCTTCTTGAATCAAAATAAGCCCTACCTCCCCATTCCCTCCGGGACTTAAATTTTGCTCAATCTGCGATAGCATATCAACCGTTTTTATAAAGAGGCGCATCATTTTGTGATTCTGTGATGCTTCCTTTTCCAAAGAGTGGGCTGTCTCTAATCGCAAATTCACACCTTCAGAACGATTTTCGGCACTCACCGTAATAATAAAAGATTTTCCAGGTTCTAGTATCGCTTCATAATCGGAAAGTGTCTCAGAAAAGAGAACTGTCTCATACTGCCCACTCGTATCAGAAAAATGAATAATCCCCATTTTCTTACCAGACTTTGTTTTACGTACTTGTTTTGCCACAACAGTTCCAGCTAACCTTGCAGCAGTAGCCCCTCCTTTGACAGCATTGGCAAAATGAGCCCAACTTTGTACACGTTTTTTAGCAAGAATCGTTTGATATTCATCCAAAGGATGCGCAGAAAAGTAAAAACCTATTGCTTGAAACTCTCGATGCAGTTTTTCATCCAGTAACCACGGAGACGTTTGCGATAAAACTAAAGGCTCTTTTAATCCCCCCATCATGCCAAATATATCAATTTGTCCACTAGAATTGTTTTCGAGAATACGAAGTGCACGTGCATGAAGCGTTCCAAGACTTGCCAATAAAATCTCACGTGCAATATGAAAGCAATCAAAAGCGCCAGCACAAATCAAACTTTCCATCGCACGTTTATTTACAATACGCGGATCAATACGCGCACAAAAATCTTCTAGATCTTTAAAAACTTTCTTCCCACGACAAGCAACAATATGATCTACAACGGCTTCCCCTACACCTTTAATGGCAGCAAGAGAATAATAAATACAGTTATCGCCAACCTCAAAAACACGATATGATGTTTGCACACAAGGAGCAATAACTTTAATACCTAACCTTAATGCTTCACGCCGAAAATCATTTAACTTATCCGTATTTGTCATATCATAAGTCATTGAAGCGGCTAAAAACTCAACGGGATGATGTGCTTTCATATAGGCAGTTTGATAAGAAACAATCGCATAAGCAGCAGCATGTGATTTATTAAAACCATAATCTGCAAATTTTGCTAAAAGATCAAAAATAATATTAGCTTGATCTTTATCAACACCACCAGCAACGGCTCCATTTACAAAACGCGTACGCTGTTGTTGCATTTCTTTATGAATCTTTTTACCCATAGCGCGCCGCAATAAATCCGCTTCTCCAAGCGAATAACCAGCAAGCACCTGAGCAATCTGCATCACTTGCTCCTGATAGACAATAACACCTTGTGTTTCTTTAATCAGATGATCTATTTTAGGATGAATAGAAGCAATTTCCTCTTCTCCATGTTTACGTGCGTTATAGGTTGGGATGTTCTCCATTGGTCCAGGACGATAAAGCGCAACAAGAGCAATAATATCTTCAATACAATCAGGCCTCATTCCAATCAGTGCCTTACGCATACCAGCACTTTCCACTTGAAACACACCAACTGTTTCACCACGTGCCATCATAGCATAGGTTTCCTCATCATTGAGAGGAATATTCGACAAATCTATTTTGACTGCCTTTCGTGCAACAAAATCTACTGCCATTTTCAAAACAGTAAGTGTTTTTAATCCAAGAAAATCAAATTTGACCAGCCCTGCTTGTTCCACATATTTCATGTTAAATTGTGTCACAGGCATATCGGAACGCGGATCACGATACATCGGGATAAGCTCTGAAAGCGGCCTATCACCAATCACAATTCCTGCTGCATGAGTTGATGCATGACGATAAAGCCCCTCCAACTGAAGTGCGATATCTAATGTTCGTCCAATGAGAGGATCTTTTTTCTTTTCTTCCTCAAATTTAGGTTCATCTTTGATAGCATCCGCTAATTCAATTTGACTACCAGGTTTAGCAGGAACCAATTTTGTAAGATAATCCACCTGGCGATAAGGAACTTCCAAAACACGTCCAACATCCCGCAACACCGCACGTGCTTGTAATTTACCGAAGGTAATAATTTGCGCAACTTGATCACGTCCATATTTTTTCTGCACATAATGAATCACTTCTTCGCGCCGCTCTTGACAAAAGTCGATATCAAAATCCGGCATCGATACACGATCTGGATTCAGAAAACGTTCAAAGAGAAGAGAAAAACGTAATGGATCAACATCAGTAATAGTCAATGCATAAGCCACAAGTGACCCAGCACCAGAACCACGCCCTGGACCAACGGGAATACCATGAGCTTTCGCCCATTTTATAAAATCTGAAACGATAAGAAAGTAGCCAGAAAATTGCATACGTGTAATAACAGAAACTTCATAATCAAGCCGCTGTTCATAATCTGCAATGCTATATCCTTCAGCCAATCCAATTGTCTCGAGGCGTATTTTCAAACCAGCTTTTGCTTGATTTAACAATTCACTATCTTCTACCTCTAAACTACAGTTTGAATCAACAGATTTCTCGATAAAACGAGGTAATATTGGTTTTCGAACTGGCGTAGCAATATGACAACGCAATGCAATTTCAACACTGTTTTCTAAAGCTTCTGGAAGATCAGAAAACAATGTCACCATTTCATCTTGTGATTTCAAATAATGATCTGGCGTCACACGCTTACGCTCTGGATTAGAGACAATTTGTCCTTCCGCAACCGCCATAAGCGCATCATGAGCCTCATACCCTTCTTTATTCAGAAAAAAAGCTTCATTGGTTGCCACAAGAGGAATTTCATATTTATAGGCCAACTCAATAAGTGCAGCTTCTATTTGTCGATCAAAAGAACCATGCCGCTGTAATTCTACATAGAGACGATCGGCAAAAACTTTTTTTAAATCGGTTAAACGTTTAATAGCACGTTCTTTTTTCTCTTCTGTTAAAGAAAAATTAATAGGTCCTCCCTTACCACCTGTTAAAGCAATGATTCCTTCACTACATGATGACAGCCAATCGATTTTGATATGAGGCGGATCAGTATTAGATTTTTCAAGGTAAGCACGGCTGACAAGACGCACTAAATGTGCATAACCAATCTCACTTGCAGCGAATAAAACAAGAGAGCAGAAATCAGCAGGATGGTGCCCTTGGGAAGGAAGCAAATTATCACCTTCATCGGCAAAATCAATTGCAAGCTGGCAACCAATAATCGGTTGTATTCCATAAGAGAAACAATATTGCGAAAATTCTAAAGCACCAAATAAATTATTTGTATCAGTAATAGCAATCGCTGGTGTATGATCTGAAATTGCATGCTGAACAATTTGCGGAATCTTTAAAGCTCCCTCGAGCAGTGAATAAGCAGAATGCACCCTCAAATGAATAAAGCGAGGAAGGGTATTCTTTTTATCTCCTATTTTTCTTTTATCTTCTACCACTCTCACAATACCCCACTACAAAATAAATTGTTTAAATCGCAGCTCTTATCTGCCTTAACAAGAGAGAACTTGCTCAGTTATCTCACCTTTAATCTATAAGTTTATCACCCCTGCATATGAGCAAGCTGTTTCAGTTTATTGCTATTTATAAAAGACTTTCATCAAGAAAATATCTCTATTCACAGCAAATAAATAGATAAAAACAAAAAGAGAAAATCATAGAGAATATTATGAATATTGCTACTCTTTCTTGCACTTTTTATTTTATGCATTCTTTAAATTTTGATTTTTCTGCTATGACTTATCCCCAAAAAGCTCTTTCAAAGCACTAGAAAAAACAAAAAGAGCAAGCTAAATTTACTTATGCTTCCAAGCCTTATTGTCCCCCTTTTTCATTCTATTCGTATCCTTTCTGGGATTACACCAAAAGTTTATAGCTTGTTAGCAAAAGTCTTAAACATAAATCTCACGCAACGCGAACCCACCCTTATTGATCTTCTTCAATTAATGCCCCATTCCGTTATAGATCGTAGAATACGTCCAACTATTGCTGATGCACAAGAAGGAGTTACCATTACTCTTGAAATTGTTATCGATCAGCATCAGCCACCACCAATGGGCCGTAATCGATTACCTTATCGGGTCACAGCACATGATCTAACAGGAAAAATAAATTTAGTTTTCTTTCATGCTCAATCTACTTGGTTAAGAAAACAACTTCCGGAAGGAAAAAAAGTCATTGTATCAGGCAAAGCTGAACGTTTTAACGGGCAGCTGTCAATGGTACATCCCGACCATATCATAGCAAGCGAACAATCACACCAAATGCCCTTAGTCGAACCCATTTACCCCTCTACTGCTGGCCTTTCGACAAAAACCCTAAGACGTGCAATACAAAATGCCCTTGATTATATTCCTCTTTTACCAGAATGGATAGAAGAAAGTGTCAAAAAACAGCACAATTTTTCTTCTTTTCCCGTTGCTTTACGCCGTATTCATGCCCCCATCGATCCCAATGATTTAACTCTAGAGAGTGCAGCACGCAAACGTCTCGCCTATGATGAATTGCTTGCTTGTCAATTGGCTCTTGGACTGGTGCGTTTGCAAACAAAATCTCTTGTTGGAACATCTCGACCGCCAACAGGTGTTTACACTAAAAAATTGCTGCAAGTTCTTCCCTTTCAACTGACAAATGGACAAACAAAAGCAATACATGACATTGCCAATGATCTTGCTTCAGCAAAGCCAATGCTAAGACTTCTTCAAGGTGATGTAGGAGCAGGAAAAACCGTCGTGGCACTCATGGCAATGGCACAAATTGCTGAAAATTCAGGACAATCCGCTTTAATGGCCCCAACAGAAGTTCTTGCTAGGCAACACTTTGCAACAATTACCTCGTTTGCCGAAAAAATTGGCTTACAAACAGTTCTTTTAACAGGCAGAGAAAAAGGAAAAGTACGTACAAATATTTTGAAAGCTATTCACTCAGGTCAAGCTTCTCTTATTATCGGAACCCATGCGCTCATACAAGAAAATGTTTCCTATCATAATCTTTCCCTCACCATTATCGATGAACAACACCGTTTTGGTGTACATCAACGTCTTGCCCTTACAGCAAAAGGTCATAAGCCTGATATGCTCGTCATGACTGCTACTCCAATTCCGCGCACACTGGTTTTAACAGCTTTTGGCGACATGGATGTCTCTCAACTTACAGAAAAACCCGTGGGACGACAGCCCATTACAACAGCAACACTTTCTTTAAAACGCATTGATGAACTCATAGAACGCATTACCCTTGCAATAGAAAAAGGAGAAAAGCTCTATTGGATTTGTCCTTTAGTGGAAGAATCGACAGCTCTTGAACTCACTTCAATTGAAAGTCGTTTTGCTCTTCTCCAAGAGCGATTTGGAGCGCGTGTTGGGATAATACATGGCAAAATGTCAACAGATGAAAAAGCAGCAGCAATGGCTTCCTTTAAAGATGGAAAGATAAATATTTTAGTTGCAACCACAGTCATTGAAGTAGGCGTAGATATTCCCGATGCTTCGATCATTGTCATTGAACATGCGGAACATTTTGGTCTTTCACAACTACATCAACTGCGTGGTCGTGTAGGACGGGGAGATAAAAAATCCTCTTGTATTTTGCTCTACAAAGATCCCCTAACAAAAATGGCTGCAACACGTCTTAATATTATACGTGCTACAGAAGATGGTTTTAAAATTGCTGAAGAGGACTGGCGCCTGCGAGGAGAAGGAGAGCTTTTAGGCACACGACAATCTGGCATGCCCGAGTTCCACATAGCAAATCTTGCTGTACATAGTGATCTTTTATCAATGGCAAGAAGAAATGCACGCCTATTCCTACAACGTGATCCGCACCTTTCCTCAGAACAAGGACAAGCTTTACGTTTACTTCTTTATCTTTTTGGACGCGAAGATGCTACACGTTTACTGCGAGCAGGATAATAATAAAAAGCACTCAAATAAATTTAAAAAACTTATAATTTATCTTTTTGAGCCGTAAAATTCTGTTATTTAAAATAGAGATATAAGATATGTAAAACTTCATACATTAAATATTTTAAGTAGTGCGTAACAAATATTTGGAACAAGACTTACCCTTAGAATCTATAAAGTGAACCATACAAGTGGTCAGCAACAAAAAATTGAGAAAAGCCATGCCGTTTATAAACCAGCACTGTTAAAAACTTTTGTCGTTTAGAATAAAGAGGAAATCAATCAAAAACTCTCTTGTTCTTATAATGTATATTAATCGCCCTCAAAAAATAATTTCATCTAAAAGCTCTAGTTTTACCTTCAAACTTATGGAGCAACAACAAACCAATCTTAGCACTTCACCCCCACTTCCAATATTAGTTAGTCCTTGCATGACAACAGTTCATAAAAGCAAATTTAGCTTTTTTCAATTTTGTCTATTCACATATCTGATTCCTTTTCTGACATACAAGAAAAGTTTTTTTGATTCCGAAACAAAATGGAAAAAATGAGAAAATATTCGTATGCAATATCCTTAACCAATCTGTAAAAAATAAATTATGCATCCCCATTAATGTGTTATCTCTACTCTTTCAAAATTTTAAAGACATAAAATTATTTTTACTCAACAGTAACTGATTTTGCCAAATTGCGGGGTTGATCAACATCTGTTCCTAATAAAACAGCTGTATGATAAGCAATTAACTGAATAGGTAAAGCATAAATAATGGGCGTAATAAATTCTGGAACATCAGGCAAAATAATCGTTGATAAAGTTTCAAAATGAACGGTTTCTGCCCCTCTTTTATCAGTTATCAAAATAATACGGCCATTTCGCGCTGCCACCTCTTGCATATTAGAAAAAGTTTTTTCAAACCATCGATCATAAGGGGCTACAACAATTACCGGAATAGTCTCATCCACCAACGCAATTGGCCCATGTTTTAACTCACCTGCCGCATAACCTTCAGCATGAATATAAGAAAGCTCCTTCAGCTTAAGTGCTCCCTCCAAAGCAATTGGATACGAAGTCCCACGCCCAAGATAAAGAACCCCTTTTGCATGCGCCAAATCACGACAAATATGTTCAATTTTATCATCCAGCTTTAGAACTTCATTTAAAAGACGCGGAACTTCTGCCAATTGCTGGACAAACTGATGCTCTTCTTCCTCTGAAAGATACCCCCGTTGCTTAGCAGCACCAAGCGCCATGACAGCAAGTGTTGATAACTGACAAGTAAAAGCTTTTGTGGAAGCAACACCAATTTCTGGTCCAGCAAATATTGGTAGAACAAAATCCGCTTCTCTTGCCATTGTCGATTGCTCAACATTAACAATTGTCGCTGTTTTCACACCATGTTCACGACAATAACGCAAAGACGACAATGTATCAGCCGTTTCACCAGATTGAGAAACAAACATTGATAGCACATCACCAGTAAGAGGTGGTTCACGATAACGAAACTCCGAAGCAACATCATTATCGATACTTAAAGCAGCAAATTGTTCAAACCAGTAACGTGCAACTAAAGTCGAATAGTAAGCTGTCCCACAGCCTGCAAAAACGATCCGATTAATATTTTTCCAATCAATCAAATTTTCAAGTGAACGAACCGTATGATTTCCAAGATCAAGATAATGCGCTAAATTATGAGAAATCACCTCAGGTTGTTCAAACATTTCCTTGTGCATAAAATGACGGTGATTACCTTTAGAAACCAATAAATTTTCTCCAAACAATGTTGTAATAGGACGTTTTACAAATTGATTATTTACATCGTAAATTGTGACACTCTCTCGTGTCAAAACAGCCCAATCTCCATCCTCCATATAACTAACACGATCTACGAAGGGAGCCAAAGCAA
Organism: Bartonella acomydis; assembly: GCF_039543025.1. Classification (NCBI taxonomy): domain Bacteria; kingdom Pseudomonadati; phylum Pseudomonadota; class Alphaproteobacteria; order Hyphomicrobiales; family Bartonellaceae; genus Bartonella; species Bartonella acomydis. The sequence goes on along the minus strand of NZ_BAABIY010000097.1, from coordinate 60,086 downwards.
TAGCATCAGATCCAATAAAAACTTCATCCGTTCCATAGCCAATTGCCAAAGGTGGCCCAGAACGTGCAGCAATCATAAGATTATCTTCACCTTCGAAAATGAGAGCAATAGCAAAAGCACCTTGCAATCTTTTCCAACTTTCACGCACAGCTTCCAGCGGAGAGAGCCCACTGTTTAGAGCTCGCGTAATTAAATGTGCAATAACCTCCGTATCTGTTTCTGTTTCAAAGCAATAACCATCTTCAATAAGTTCCCTTTGCAATTCTATAAAATTTTCAATAATACCATTATGAACAATTGCAAGCTTTTCCGTTACATGAGGATGCGCATTCCGTTCTACAGCAACTCCATGCGTCGCCCAGCGCGTATGACCAATTCCTAAATTTCCTTGTAGAGGCGTTTTTTTTAACTTTTCTTCTAAATGAACAAGCTTCCCCTCAGCGCGCATACGATAAAGACACCCGTTATGGATTGTTGCAATACCAGAGGAATCATAGCCTCTGTACTCAAGACGTTTCAAACCATCAATCAAAGAGGATGTAACACATCGATTTCCGAGAATTCCGATAATCCCACACATTTAAAAGCTCCAACTCACATCCCAGATTTATAGACCAAAACCAACAAATACCCTTCACGTAAAACTTTAAGCTACCAAATAACTCAAATGGAGAGCACGGCAAATACTTAACAATAAGCCCCAAAGACAACTGGTAGCTTATCATAAAGCATAGAAGAGATCGAAAATGATCACTTTTTTTGTTTACCCTCTAATAAACGCGTACGCAGTTTTGTTGCATAATCTTCTTTTATTACTTGTCGTGCACGTCCAAAAACCATACTGTTTACAGGAGCATTTTTCGTAATAACACTTCCTGAAGCAATATAAGAACCATTCCCTATTACCAATGGAGCAACAAGCGCTGAATTAGATCCAATGAAAGCATAATCACCAATCATCGTTTTATATTTGTGAAAGCCATCATAATTGCAAGTAATCGTTCCAGCTCCGATATTGGTATGTGCACCAATTTCTGCATCGCCAATATAACTCAAATGATTAATTTTAGAAGCTTCTCCCACCTTAGCTTTTTTGACTTCACAAAAATTTCCAATCTTTACGGATCGTGCCAACTCTGTTCCAGGACGTAAACGTGCATAAGGTCCAATCCGTGCATCTACACCAACCACCGCCCCCTCTAAATAACTAAATGCATGAATAATTGCACCAGATTGCACTTTCACTCCCAAGCCAAAATAAACATTTGGCTCAATGACAACCCCTGGTTCAATCTCTGTATCATAAGAAAAATAAACCGTTTCTGGTTTAAGAATTGTCACACCAGATAACATCAAATCACGTGCTTTACGCTTTTGCCATAAAGCATCAGCCCTAGAGAGTTCAAAACAGTTATTAATCCCTATAATATTTTCAAAAGGCACTTCAACGAGACGAACATCTAATCCTTCACGTGCTGCAATAGAAACAATATCTGTGAGATAATATTCTCGCTTGACATTATGATTACTAACCTTCTCTAAAAGAGAAAGCGCATACTTTCCATTAAGAGCAAATATCCCACCATTACAAAAAGAAAGCTTCTTTTCTTCATCACTTGCATCTTTTTCTTCTACAATCCCTATCAGTTTACCATTTTTCTCAAGAAGACGCCCATAACCCGTTGGATCTGGAGTGCGAAAACCAGCAACAACAACATCTGCCCCAGCAGCAAGTTGTGCACGAATTTGTAGCAATGAATCCTTTTCAATCAAAGGAGTATCAGCAAAAACAATGAGCACATCATCAATCTCTTTCTGCAAAGCTACACGCGCAGAAAGAGCAGCATGCGCAGTTCCCAAACGCTCTTTTTGCTCAAAAATCATCGCATTTTTTGCAAAGGATTGAACAGTTTCACAAACATCTTTAGCAGCAAATCCCACAACAACTGCCAATTGCGAAGTGCCCACTGATTCTATTTGTTTTATGACATGGCATATAAAAGGCAAACCAGCAATTTTATGCAGCACTTTAGGAAGAGACGATTTCATACGCGTCCCTTCACCTGCTGCAAGAACAATAGAAAGACAATTTCTAACCATAAAAACACATAAGACTAACGAGAAAACCTAAAAAAATTCACAATATTATGCCAACGAATAGCTTCAACATCACTCAACGAAGGATAATGTTCCAAAAGCCAAAAGGAAAGATCCTGCATAGAGCCTGTTAAAAATAAAACACCCGTAATAACCAAAAAAATACCAATAACTTTTTCAACTTTTCCTAAATGAATACGAAAAACTCCTAAAAATCGCATAAAACTGCTAGAAAATAAAGCTGCTAATATAAATGGCACACCAAGACCTAACGCGTAAACAGCCAAAAGGAATGCTCCCTCACCTACAGTTTCTTTTGTTCCAGCAAGAGTTATAACAGGTCCTAAAATTGGACCAATACATGGTGTCCAACCAAATGCAAAAGCTAACCCAATAACGTAAGCCCCTAAAGGACCAGCTGGCGTTCCCCGCATTTGAAAACGTGCTTCACGAAATAACAAAGCAATTTTGAAAAGACCCAAAAAATTTAAACCAAAAATGATAATAACAATACCCGCAGCAATTGCAAACCAATCACGATAAGAACCGATAAACTTACCAACTGTGCTAGCACTAGCACCTAAAGCAATAAAAATGGTTGTAAAACCAAGCACAAAAGCAATAACAGAAGATAAAAGCCCCCAACGTATAAACTCTTTCCCATTATATTTTTCTGAGCGAAAATCATCAATCCCAATACCTGCCATATAGCACAAATAAGGAGGGACTAATGGCAAAATACATGGTGATAAAAAAGAGAGTGCACCAGCAAAAAATACACCAACTGTTGAAATTTCTATTGCCAAAACCCTCTACCTATCTCTGCCTTATGGCGTAAACTTCTATTAATTCATTTCTTCATCAATTTGTTGCATATTTTGCGCATTTGCTACCACGCTTACCTCATCATCACGACCAGAAACAACAGAAAAAACTTTCTGGTAAATTTTATCTTGATTTTTAGCAACGGCAATATACTCCCCTTCAGCTAACACGAGTGAAACATAGGCGCCAACAGTCTCATAAACGATATCACCAGAATCATTCGTTATAGACCAACTCGTATCTGCGAGGGCTTGCCCTCCTTCTTGCCGAACCAACTTTAAGACAATTTGTGCCGCCTGATGTTCAAGAGTAACTTCAGTAATTTTCCCCGCATCTACCTGGATATCGGAGCGAACAGTCGCATTAATAGAACCATAATGGGAAGCAACATGATAATGACCAGCTTTCAAACGCACAACGGACTGAGCTTTAATATTAGATAAAATGACACCAGTCTCATCATTTTCTTTTTCATCCTCATAAAGAGTGAAACGTAATTCCTTTTCATTGATGATACCATTTAACAATGTAGCGTTTAAAATAACACCACCAGCATCAAGATTAAACTTCTTAATGAGATTTTGTCCACTTTCCAAATTCACATGCTGCACAGCACTTGCATGACCAAATGAAACATACACAAGATAACTTCCTGGCTCTAAATCAAAATGTGCACTTCCACCTTCATAAGTTGCAATGAGTGGTAATTTATTATCAATCCCTAAGATGGGTGCATAAATCCGCCATACGAGCCCTTTCACAATATCTTCATTGCTGTTTTTTAATCGAGCCTTTAAGACAAGTTGGCTTTGAGAAATAACATTTTCTTTTTCATGATCTTGAGACTTTACAATAAAATGCGTTGATTGTTCTTGTTGATGATCTTTCTCTCGCCCTTCTTCAGATAAGACAGCGCTAGTCCAAATCAATAAGTTAAGTACCACACTCAACCACAACCACCGACACAATATTTTTGTAAGAATACCCATTTTTACATTGTTGACCAAAGTGATAATTTTTTCAAGAAACAATATCGCAAAGCCATCACTCTTAAATTGAAAAACTCACACCACACCCACAAAATGAAACAGCATTTGGATTATGAATTTGAAAAGACTGTCCCATAAGATCATCAACAAAATCAATTTCAGCCCCTTCCATGAAAGGTAGTGAAAGGGAATCAATAAAAACAATTGCCCCATTTTTTTCAAGAACGAGATCATCTTCACGCTTTTCAGAAACCAAACTATATTTATAAGAAAATCCCGAGCACCCACCACCCTCAACGGAAATACGTAACCCTATTTTATCGGATTCACTCGAAAGTATCTGCGCAATCCGCTTGGCAGCAATATCTGAAATATTCACACGCATTCCTATATATCCTTGCATTAAACTATCAAGAAAGAGTATCCCCACTAAAAGAGAAGTTTATTCGTATAAGCCAACCTCAATTTTAAGATGAGAATGGACAGCTTGCAATGGATATAAGCAATATTAGTATCAATTATCAATCTCGAGCGGTCTATAGTTCCAACCCGCAAACAAGCCGTGGTAGATTATTCTATGAGAAGGCCAATACCCTGCGGTCACCTTTTCAACGAGATAGAGATCGTATTATTCATTCTAATGCATTCCGACGCCTTAAACACAAAACGCAAGTGTTTATTGCTGATGAAAGCGACCACTATCGTACACGACTGACACATTCAATAGAAGTTTCTCAAATTGCTAGGACACTAGCCCGTGCACTCTTTCTTGATGAAGATCTTGCTGAAGCCATTGCCTTGGTTCACGACTTTGGGCATACACCTTTTGGCCATGCTGGGGAAGATGCCCTTCATGAAGCAATGACACCCTATGGCGGCTTTGACCATAATGCACAAGCATTACGTATTGTTACAAAATTAGAACAGCGCTATGCAAATTTTGATGGACTTAACCTCACATGGGAAACTCTCGAAGGACTTGTAAAACATAACGGTCCTCTTTTAGGTCCTTATGCGAAAAATAAAGATATTCCTATCGACATCCTAGAATACAATATAAAGCAGGATCTTGAACTAAACTATTTTGCTGGACTAGAAGCACAATGTGCTGCTATTGCTGATGATATTGCTTACAATGCCCATGATATTGATGATGGGCTGCGTTCGCAATTTTTAACACTTGATCAGTTCGAAGAAGTTTCACTGACAGCCTCAATATTAAAAGAGATAACAGACGAATATCCACAACTTGATCAAACAAGGCGTGGTTACACACTTGTGCGAAGACAAATAACAAGCATGGTTGAAGATGTTATACAACAATCACAAAAGAACTTAGCACGAATAAAACCAACGGGCATCAACGATATTCACCGGGCAACACAAACTATTGTGGCCTTTTCACCCACAATGGCAATCTACGAAAAAGAACTAAAAGACTTTCTGTTTAAAAATCTTTATTATCATGATCAGGTTCTCAAGCGTCGCAGTACAGCAAAATGCATTGTACAAAAATTATTCGACTGTTATTATAAAAATCCGGATACAATGCCTGAAAGTTGGTGCAAAAAAGCAGCACACTTAAGAGATCATGCATTAGCACGTCTCATTGCTGACTTTCTCTCAGGTATGACCGATCATTATGCTCTGCGTGAATATCACCGTTTATTTGACCACACAGATAATTTCATTTAATTGCTTTTGCAATAACACCATGATGGAAATTAAATATGAATGTCTTTAAAAATTTCGAGAAAAAAATTAAAAAAATACTCGAATCAGCTGATATAAAAGGAAAAAATGGAGAAAATTTAGATTTATCAAAAATCACCGTTGATCCTCCACGCGATTTTTCCCATGGTCATTTATCCACCAATGCTGCCATGGTGCTTGCAAAGTCTATTGGATTAAATCCTCGTATCCTTGCAGAAAAAATCATAAATCTCCTCAAAAATGATTCCTCTATTGAGAATATTAATGTTGCCGGTCCTGGTTTTATCAATATAAAACTTACCAAACTATTTTGGCAAGATGTTATAAAATCAATGCTTGAATTAGGCCTCTCTTACGGCCGTGTCTCCATGGGGCAAGGAAAACGCATCAATGTTGAATATGTATCAGCAAATCCAACAGGGCCAATGCATGTGGGACATTGCCGAGGTGCTGTTGTTGGAGATGTTCTCTCTAATTTGCTGCAATTTGCCGGCTATAACATTACAAAAGAATATTACATTAATGATGCTGGTCAACAAATCGAAATCCTCGCTCACTCTGTGCTCTTACGCTATCGCGAAGCTCTTGGAGAAAAAATCAGTAAAATTCCAGAAGGCCTTTATCCTGGTGAATATTTGATACCGTTGGGACAAGCACTTGCTCAAGAATTTGGTAATCAACTTCTCACTATGGATAAAGAAAAAGCTTTATCTCTCGTGAAGGAACGTGCAATTCATGCAATGATGACAATGATTCGTGAAGACTTAGCTGCTCTTAATATATATCATGATATCTTTTTTTCAGAGCGAATGCTTTATGCAGATAATGCACGTGCTATTCGGAATACCATTAATGATCTCACTTTAAATGGTTATATTTACAAAGGAACACTCCCACCACCAAAGGGACAAAATGTAGAGGATTGGGAGCCAAGCAAGAAAACCTTATTTCGTTCAACAGATGTTGGTGATGATCAAGACCGTGTCCTCATTAAGTCTGATGGTTCTTACACTTATTTTGCGGCTGATGTTGCTTATTTTCGTGATAAATTCAATCGCCATTTTGACGAAATGATTTATATTCTAGGTGCAGATCACGCTGGTTATGTAAAACGGCTAGAAGCGATGGCAAAAGCAATTTCTAGCGATAAAGCTAAATTGAGTGTTTTCTTATGCCAATTAGTAAAACTCTTCCGCAACGGTCAACCTGTACGCATGTCAAAAAGAGCAGGGTCATTTGTCACTTTGCGCGACGTTGTAGAAGAAGTTGGTCGTGATCCAGTGCGTTTCATGATGCTGTATCGTAAATGTGAAGCCCCCCTTGACTTTGATTTTGCAAAAGTAACAGAACAATCAAAAGATAATCCTATCTTTTACGTACAATATGCAAGTGCACGTTGTCACTCAGTCTTTCGTCAAGCGCAAGAGGCTCTTCATATTGAAAACTTTTCAAATGATACAATGACAGCACATCTTAACAGATTAACAGATGATCACGAAATATTGTTGATACGCAAACTTTCTGAATATCCACGTATTATTGAACAAGCAGTCGTTCATAAAGAACCCCATCGATTAGCGTTTTATCTCTATGAACTTGCCTCAAGTTTTCATACCCATTGGAATAAAGGCAGTAATAATCTCAATTTACGCTTTATTCAGCCTCATGATAAAGAACTCTCACTCGCCAGATTGGGATTAATACAAGCTGTTATAAATGTTTTAACATCAGGACTTACAATTGTAGGAGTAGAAGCACCAACAGAAATGCGTTGAAAAAGTTCTATAAATACATAAAATAGGTACTTTATTGATAAACTTTTTTGTATATCTGTATCATAGGAGGGGGAAATTTATAATTTAGTATAACAAAATCAAAATTAACCATTTATTGCACGCAAATGCAGTTTATCATGTGAGAGAAGCTATGAGCGATAAAGATCGCAAAAATCCGCACGAAAGAAAACAAGATCATGAACACCATGATCCTTTGGAAAGGCTTACACGGATTTTTAACCCGCACAAACAATACGAAAACCAAAGTGATCTATCTCCAACACAGACTGATCAATCGATATCTCATTCCTCTAAAGCTTTATCCCCTAAATTTTCATCCTATGATGATTTTGATTTGTCCTTTTTAGAAGCGCAACTTGAAAATGATTTAACGAATGATTTGCCCTTTGATGACCAAAAGAAGCAATGGGATTCACCCACACACACGCTTGATCAAACCTTAGATATTACACCAACTTCTTCTTTCAATAATTTAGAAAGAAAGGGTTTTTTACTTGAAGAAGAACATCTTTCTCCGATGTGTCATGATGAAGAGCAAATTTTAGATTCACTTTCCCCCTTACCTATCCCCAAAAATCAACCGCAGCAAAATAAAACGACATCAACCCATCCTGATCCTTTTTTTGAAAAAAGTGATCTTAATGTACAATCAGAAAATTTCTTTTTTGATGAAACCGATAAACACGCTAAGAGAACAACCTTGCCAAAAGACGCCGAACAAATGAGCCCTTTTTTACCAACAACCTCTCAGCAAGAAAATACTGCGCATATACAACAAAATTATGACAACAATCAAAACTTCTATGATACTAAAGTTTCAATTGATCAAGAAAATCAAACTCATAAATATCATACGGACACCTCCCTTCCTTCTTCAGATATGTTTTTCTCTTCTTCTGAGTTCATTTCAGAGAAAGAAGATACTGGAAGAAATAAAACAACAAAAGGTTTTCCATCAGATTTTTCTTCAACACAAAGAGGTAAACAGCCTGATTTAAAAGGTTTTCCACAAGACCATCATACAAGCAATTATCCCTCATTTTATGAGGAAGAATCTTTACAACAAAAAGCACATGCCATCTCCTCAAAAGAATATCGTGATACTCAAGCCCAGTACATTAATAATACAGAGAATATCTCTGGACAAAATGATAAAAAAGAAGTGCTCTATAATCAAAATAATTTGAATGATATGCACGCCTCATCAGAAACTCCCACGATAAAACAAACCGATAGTTTTTTTGCGCATAACTATACACATCGCAGCACTCCTCCTCCCAAAGTCGATACTTATAAATTTGCAGAGGAAATTGTGGAAAAGACCGGCCCCATTATGGTTCCTGAAGTTCCCTATGAAGCTCCAGAATACGATGTACCAACAGATGGTTTGAAAGAAGAATTTGCTGATATACTCAACGTCGGACACATTGCAGAAGAGCGTTTTTCGCAGCAGCAGCAAAAAAATGAAATCTTCAATGAAATTTTTCATCAAACCACGCATAATCCAAGAGATGACGCATATACAAATTCACAAACTCAAAACGCTAACTATTTTCCTACTGACAATGTGGATTATAATTCTTCTTCTTTGACTGAGAAACCACCACACAGAGGCATAGAAGAAATCTCTGCACATGCAACCGCCTCTCATTCAAAAGGTTTTATGATTGGTAAAACTCTTACCAAAAGTGCTGTTCTTCTCATTTTAATAGCGATTGGTTTTGTTGGTTATTCTCATTTTTTTACAGCATCACAAAAAAATGAAGCTGTCCCCATTATCCATGCTGATAATACGCCTTTTAAATTTAAACAAGAAACAGCTGAAACAAAAAATGATGTTGCACATAATTTAGATATTTATAAACAAGAAACGGGACAAAATGAAAAACAAGACAATACACAACAATTTCTTATTGATAACTCTGAACAACCTGAAAAACTATCGGAAATAAACCAACAAGAAACTACAAGTTCTTCATCTCCTTCTTTTGCTGAAGCTGAGGTTGAAGATGCTGTCACTGAAGCCATCAATCACACCATTCCAACGCGAGAAGTACAAACCGTTATTGTAAACCAAGATGGTACAATTTTATTAGCAGCAAAAGATCACGTAGAAAGAAAAACCACTGATGAAGCAAAAGAGACGACTGATCAAACCCCTGTAGATCAATTTGAAGACTTTTCTCCTGTTGCTTCACACGAGTCTGAGATAAATAACAAAGAAACAAGAAATGACTTCACGAATGATATTGACACAATAATAGCGGAAAACACTTCTACTCCTCATATGAAAGAAAAAACTATACCGCTTCCTACACATGCAGAGAGAAATTTAGAGCGACAAACACATACTAAGTCTCATCCAACACTATCAAGTCAAGTGGTTACACAAAATTCAGAAGGTTATTACGTGCAACTTGCATCCCAGCCAACTCATGCACTGGCTAAGAATTCTTTAAAGAAAATGCAATTGAGATTTGCAGCTCTTATCGGTGCTCGTCCTTTAAATATTCAGCCTGCTCTCATACCAGGGAAAGGAACCTATTATCGTGTTCGTATTCAAACGCAAAGCCGGAATGATGCTATAAATCTTTGTGAAAGCATTAAAAATTCAGGAGGTAGTTGCTTCATCACGCGCTAAATATATAAGCAGCGGCTGTTAAAACCACTGCTTCATTTATTTTGATGAGAATTAATTTGTTGATTAACTTCATGAGTTAACATCCATTTTCTCAAATTTTTCTTTTTTATAGATTTTAAAAATTTTACCCCTTAATCCAATGGTGGATTGATTTTCTCTCAAGGATTTTGTTCATGAGATGAAAATGATCCTTACCCCTTATAGCTATAAGATACTGGAATTGTTGAATTGGAATCTGTTCTCGTACTTGGTATCGTTTGGCTTGATTCTGTTGTATTATAGTGAGAGAGGGGTTCAGGAGATTTTGCAAAAAAAGATCCCCAAAAGCCAAAAATAAGCCAGAGTATAAAGAGTGCAAGAAGAATGGCAAGAATACCTCTCGCAATCGAATTGCGTTGTTCACGTTCTTTTTTTTCTGCAGCCATACGTTCCTCGTATGTATGGTAATTTCTATCAATCATAGTAAATTCCTTTTCTCGACTCCCCTGCCTTTAAGTTATAAGATATGCATATATGAAATGATTCAGACAGTTATCTTGAAAAACGACAAATATGTATAAAAGTTCCTGATGATTTGATAGAATTGAAAAAAGTGCATGAAAACAGTAATAAAAATACCTCTCAAAGGCATTGACATAACTAATTTGCTAAGAATAAAGTTGTGATGAAAGCGCCTCATTATTGTTTATAATAAAGAATATCTAGAAATCAAGCATATCCTCAAAGGTTTTACTTATGAAATCTCCTACATCATCACTTTCATTCAAAATAGAACAACACCCATCACCACTGTCAGATGAGAAACGCGAAGAATTTCTAAAAAGTCCTGGTTTTGGCCAAATTTTTACGGATCACATGTGTATTATTCAATGGACTGAAAACAAAGGTTGGCATAACGCTGTAATTTCTCAATACAAACCTTTAGAAATGAGTCCTGCAAGTGCTGTGTTGCATTATGCGCAAGAAATTTTTGAAGGTCTAAAAGCATATCGTGCAAAAGATGGACGTATTTTGTTATTCCGCCCTGATGCTAATGCAGAACGTTTTATAGCATCAGCAAGAAGATTAGCCATGCCTGAATTGCCAAAGGATATTTTTCTAGAAGCTGTTCACCAATTGGTAAAAATTGATCAGAAATGGATTTCTGGAAATCCCAATGCCAGCCTCTATATACGTCCTTTCATGTTTGGTAATGAAAATTTTTTGGGAGTTCGCCCTTCTAAAGAATATATTTTTTGTATCATAGCATCTCCTGTTGAATCCTATTTCAAAGGAGAAGAAAAACCTGTCAATGTATGGCTTGAAACAGATTATAGCCGTGCTGGTCCTGGTGGTACAGGTGCTGCAAAATGTGGCGGAAACTATGCAGCTAGCTTACTTGCACAAAAAATTGCAACCGAAAACCATTGTAGCCAAGTACTCTTTCTTGATATGGTTGAACATAAGTGGATTGAAGAGCTTGGTGGTATGAATGTTTGTTTTATTATGGCAGATAATACACTTGTAACACCTGCACTTAATGGAACCATCCTTCCTGGAATAACACGCCACTCAATTTTACAGTTAGCTCAACAAATGGGATTAACGATAGAAGAGCGCCCTTATTCTTTTGAAACACTCAAAGAAGATGCACGGAGTGGTCATCTTAAAGAAGTCTTTGCTTGTGGTACAGCAGCTGTCATCACATCAATTGGTCGTTTCAAATACAAAGATGGTGAGATCATTATCGGAAATGAAATGATTGGTGAGGTGACAAAACAACTTCGTACTCAGCTTGTTGACGTTCAAAAAGGCAACAAAGAAGATAAAAATGGTTGGGTACATTCTGTAGAGCTCTCATAACAAGAAAATATATCTTAAAAAATCACCAATGCTTCCATGAAGATGCCTTTTAGAACTTTCATGGAGGCATATACTTTTATAAGATGCTTTTTATTTTTTAAGAGCGGCAGAAAAGACGGGATTACCAAATTTTGAATAGTCTCTATGCTGTGCTCTAATATTACGGATTGTACCTGTATGTGAACGCATCACAAGAGTTTCTGTCTGGATATAACGGCGAGTAAACTTAACACCAGAAAGCATATTGCCATCCGTTACACCTGTTGCAGAAAACAACACATCACCCTTTGCCATTTCTTCCATGGTATAAACTTTATGAGGGTCATCAATCCCCATTTTAGCCGCACGTGCGATTTTTTCGTCTGTATCAAGCTGCAAACATCCTTGCATTTGCCCTCCAATACAGCGTAAGGCTGCAGCTGCTAACACTCCCTCTGGAGCTCCACCAATCCCCATATAGATATCAATACCCGTTTCTTCTGAATCCGTTGTATCAATAACAGCCGCAACATCCCCATCACCAATTAAACGAATTGATGCCCCCATTGCTCGTACTTCCTCAATCAGTTTTGTATGACGAGGTCGATCCATCATACAAACAGTAATCTGATTAACACTCACACCTTTAGCCTTTGCAAGAGCATGAATATTGTCAGCAGGAGAAGCATCTATATCAACAATCCCCTTTGGGTAACCAGGACCAATAGCAATTTTTTTCATATAGACATCAGGAGCATAAAGGAGATTACCCTTTTCAGCAATGGCAATCACAGCTAAGGAATTAGCAAGATTTTTCGCACAAATTGTCGTTCCTTCAAGTGGATCCAGTGCAATATCAATAGCTGGTCCATTTTGAAGCCCCACTTTTTCTCCGATATAAAGCATGGGAGCTTCATCACGTTCACCTTCACCAATTACCACTGTACCATCAATAGGCAAGCGATTAAGCTCTTGACGCATTGCATCTACAGCAGCTTGATCAGCAGCCTTTTCATCACCACGCCCACGCCAGCGTGCAGCTGCCACAGCAGCACTTTCAGTTACGCGTACCAATTCGAGCGTTAAAATACGATCAAGTCCATTTAAAGTCTTTTGAGTTGCGAGCATATAAAAAATCCTACTGAAAGAACACTAATAAAAAATACTAGCATCTATTGCTCAATATTAAGAAGAAAGCTTTTGGCAAAGATAAGGACTTTCCACAAGAGAAAAAATATTCAAATTTTTCTTATCATTCCAAAACAAATTATCAATACTATGCTATAGGTTCGATACGAATAAATTGCGATTTAGCAACAAGATGGCCATCTTTTTCAATTGCTGCGAGCGCTTGTCGTACATTCACTTCTGTTGTTTCATGGGTTATTAAAATGATTGTTTTCACAACCTGACTTTCTAAAAAAGGCTTTTGCACAATTGACTCTAATGAAATGTGATTATCAGCCATATGCTTTGCAACTGCTGCAAAAACACCAGCGCGATCATGAACATTCAAACGAATAAAATAATCACCCGCATGGTGAGAAATACGCGCTCTTTTGTGGGGGGCAAGCTCCAATGCTGGATTTCTTAAAACAGGTGCATACTGAAGACTAGAACGTGTTTTCGCTATATCAGCCAAATCACCAATAACTGCTGATGCTGTTGCCTCTCCCCCAGCTCCAGGCCCTGAAAACAATAATTCACCTAACAAATCACTTTGAATAGAAAGGGCATTCGTTACACCATGAATCTGTGCAATCATTGATGAAGATGGTACCATTGTTGGATGAACACGTTGCTCGATTCCAGTATCGGTTTTTAATGCAACCCCTAAAAGCTTAATCCGATAACCCAGTTCATCAGCCGCACGGATATCAATCTGCGAAATATTGCTAATTCCCTCAACATAAACATCATCTAACGAAACTACTGTTCCAAATGCCAAACTTGTCAATAAAGCTAATTTATGAGCGGTATCATTTCCCCCAATATCAAAAGTTGGATCAGCTTCAGCATACCCAAGCCTTTGTGCATCTGCTAAACAATCTTTAAATGAAAGACCTTCCGTAAACATGCGTGTTAATATATAATTGCAAGTTCCATTGAGTATCCCGTAAATACGCGATATTTGATTGCAGGAGAGAGATTCTCTCATCGCTTTGATAACAGGAATTCCCCCTGCAATGGCAGCTTCAAAATGGAGGAACAAGCCTTTTTTTTCTGCACTTACAGCAAGTTCCACTCCATGCCGAGCGAGAAGTGCTTTATTAGCAGTAACAACATGATGTCCCATCTCAAGCGCTTTTTTCACAGCTGCATATACGATATCTAATTCGCCACCAATCAATTCAACAAATACGTCAATTTCATCAGAAGCTGCCATTTCCACAGGAGAATCAAACCATTTTATATCACTTAGATCAATCCCACGATTACGGCCTTTATCACGCGCACTAACAGCAACAATTTTGATCGAACGCCCACATTGGCAAGCCAAACTATCAGCTTTTTCACGTAGAATTCGAACAACTGAAGTACCAACCGTACCAAGACCCGCAATGCCAACTTTTAAAGCTTCTACCATTATCTAACTACTTATCCTTAAGTTTTCTCTGAAAAATATTGAAACGATCTGCAACCCAATGCAAATATTGCGAATAATTGAGTAAAATCTAAAGAAGCCCCCCTACTCTATTTAAACAAATTCTTCCTATTCTACAACAACACCATTCATTTAAGCAAGATTCTTAAGAATACGAAAGTTTGTCTTTTTTAAACATTAAGAACCTCTATAAAATGCTGAATTCAGAGAATGAAGATTGTAATGGCATACATAAAGACTTCCAATCACTAACACTGCATCCATTTTATAGACTTTTAAACAACAGCAATATAAAGAAAAATTATTAAAAAAAACAATCGTAACACTCATTTTTATGAAAATAGAAGTGCTTCATAATCTTAACAAAATTTTATATGCTTAAAAGTTCTAGCTCTTTTAAATTTTTAACAAAAACTCGTTTGCTATCCTAACATTAAAAAATATTTTATACATACATTTAATTATTATAGACACTCTCAAGGGGAAGTTGCCAAAACTACAAATGCAGATTGTTATCAACAAAAATTTTATAAAAGGAATAGCTTTATTTCTTAGCCAAAATAAAAGCTTTTTCATAAAAAAAACTTAACAAACAAAGCATAAAAGTAGTAAGCTTTAATTCTCTTCTAAAAATCTCTTACATTCAGCTATATAAAAATGAATTAAAAAGAAAAATCGTTATTTATTTTTGTTTTTCAAATAAAGCTATCTAATAATTCAATAAAACATATTTTTTCAAAAAAATCACTCAGAGGGCTTGCGAAGTAAAAAGATCCTCTTTATAAGCCTCATCATTGGCTTGCGCCCATCGTCTAGCGGTTAGGACGCCGCCCTTTCACGGCGGAAACAGGGGTTCGATTCCCCTTGGGCGTACCATACTTCTCTTTTTATATATAATGTATTGATTTTATGTATTTTTTAAGAGGTTAGGGATTCGTTAATAAAAGCAAGGGAATAGGATTTTGCAACATGGCTCTATAGGGCGCTTTTTTTTGCCAATTTTTTCTAATAATTTTTTAATTCTACTGAGTCCTATTGTGAAAAATTATCGTAAAGTTCTAACGAATGTACCAATAATTTTACAACCAAATAAATCTAAAGATTTGTTTGTGCAGCTTTTGCGACAAACATTAGCTTTTTTTCTGAAGAGTGGAGCTATATCTTTATCTAAATCTTACAGCTTTATGGTTTTTTCTTCCATTTCTATAATCACACAGGAACAAGTTTCTTTGCCAATTTTTAGAGAAGGTAAAACTCTAGAAAAATATCTAGTTCTTTCAACATATCTGAAAAACATTTTAAGTGATCAATGTAAAATTTGTATAAGGATTTTACTCAAATGATATAAGCACTCTAAAATTCTCTGTTATGAAAAAAATATTCTACAAACCCAACATGCATAATCTCTACCTTCGCAATAAATATTCTTCTAAAAAGAGAGTTTCTCAATAAAATTCATCTCCTATACATGGGTATCTTATGAGGTCCATATTGAACACCTCTTATCCTCCTTGTTTTTACTTTTCATCACAAACCTGAAAATGTTATAAAATAGTATAACTTAAATGAAAAAGGACTTCTAATGGCAAAGATCAAAGTGGAAAACCCCGTTGTTGAAATTGATGGGGATGAAATGACTCGTATCATTTGGAAATATATTAAAGACAAATTAATTCACCCTTATCTCGACATTGATCTCAAATATTATGATCTTTCCGTAGAGAATCGAGATGCAACAAATGATCAGGTAACTGTTGATTCTGCTAATGCTATCAAAAAATATGGGGTTGGTATAAAATGTGCAACCATTACGCCTGATGAAGCACGCGTTAAAGAATTCAGCTTAAAGAAAATGTGGAAATCCCCTAATGGTACGATTCGTAATATTTTAGGCGGAGTCATTTTTCGCGAACCTATTATTTGCAAGAACGTTCCACGCCTTGTTCCGAACTGGACAAAACCAATTATTATCGGACGTCACGCTTTTGGTGATCAATATAAAGCAACCGACTTTAAATTTCCTAGCAAAGGAAAATTAACTATTAAATTCGTCGGTGATGACAATCAAATTATCGAGCACGATGTTTTTGATGCCCCAAGTGCAGGAGTTGCCATGGCCATGTATAACCTTGATGAATCCATTCGTGACTTTGCTAGAGCATCTTTTCATTACGGGCTACAGCGGAATCTTCCAGTTTATCTTTCAACAAAAAATACCATCCTGAAGGCTTATGACGGTCGTTTTAAAGATATTTTTCAAGAAATATTTGATGCAGAATTTAAAGCTGACTTTGAAAATCGTAAATTATATTACGAACATCGTCTCATTGACGACATGGTTGCCTCTGCACTTAAATGGTCAGGTGGTTATGTCTGGGCATGTAAAAACTATGATGGTGATGTTCAGTCTGATATCGTTGCTCAAGGCTTTGGTTCTCTTGGTCTCATGACTTCTGTTCTCATGACACCAGACGGGAAAATTGTCGAAGCAGAAGCTGCACACGGCACAGTAACACGCCATTATCGCCAATATCAAAAGAGTGAAGAAACCTCAACAAATTCTATTGCGTCTATCTTTGCATGGACACGTGGGTTAGCACACCGCGCCAAACTTGATAATAATGATAAATTAAAAAATTTTGCTACAATATTAGAAGAAGTTTGTATTCAAACGGTTGAAGAAGGTTTTATGACCAAAGATCTTGCTCTCTTGATTGGACCTAAACAAAAATGGCTTTCTACAACAGGCTTCCTTGATAAAATTGATGAAAATCTTAAAAAAGCAATGAGTCATTAAATAATAGTTTCATTTAGATTCCAAAGCTCTGCGAAAGGAGAGCTTTTAATCTTCTCTTGGCAAATTCAAATAACTGCCTTATAAATGGAGTATGTCAACTTTTTACTGAATAGCGAAACAGTGGGAAAACAAGGCTGGTCTGTGCTTTTATGGGGCAAGAATGGTATTCGTTTTTTGACGTTTACAGGCGGTGTTATGTTGCACGCCACAAACGTTTATATTGTTGTTACCATTTTACCCTCTCTTATGAGTGAGATGAGTGGTGAATTTTATTATTCTTGGGTAGCGACTGTTTTTATTATAGCATCTCTCCTTGGTACTTCACTGGCAACAAAAATATTAGGAAAAACAGGTCCTCGCAAAGCTTATATCATTTCTGGATTGATCTTTACCGTTGGGACTTTTATCTGCGGCATTGCCTCAACTATGCCATTATTTTTAATAGGACGCTTTGTCCAAGGGTTTGGCAGTGGTTCTTTACTCTCCCTGTCCTACTCTATGATACGTATTGTCTTTAATCCATCGGTATGGTCGTACGCTTTAAGCACTATCTCTGGAATGTGGGGAATATCAACCCTGTTAGGACCAGCTATCGGTGGTATTTCCATATATTATGGTGTATGGAGAGCGTCTTTTTGGAGCATTGGAGCATTAGCAGTAATCTTTTCGCTCATAGCTTTTCAAGTCTTACCAAAAGAAAATAAAAATGATATTGTAACATCGCCACTTCCTCTCACACAACTTTTCATACTGAGTTTGTCGCTTCTTATCATTTCTGTTGGAGGTGCTATGGACACAACGGTTATAAAGATCAGTGGACTAGTAATCGGATTTGGACTTCTCTTTGCTCTAGCAAAAATCGAATCGTTTACGCTTCATCCTATGTTACCGCGTAACTCCTTTTCCTTCTCTTCTGAATTTTTTTCTGTCTACGCATTGATACTTATTATGACTATAGTCGTGTATAGTGTAGAGCTTTATTTTCCACTTTTTCTTCAAGAACTTCATGGACAGTCGCCACTCATTGCTGGTTATATAGCATCACTTATGAGTTTAGGGTGGACATGTGGTTCTCTATTCAGTGCCGGTGTATCCACAAAAAAAGTTCGTAGACTCATTATATATTCCCCTATCTTAAGTCTTTTAGGTATAAGTATTCTTTTATGGCTCATTCCAACAGAAACTTCTACATCTGAACATATCTTTATCATTTGCTCTTCATTACTTGCTATTGGGATTAGCGCTGGCATAGCATGGCCACATTTGCTTAAACGAATATTACAGTGCGCAAACGATGAAGATGCTTTACGTGCCAGCGAATCTCTTACCTCTGTCCAACTATTTTCAGCCGCATTAAGCGCCGCACTTGCAGGAACAATTACTAATCTTGCTGGTCTCTTTAATCCTGGAGGAATAGTAGGAATGGTTCTCGCAGCAAAAACGCTTCTTGCAGCACTCATCGGTCTTTTATTTTATTTTGGTATTCCATTTGCTCTACGTGTTTCCTATAGCATATCTAGAAATCCAACCGGACAATCAAAGAGCAGAATAAACAGAAAAAAAACATTTCCTCCCAACAAGTAAAGAAAAATATCAATTATGCTTTTCCATATACCATGAGAAACAAAAAACCGTTAATCCACAGAGGGTTAACACTCCCCCAACAACAGCAGTATATTCATAACTATAACCCAATTTTAAAACCCACGCTCCAGATTCTGCTCCAAGAGCGTTGGCAATATTAAAAGCAGATTGCATTAATGCTCCTGCCAAAATTTTTCCATGAAGAGCAACATCCATGATTTTCGTTTGTATAGAAGGCATCGCTGCAAAAGAAGTACCAACAAAAAAACATCCCAATGCTGCCGTTAGCGGAGCATGGGAAAAAAAGAAAAAAAGAAAAAAAACAAATGTGCTCCAAAGCATAGAAAAAAATATCAATGGTGAAATGCCAATTTTTACAGCAAATTTAGGTCCTAAAAGATTTCCTACCACCATCCCCAATCCAACTAACGGCATAATAAATGGTATACAATCAAGTGAAATACTAGAAATATGCATTAATGTTGACTTAATATAAGTGAAGACAGAAAATAATCCTGAGGCTCCAATCGAAACCATCATCAAAAGAAACCACACTTGTTTTTGCTTTAATGCACAAAGTTCACGTAAAGGACTTGTTTTTGAAATATTTGCAGTAGAGGGCAACAACTTCCAAATAAGCAAACAACATAATAAAGCAATAGCACCTACAAGGATAAAGGCAATTTGCCAACCAACAAGCTGACCAATCCAAGTTGCACTTGGTGCTCCTAAAACCGTTGCGATGGTTAAACCAAGCATAACATAGCCAACAGCTTTAGAACGTTCATGCATTTCCACCATTGAAGCTGCAACCATAGTTGCAAGTCCAAAATAAATGCCATGGGGAAGACCACTAAGAAAGCGCAACGCTACCAATATGCTAAAGTTAGAAAAAAGTGCGCTGGCAATATTTGCCAATGCATAACAAAACATCAACCCTATCAAAACAGATTTGCGTGAAAATTTAGCGGTTGCAACAGCCAAAAGAGGTGCTCCAATCACAACACCCAATGCATAAGCAGAAACATATTGGCCAGCTGTAGGAATATCAACATAAGAGCTTCGTGCCATCTCCGGCTGTAGTCCCATAGCAACAAACTCTGCAGTGCCAATAGCAAAACTGCCTACCGCAAGAGCTAAAATTGCCAAACGCCGTGTACAAGAATCAATCTCTGATGCAAGAATATTTTTTCTATGAAAATTCCTCATTGTCATCATTTCTGTAGCGTGATGATTCAATCATAAATATCCGTAACATGTCACAAATGAACTGAAAATCTTCTTACACCCCTCTCTTAAAAATTTCCAACGTTTCATTTTAAAATTCTCCACAATAACAAAAACAAAAGCTTGAAAAAACAACAGCTTTATGTCTCTTTCATCATGGCATATTTGAATGTATATTGATAAATAGAATTTGTTTTTTAATAATAGAGCAACAGCAATATTTCCTAAACAAAATAAGTTTTCAACTACGAGAATATTGTTACGAAAAAATAAGTCTCATAGTTTAGTATATTCATCATTTGCATTTTTTAACTTTTAATTCAGTCACAATTACCTCCATCCCTTCCCTCAAAAAAGGGAGCTTTTTTAAAAACGTCATTTTTTACAAAAATAATACAAAAATATCTTATAAAAATGCAATTTTTATCCTTTTTTAAGGGTTCGCTAACACCTCATTAACATTGTTGCTCTAAACAATCATCAGAAACAGAAACAAACTGTTTTCCTCCGGATCAGGTAGCGCGTACCGGAGTAACAGTTTCTGTTTTGTCTGGCAATTACAAAGAGAATATCTACTTGATATAAGCTATGTATCGATCTTTTATAGCAACGTAATTTTATATTTTTTAAAAACGTTTCTCACTTCATCATTTTAGCAAAACATTTTAATGCAAAATAAATGAAGCAATGTAGAAAAGATAAACACCATGTATAATAGTCAATCTTTAACGTCCTTGCGCCCATAAAGCACGGGTTTCAGCACAAAAATCAGCATAACACCCCTCTTCAATAGCATCACGGATTCCTTGCATAAGTTGCTGGTAATAAAAAAGATTATTCCAAGTCAACAACATACCACCAAGAGACTCATCCGATTTGATCAAATGATGCAAATAAGCACAACTATAATCATTTGCCGCAGGACAAAGAGACTGTGGATCAAGAGGATAAGGATCTTCTGCATAACGTGCATTGCGCAAATTAATTCTTCCAAAACGCGTAAAAGCTAAACCATGACGTCCTGCACGCGTTGGCATAACACAATCAAACATATCAATACCACGCGCAACACTTTGTAAAATATCATCAGGTGTTCCTACCCCCATGAGATAACGGGGTTTATCCTCTGGCAAAATCGGACAAGTTGCATCTAAAACAGCGGTCATAACACTTTGTGGTTCACCAACCGCAAGTCCTCCAATAGCATAGCCTTTCAAATCCATCTCTTTTAATGCTTGGGCAGAACGTTCACGTAATCTCATATTATCGCCACCTTGAACAATACCAAACAGTGCTTTTTCTGGCTGATTACTAAAAGCTGTTTTACAACGCTGCGCCCACCGCAATGAAAGTTCCATAGCCGATTCGATTTCTTTTTCACTTGCTGGTAAAGCAATACATTGATCCAGTTGCATCTGGATATCTGCATTAAGAAGCCCTTGAATTTCGATAGAACGCTCTGGACTCATTTCATAATAGGCTCCATTAATATAAGAACGAAAAAGCACACCTTGTTCGGTAATTTTACAGATTCCAGCGAGCGACATAACTTGAAATCCACCAGAATCAGTTAAGATCGGCCCAGACCAACGTGAAAATTCATGTAAGCCTCCCAAACGTGCAACACGTTCGGCTCCTGGACGCAACATTAAATGATAAGTATTGCCCAAAATGATATCAGCTCCAAGAGCACGTATCTGCTCCATATACATGGCTTTAACGGTTCCTGCCGTCCCAACTGGCATAAATGCAGGTGTGCGAACACACCCACGCCCCGTTATAATTTCGCCACGACGTGCATAGCCATCTTGAGCAATTTTTCTATAATGAAATGTCTTTATCATCACACTCGTCTTTTCGCTTCCATAAATCCATACCGCGATAGAAAGAAAAGCTACATCCCTCTTACCACCAGCAACACAAACTTTTTTATGGATTAATTCTCGATTCGCTAATTCTTGTCACTAGCATAAAAAAATGAAATAAGATAAAGAACATTTTATTATCAATCGATAACTACAATCAAAATGATAATCTCGTTTTACAAAAATAGAGAGTAGCTAATAATACAAATGCCTTAAGGATATCTTCCTTCACTCACCACAGCTCCAATGAACTGTAAGACTATTTTCTCAACAAAAAACTTGTCTTCATATAGTTACATGACAAGCAGTGCGTAGAGAATTTGATATCAATAGAAGAAATTTCTGAATACACTGATAACCTCTAAAACATTTCACTTTCGTAGATAAAAACTTTCATGTCCACATATGACCTTAACACCTGTAAATTATTTCTCCCTTCATCAAAAACTCTCAAAAAGCATCAACACAAAAATCTTCTTCTATTGATTTCTGAAAACGACTAAGTAAAATAGCTATTTCATACAGAAAAACTCCCCAATGCAAACTCTTGTACTCAAAAATTTAATGCAAAAAAAGACATATAAAAACTGAATTCTCTTATGAAGAATAAGAACTACTACTCTTCATCACCCCCAAACAACAATGAGAAAGAAATGCATTCGCTTAGTAATCTTACAACAATTTAAACGGATATAATTATCTTATTTTATATCCGCAGCAATTACAGCTTTGATAATTACATCAGGATCTACAACAGGCTCACCGCGCTTAATTTGATCAACATTTTCCATACCTTCAATAACCTGCCCCCATATAGAATATTGACGATCAAGCCAAGGAGCATCGGCAAAGCAAATAAAAAATTGTGAATTAGCAGAATCTGGATTATGACTACGTGCCATAGAAACTGTACCACGCTTATGTGAAAGATTAGAAAACTCTGCTATCAAATTAGGCTTTTCTGAACCACCCATACCCGCACGTGATAAATTAAACTTTTCACCATCTTTTTTTCCAAATTGCACATCACCAGTTTGCGCCATAAAACCATCAATAACACGGTGAAAAATGACATTATCATAAGCGCCCTCACGCACGAGTTCCTTAATACGAGCAACATGACCAGGAGCCAAATCAATCAAAAGCTCAACAACAACTTTCCCCTTGGTTGTTTCAAGAATTAAGGTATTTTCTAAATCTTTAATTTCGGCCATACGGCTAGACTCCTTTGATTCATCTATTAGCTTGCAAAGTGGCAGCATGAATAACATCAGGATTTGTTACAGATCCATTATTACTTGTGATGCCTTTTTTAATTTTGTCAACAACATCCATTCCCTTTATAACTTCTCCAACAACAGTATATTGACCATTTAAAAAAGTAGCATCATCAAAACAAATGAAGAATTGAGAATTAGCGGAATTTGGATCTTCTGAACGTGCCATCCCAACAGTACCACGCTTAAATGGCTGTTTTGAAAACTCTGCCGGTATATTTGGATAATGAGACCCTCCCATACCAACATGCTTAGGATCAAAATCCACACTGCCTTTTTTTCCAAATTTCACATCACCAGTCTGTGCCATAAAGCCTGGAATAACACGGTGGAATACAACATTGTTGTAAGCACCTTCTTTTGTTAAATTCTTGATTTGTGCCACATGCTTTGGTGCCAAATCAGGACGAAGACGAATAACTACATCACCATTTTTGAGAGATAAAATAAGAACATTAAAATCATCAACTGTATGAGGATCATTTGCTACAGCACAAAATGAAAAAAAACAAAAAAGACATGTTAAAATAGAAAAAATTCTAAGATACATAATCATTCTCTCCGGAAGAGTGAAATTTTAAGCGCAAAGCTTCAGCAATATTTGCAGGTACAAAAGGAGCCACATCACCTCCCATAGAGGCGATCTGGCGCACCAATGTAGAGGCGATCACTCGTCCAGAAACACTTGCTGGCAAAAAAACAGTTTGCAATTCAGGAGCCATAAGACCATTCATCCCAGCCATTTGCATTTCATAATCAAGGTCAGTTCCATCACGTAAACCACGAATAAGAAATGAAGCACCAACTTCACGAGCCTTATCAATCAAAAGGGAATCAAATGAAATAACTCGCAACCGATCAGGACCTATATTTAACAAATTTTGTCCCACCTCAGTAATTAAATCAACACGCTCTTCAAAACTAAAAAGTGGTTTTTTTTTAGCCTGTATTCCTATAGCAACAACGACCTTATCAGCTAAAGTGAAGCTGCCCTGTAAAATATCAAGATGACCATTTGTAAAAGGATCGAAAGACCCCGCATAAAGAGCAATTCTCACCATTCCACTGTGTACCTTTTAAAATTCCTTTTCTTCACTCACACTAATCGTATCAGAATATTCTTCGGCGTTATCATCTCTTATCATCTACTTGGCCATCATCATCTTCAGATTCAGAAATGCGCTCAACTGATACGACTTTTTCACCTTCAGCTGTATTGAAAATTGTTACCCCCTTAGTCGAACGACCCGCTATACGAATACCATCAACAGGAACACGAATAAGCTGTCCACCATCTGATACTAACATAATTTGATCTTGTGCTTTCACTGGAAAAGACGCTACTAACTTACCAATTTCAGCGGTTTTAGATGGATCTGTCGCACGAATTCCTTTTCCACCACGCCCAGAAATCCGAAATTCATAGGAAGAAGACCGTTTTCCATAACCAAACTCACTCACAGTTAACAGCATCTGTTCGCGTGCCTGAAGTTCCATATAGCGCTCCTCTGTCAACTCTGTCTCTATCCCCGCCGCCTCTTCTTCGTCAAGAGTTACAATATCCTCTGTATCAGCACCATCAGCACGCCGTTCATTAATCACACGTTTGATATAAGCAGAACGTTCAATTGGCGTAGCTTCAACATGTTCTAAAAGCGTCATCGAAATGACTTTATCACCATTAGCCAGATTAATACCACGAACCCCCACTGAATTACGCCCTACAAAAACACGAACATCAGTGACTGGAAAACGAATACATTGTCCATTAGCAGTCGTGAGCACAACATCATCATGTTCTGTACAAGTTTCAACAGAAAGAATCTCATCTCCTTCTTCATCAAGTTTCATGGCAATTTTACCATTACGATTAACCTGAACAAAATCTGATAATTTATTACGACGCACAGTTCCGCGCGTCGTTGCGAACATAACATCCAACGCGCTCCAACTTGATTCATCCTCTGGTAAAGGCATAATCGTCGTTATGCGCTCACCTTGCTGTAAGGGCAGAAGATTAATCAGAGCTCGCCCACGCGATTGGGGTGTACCAAGTGGCAAACGCCAGACCTTCTCCTTATAGACAATTCCACGCGACGAAAAGAAAAGAACCGGTGTATGCGTATTCGCTATAAACAAACGCGTTACAAAATCTTCATCTTTTGTAGACATACCAGAACGCCCCTTACCACCACGGCGTTGTGCACGGTACGTATTGAGAGGTACGCGCTTAATATAGCCACTATGGCTCACCGTTACTACCATATCCTCTGGCGCAATCAGATCTTCGCTCTCCATCTCAGCACTACCAAAACCAAATATAGTGCGTCGAGGCGTTGCAAATTCCTCACGAAGAGCTTTTAGCTCATCCTTAACAATACCCATGATACGTGAATGCGAAGCCAAAATATCAAGATAATCGGTAATATCCACACCAATTTTATTCAATTCATCAGCAATTTCATCACGTCCAAGTGCTGTCAACCTTTGCAAGCGCAATTCCAAAATAGCACGCGCCTGCTCTTCAGAGAGATTATAAGTATTATCCTCGTGAATAATATGACGGGGATCATCAATAAGTTTAATTAAAGGAGCTACATCCGCAGCTGGCCAGCGCCGCTCCATTAATTGTATTCGCGCTGTTTGTGGATCAGGTGCTTGACGAATAAGTGCTATAATTTCATCAATATTAGCAACAGCAAGAGCAAGACCAACCAAAACATGCGCACGTTCCCGTGCTTTACGCAAAAGATATTTTGTTCTCCGGCTGACAACCTCTTCACGGAAAGAAACAAATGCACGAAGCATATCAAGCAACGTCATCTGTTCGGGTTTTCCCCCATTCAATGCTACCATATTACAACCAAAGGAAGTTTGCAGTGGTGTATAACGATACAATTGATTTAAAACGATTTCTGCCACAACATCTTTTTTCAGCTCAATAACAACACGATATCCATCACGATCAGATTCATCACGCAAATCAGCTATTCCTTCAATGCGTTTATCACGCACCAATTCAGCCATTTTCTCAATCATCGTTGCTTTATTCACTTGATAAGGAATTTCACTCACAATAATTGCTTGTCGGCCATTGCGAATTTCTTCAATATCAACTTTAGCGCGCATAATAACTGAACCACGCCCTGTTTCATAAGCTGAACGAATACCGGAATGACCAAGAATAATACCACCCGTGGGAAAATCAGGACCTGGAATGATTTTAATGATCTTATCAAGAGTGATACCCGGATCATCAATCAGGGCGATACAACCATCAACGACTTCACCAAGATTATGGGGCGGAATATTGGTTGCCATTCCCACAGCAATACCACCTGATCCATTAACCAAAAGATTAGGAAAACGTGCTGGTAAAACGACTGGTTCACGCTCACGCCCATCATAATTATCCTGAAAATCAACCGTCTCTTTATCAATATCAGCTAACAGCTGCTCTGAAACTTTTTCTAAACGACATTCTGTATAACGCATTGCTGCTGGTGGATCACCATCAACAGAACCGAAGTTCCCCTGACCATCAATCAACGGATTGCGCAAAGAAAAATCCTGTGCCATACGCACCAAAGCATCATAAATTGAAGCATCACCATGGGGATGGAACTTTCCCATAACCTCACCAACAACCCCAGCAGACTTACGATAAGGCTTATTGAAAGAAAGCCCCATTTCATTCATAGCATGAAGAATACGCCGATGAACAGGTTTAAGACCATCACGTACATCAGGAAGAGCACGCGAAACAATCACGCTCATCGCATAATCGAGATAGGAGCGTTGCATTTCATCAATAATACTGATTGGTTCAATACCGGTCAGCACATCACGTTCTGGGTGTGGAGTAAGATCGGTCACAGCTTCAAGACTTTCAAAAAAGAATCACTTTGCTTTGTTTATATCGAAAAATGCAAAAAAATGCTAATTTCTCTCCCACAACAGAAAAGAAATTTAACAATAATTTTCAACGTGTTATTTACTTATCGTTAAAATCATAGATAAAATACTCAAGATTTAGAATTTCCTAAACTTTAAAAATCTTAAAAGAAACAAAAAACACGATAATAATACAGCAGCTTAAAAGCTATTAAAAAGGTACTTCATCATCTAATTTATGTGAAAAGCTTTCTTCTGACTGGCTATTATTTTGACCAAAAGCATTTTTTTGATGAAAACCACTATCGCCAAAACCACCACTGCCATAACTGCTCCCTGCCTGATTTGCTCCTTGCATTTGCTCTCCACCAGCTCCTCCCCGTCCATCAAGCATTTGTAATTCACCACGGTATTTTTGCAAGACAATCTCTGTTGTATAACGGTCATTGCCATTTTGATCTTGCCATTTTCGTGTTTGCAACTGACCTTCAATGTAGATTTTGCTGCCTTTTTTTAAATATTGCTCTACAACTTTGACAAGGTTTTCATTAAAAATAACGATATTATGCCACTCCGTTCGTTCTTTACGTTCATTTGTATTACGATCACGCCAACTTTCTGAGGTAGCAATACGTAAATTTGCTACTTGGTCACCAGAATTCAAACGGCGTATCTCAGGATCTGCGCCAAGATTACCAATCAAAATAACTTTATTAAGGCTACCAGCCATCGCATAAACTCCACAATTTTAATTCGCAAACAATTTTTGTTGTATGAGGTCACTATCGTCTTGACCTTGTCCTTTGCATATCTGCAATTGGCCTTCAATATGGATTTTGCTACCCTTTCCAAAATATCGTATCGTATAATTATAACAAAAGATGCTAACAACGCATAGTTTATTTCATTATCAAAAAATAAAAAGCTGTTTTTTCCAATTTATTTTCACATAACTTATACTCTTTATCTGCGTTAAAGTCATGAAAAACATTGTAATTCTGAAAAACAGTTTTATGCTATTTTAGATTGCTCAGTTTGTGTCACATACGCCAAGGATAAAATATGGCTCTTCAAAAATACATCTCTATTCGCGGTGCGCGTGAGCACAACCTTAAAAATATTGATCTCGATCTACCTCGTGATAAACTCATTGTTATCACAGGGCTTTCTGGCTCAGGAAAGTCTTCTTTAGCTTTTGATACCATTTATGCCGAAGGTCAACGTCGTTATGTTGAAAGCCTTTCTGCTTATGCCCGCCAATTTCTGGAAGTGATGCAAAAACCAGATGTTGACCGCATAGATGGCCTTTCTCCAGCTATCTCCATTGAACAAAAAACCACCAGCCGCAACCCACGTTCAACAGTTGGCACTGTCACTGAAATCCACGACTATATGCGTCTCCTCTTTGCACGTATTGGTATTCCTTATTCCCCTGCTACAGGACGCCCCATTGAAAGTCAGACAGTAAGCCAAATGGTTGATCAAATTATGTCTTTACCAGAAGGTACACGAATTTTTATTATGGCTCCTCTGGTGCGAGGGCGAAAAGGAGAATATAAAAAAGAGCTAAGCGAGCTCTTAAAAAAAGGCTTTCAGCGCACGAAAGTGGATGGAAAATTCTATGAAATTCCTGACATTCCTCCTCTTGATAAAAAATATAAACATGACATAGATGTGGTGGTAGACCGTATTGTTATCAACAATGACATTGCCTCTCGTTTAGCGGATAGTATAGAAACCTGTTTACAGCTTGCAAATGGGATTGCTGTTGTGGAAATAGCAGATCAGCCTTTGGCACAAAAAGAAGCCACAAAGGAGTCTGCTCATAAATCAAAAAATGAAACGCACAAGCGACTTATTTTTTCAGAAAGATTTGCTTGCCCAATCTCTGGATTTTCTATTCCTGAAATTGAACCACGACTTTTTTCATTCAATAACCCTTTTGGCGCTTGCCCTCTTTGCGATGGACTTG
Organism: Bartonella acomydis; assembly: GCF_039543025.1. Lineage (NCBI taxonomy): Bacteria > Pseudomonadati > Pseudomonadota > Alphaproteobacteria > Hyphomicrobiales > Bartonellaceae > Bartonella > Bartonella acomydis. The sequence continues at coordinate 30,983 of NZ_BAABIY010000097.1, read as the reverse complement.
GCATCAAAAAGGCAATAGACCCAATAAAAATTGTCCCCAATAAAAATCTTACCTTAAAAGATGGAGCCATTGCACCTTGGTCTAAATCATCCTCACCATACTACAGCCAAGCCTTAGAAGTACTAGGAAAAATTTACGGATTTAAGCACACAGATAAATGGTGTGATCTCTCCAATAAAGCACAACATGCCATTCTTTACGGTACACAAGGAAAAGAAAACTCCTTTATTTACAGAAACGATTCTAGCTCGCAGAAAAAAACTCAATATTTTGAAGGAATTATCCCCAATATGGAGCGACGATGGAAAGAAGCGGATTCTGCATGGTTACGTGAAGAAATTGAGCGTTATATGTCTTCTTCTCCCTGTCCCGCTTGTCGTGGTTACCGTTTAAAACCAGAAGCACTAGCTGTAAAAATTCACGGTATGCATATTGGGCAGATATCAGAGCTTTCTATCCTAAAAGCCGATGATTGGTTCGCCAATATTCATCAATATCTCACGGAAAAACAACGCAATATAGCAATGCGTATTTTAAAAGAAATCCGTGAACGCCTCGCTTTTTTAAACCATGTAGGACTTGAATATCTTACCTTATCTCGAAATTCAGGCACCCTTTCAGGGGGAGAAAGCCAACGTATTCGGTTAGCATCGCAGATTGGTTCTGGTCTAACAGGTGTTCTTTATATCTTAGATGAACCCTCCATTGGTTTACATCAACGCGATAATGAACGCCTTTTGAAGATGCTGCACCATCTGCGTGATCTTGGCAATACAGTTATTGTTGTTGAACATGATGAAGATGCTATTCGCACAGCAGACCATGTGGTTGATATGGGGCCTGCTGCAGGTGTTCATGGTGGAGAAATCATAGCACAAGGTAGCCCACAAGAAATTATAGAAAATCCATCCTCTCTTACAGGCCAATATCTTTCAGGAAAAATGGCTATTAAAGTGCCTCCTCAACGGCGCAAAATATCAAAATCAAAAATACTTAAAATCATAGGAGCCCGTGGAAATAACCTCAAAAATATCAGTGCGAACATCCCTCTTGGAACTTTCACGTGCATCACTGGCGTTTCAGGTGGAGGAAAATCAACATTTCTTATTGAAACGCTTTTCAAAGCTGCCTCACATCATATCATGGGCTCTCATCACAGCCCCGCAACCTATGACAAAATTGAAGGATTAGGATTTCTCGATAAGGTCATTGATATCAATCAATCACCTATTGGACGCACTCCACGCTCTAATCCTGCAACTTATACAGGTACTTTCACTCCAATTCGCGAATGGTTTGCCGAACTTCCAGAATCAAAAGCGCGCGGTTATCAAGCAGGACGTTTTTCTTTTAATGTTAAGGGAGGGCGTTGCGAAGCCTGTCAAGGTGATGGAGTTATTAAAATTGAAATGCATTTTTTACCTGATGTTTATGTTACTTGCGATGTTTGCCAAGGAAAACGCTATAATCGAGAAACACTAGAAGTAAAATTTAAAGGGCAATCCATCGCCGATATTTTGGATATGACCATCGAAAAGGCTGAAGAATTTTTCCAAGCTGTTCCCAACATTCATAACAAATTAAAAACACTCATGAAAGTCGGGCTTGGCTATATCAAAGTAGGGCAACAAGCTACAACGCTTTCTGGTGGTGAAGCCCAACGCGTAAAACTCGCTAAAGAGCTCTCACGTAAAACAACAGGACGTACACTCTACATTTTAGACGAACCAACCACAGGTTTACATTTCCACGATATTTCTAAACTCCTTGAAGTGCTCCATGAACTTGTCGAGCAAGGCAATACAGTTCTCATCATTGAACATAATCTTGAAGTTATAAAAACCGCTGACTGGATTATTGACCTAGGACCAGAAGGTGGAGATCGTGGTGGTGAAATTGTTGCAATTGGTCGTCCTGAAGATATCATTCATGTTCCAGCTTCCTATACGGGAAAATTTCTAAAAGAAATTTTACAGCGTTGATCTTGATATCATTCCAATTTTCAAAGATATTCCTATTATAAAATGAAAATGAGATAGAGTTTGAAAACACCAAACATCTCTTATTGTATTATTTTTATTTTCTACGAGCTTTAAAGATATGTTTCACAGGAGCAATAGCACTTCACTTAGTATTATGGTAAAAAACTTTCTCCACAAAATATCTTAAATGAAATAATATGCGACTTTTTGTGTACAAACTATCTGTTGGACATCTCACAGTTGCCAATATAATGTGATGCAGTCTAAAAAGACAAAATAAGTTGGAGATAATTTCAGCATGAAAAAAATTGAAGCCATCATAAAACCCTTCAAACTTGATGAAGTGAAAGAAGCGCTTCAAAAAATTGGCTTAGATGGTATTACAGTAACAGAAGCGAAAGGTTTTGGTCGCCAAAAAGAACATACAGAACTCTATCGTGGTGCTAAATATGTCGTTGATTTTTTACCTAAAGTAAAAATTGAGATTGTTGTTTCAGATGAAAGACTGGAACAAGCCGTTAACACGATACGTAAAGCAGCTCAAACAAAACATATCGGAGATGGAAAAATATTTATTTTTTCCATTGATGATGCCATTCGTATAGGTACTGATGAATCTGGAATTGATGCCCTTTAACAAATAACGACAAAATTTTTATCGCTTTTTTATACATCTCGTTTATACATCTCGATACCATATAAGGAAATTGAATATGACAACTGCCTCAGATATTATCAAACAGATTGCAGACAACGAAATCCGTTTTGTTGATCTACGCTTTACCGATCCGCGAGGAAAGTTGCACCATGTCACAATGGATATCGCAGAAATCAGTGAAGATACATTTAGCGATGGAGTTATGTTTGATGGTTCTTCAATTTCCGGATGGAAAACAATTAATGAATCTGACATGGTTTTAATGCCCGATCCAGAAACAGCACATATTGATCCTTTTTTCGCGCAATCTACCTTAGTTATATTCTGTGACGTACTCGATCCTGTTTCTGGGGAGTTTTACCGTAGAGATCCTCGTTCTATCGCCAAGAGAGCTGAAGTTTATATGAAATCTTTAAATATAGGGGATACAATCAATATAGGTCCAGAAGCAGAGTTTTTTATCTTTGATGATGTACGTTATAAAACAGATCCTTACAATACAGGATTTAAACTGGATTCAAGTGAACTTCCATCCAATGATGATACGGAATATGAGATGGGCAATCTTGGCCATCGTCCACGAATGAAAGGGGGGTATCTTCCCGTTCCTCCTGTTGATTCTTGCCAAGATATGCGCTCTGAAATGCTCACGGCGCTCAAAGATATGGGAGTCCGTGTTGAAAAACATCATCACGAAGTAGCAGCAGGACAGCATGAATTGGGTATTCGTTTTGATACGCTTGTTCGTGAAGCAGATAAGATGCAAATTTTTAAATATGTTGTGCATCAAATAGCAAATAGCTATGGAAAAACAGCAACTTTCATGCCAAAACCTATTTTTGGTGACAATGGTTCCGGCATGCATGTTCATATGTCCATCTGGAAAGATGGCAAACCAATCTTTGCAGGCAATGAGTATGCCGGACTATCTGAAACCTGCTTATTTTTTATCGGTGGCATCATTAAGCATGCAAAAGCAATCAATGCCTTCACAAATCCATCCACAAACTCCTATAAGCGTTTAGTACCTGGTTATGAAGCTCCCGTCCTGCTTGCTTATTCTGCACGCAATCGTTCTGCATCTTGTCGTATTCCAATGAGCCATTCGCCAAACTCAAAGCGGGTAGAAGTACGTTTTCCAGACCCAACAGCAAATCCCTACTTAGCATTTGCAGCACTCTTAATGGCTGGCCTTGATGGAATCAAAAATAAAATTCACCCTGGACACGCTATGGATAAAGATCTTTATGATCTTCCTTTAAAAGAGCTTAAAGAAATCCCTACAGTCTCAGGAAATCTGCGCGAAGCGCTTGAAGCACTCGATAAAGATCGTAGTTTTCTGAAAGCTGGAGACGTTTTTGATGATGATCAAATTAATTCTTTCATTCAAATAAAAATGCAAGAAGTTTTACGTTATGAAACAACACCCCATCCTGTCGAATTTGATATGTACTATTCTGTTTAAAGAATTATAAGTTTATTCTTTTTGATGTTTAAATGGAGTTAAAGCCTCCATTTTTGTGGATATATATCTTATTAAAAAGCATAAGTGGCTTTTTGCAAGCATACTTTTCCTTTATAATTCTGATAGAATCCATTCCAATTAATTCACAAGGTTTCTAATGCTGCGAATTTGTTCTCTATTTTCCATTCTTTTATGCATTGCCTCTAATCTATCGATAACTCAAGCTTCTACGATTACAAATCAAAAACTGATAACTCTTGAACAAGCAGCTTTTGCTTACAGCAAAGCGATTCAAAATGCCGATGCAAATGCTATTTTAAACGCTATTCCTCCGCAAATTATCAACAGCTTAACAGCCAAAAAAAAATTCAGTAAGTCACAATTCCAACATATCATGAAAAGCCAAATAGAACGATTGGCAAAAAATTATAAAATTGAGAGTATCCACATTGACCAAAAGCAAAAACGTGAAGGGAAACTTGATAATGGTATCCCCTATTTCGTTATACCTGTAGAGTTTGTCACAAAAACAAATGCTGGGAAAAAGTGCTCTATTCAAACTGAGATTATTGCCCTTTTTGACAATAATAAGTGGTATTTCATCCGTGGAAATGATGAGGCAATCTTAAACATCACCAGTGAAGCATTTCCTGGACTTGAAAAAATAAAAGTCAATCCTCAGAAAATTACAAAAATACTATAATTGAGAAAAAGGTGCGAGTAAACTTATTCTTACAAACAAGCTGTCATGACTGTAGCAGCAGCATCGAATTCGATTTTTTTATGAGCACGATGCGCCATTGCTTCTTCATCCACGCCCCATTGCTCTATCATCCAATCTTCATCTAAATGGGCAACAGACCAGGCGTATTCTGCATTTATTTTTTCTGCCATAACAGCAAGCGCAATAAGAGCTGATCCCGTTAAAGTTGTCATTGTATGAAGTGCAGCAAGCATATAAGGAGACTCCACTTTACGTAGATAATTGCTTACCGCTTGAAGTGCTTCACGTGATTGCTCTACATACATAAGTCCCTCTGTTACATGAAAACGCGCTCCAAGTTTTTCTTCTGCCCAATCCAATAAGGGATTCCACTGTTCACATTGCCGATTTACCAACTCTTTTGGTGTTTGTGCACGATAAAAGATCATATCACAGGTGACAAAACGCAACAAATCTTCAAAAACAACTTGCATATCATCAGCAATGCCATCAATAACTGTGTTAACAAGACGCGTCATAGGCATCTTTGCTGGATCAATAACTTGCTTTTGGCTCTCAAATTCTTGCGCAACAAATTTAGCAAAGACTTTCGTTGGTACAAGAAAATGGCGCTTTGCTGGTGTCTTAACCGGACATCCATCCAACAACAGAGAAACCCCCTCCTCCTCACAAACGATTTTCACTTCCTTATAAAATCGTTTTGGTAATGGTTGGCATGAAAGATTTTGAGTTTTCTGAACAGAACTATTTTTATTCAAGGGACTATCAAAATGATTCAAAATTTCACGCATATTGTTTCGCCTCTGACATCAAAAAAATATTTTTTCAAAGCTCTATATATCTGCTTAAGGTTTAAGTTTTTTTCTTTCCCTATCCTAAAGAAAGAAAAAGTTCTTACCAATTCTAATCTAACTTAATACTGTTTTACTCATCTGCACATCTTTCAGCTGCAAAAGCACCCTCATCATTCGTCTCATATATTCCCCATCGTAATTTCTATTTGATATCATCACCCTAAACGATAGTGCTGTACGTCATAACAGAATAAAAAACTTATTCTGTATCACCATCATTCTCATTAAAAGCCAAAAGATTAAAGCTTTGTAGCATATGAAGTGGCAAAGGAGCAACGATATCTAATATCCCTCCTGAAGGATGAGGAATACGAATTCGGCGTGCATGAAGATGAAGGCGATTTTGAATTCCCCCTGGCAACGTCCAATTATTATCGGAAAAAAAATATTTTGCATCACCAATGATAGGATGATTCATATGAGCAGCATGTACACGCAGCTGATGTGTTCTCCCCGTATAAGGTTCCATTTCAAGCCATGAGAGAGCTCTCCCTCGAGTATCTAAAATGCGATAATAAGAAATCGCATGATAAGAATCTGACACCCCATGTTCACAAACCCGCATTTTATCACCTTGGGCAGTCACTTCCTTAACCATCCACGTTGAAATTTTATCTTGCTTTTTTTTAGGCACACCGCGAACCAAAGCCCAATAAGTCTTTTTGGTTTCGCGTGTTCTAAAAGCAGCCGTTAAAGCTTGCGCGACCCCTCTTGACCGCGCAACAATAAGCACACCTGATGTTTCACGATCAAGACGATGAACCAAACGTGGTTTTTCACCTTTTTTATTACGCCATACCTCAAGCATACTATCCATATGGCGTGTTAAACCAGATCCACCTTGTACAGCAAGACCTGCTGGTTTGTTAAAAACAAAAATCTTTGGATCTTCATAGAGCAGCATTTTTTTTAAAATGGTTTCATCATCCTGTCCCCGAATTGTTTTATCCGTTACTGGAAAGCTTTCCTTATCTTCAACAAGTAAAGGCGGTACACGCACAGTTTGGCCTGTGAAAATACGTGTATCAGCTTTCACACGCCCTCCATCAATTCGTATCTGTCCAGAACGCAACAATTTTTGTAAATGCCCAAATCCAATTCCTGGATAATGCACTTTAAACCAGCGATCTAAGCGCATGCCGCTCTCGTCTGCCTTAACCTTTTTTATTTCTACACCTGCCATACAAATTCCCTAACTTAATAATTTTATTGATCCGTTTTATACTTTATCTCTATAAACGCAAAAAACGTATTCTAGAAAATTGGTTTTATCACACCATATTACAATGAGTATCTAAAATTGCCTTTTCTTAACCTTTACATTTTATTAACCTAAATGTAAGCGATTATAAAAGTTATAATGCAATAGCGAGTGGAGATAACCGCCTGTGCTTTTATTTAAAACCTATGTGCGCGTCCTCACTTATCTAAACAAAGAAAAAAATGCATCTTTTTTAATCTGTAGTGCGAATGTTATATTGGCTCTTATCACCATTGCCGAACCTATTTTATTTGGGCGCGTCATTGATGCTATTGCAGAGAAAAAAGCTATTATTCTTACCCTTACAATTTGGATATGTTTTGGTTTTTTTCATATTATTGCTTATATTCTTGTTGCACGCAGTGCTGACCGTTTGGCCCATAGACGTCGCCTAACTGTTTTAACGGAATCCTTTCAACGTATTATCGCTATGCCTTTAACCTGGCATCAACAGCGTGGGACCTCTAACGCTCTTCATACACTTTTGCGTGCTGTAGACGCTATGGCAACAATATGGCTTGATTTTATGCGTCAACATCTCTCAACTCTTCTTGCCTTATTCGTTCTTATTCCCATAGCTTTTAACATGAATTGGCGCCTTTCAACAGTCTTGGTAGTGCTTGCCATCATCTATGTATTGATTGCACGTTTAGTCATGCGAAAAACAAAAGACGGACAAGCCGCTGTAGAATGCTATCATCACAACCTTTTTAAACATATCACAGATTCAATCTCTAATGTTTCCGTTGTACAAAGTTATAACCTAATAAAGGAAGAAACTTCCACATTGCTTCAGCACACAAATGATCTTCTTAAAGCACAAAATCCTGTTCTCAATTGGTGGGCTCTTGCCAGTGGCTTAAATCGAATGGCCTCAACCATTTCAATAGTTTGTGTTCTTCTTCTTGGCGCTTTTTTTGTAGCAAAAGGTCAATTACGTGTAGGTGAAGTTGTTGCTTTTGTTGGATTCGCACAATTAATGATCGGTCGTCTGGATCAAATGAGCAGTTTTATTAATCTAACCGTATCCTCACAAGCAAAACTACAGGAATTCTTTGCAATGGAAGACTCAACCTTCCAGATCAAAGAGCCTGAAAATCTTCCTTCACTCCAAAATGTTAAAGGTGCAATACAATTTCACCACGTGACTTACAAATTTCCAAATTCTTCTCAGGGCATTTTTGACATTTCCTTTGAAGTTAAAACAGGACAAACTGTTGCGATTGTAGGACCAACAGGCGCTGGTAAAACAACATTAATCAATCTCTTGCAGCGTGTGTACGACCCAACATTCGGATATATCTCCATTGACGGAATAAATATAAGCTCTGTTAATCGTGAATCCTTACGAAAGTCTTTAGCAACAGTGTTTCAAGATGCAGGTCTTTTCAACCGTAGCATTCACGATAACATCTCAATAGGAAGAGAAAATGCAACAAATGGAGAGCTTTATGAAGCAGCAAAAATAGCAGCTGCTCATGATTTTATTCTCAAAAAAACCGATCGTTATAACACAATGGTTGGCGAACAAGGTTCTCAATTATCAGGTGGAGAAAAGCAAAGAGTAGCAATCGCGCGTGCTGTTTTAAAAAATTCTCCTATTCTTATTCTAGACGAAGCAACCAGTGCTCTTGATGTTGAAACAGAGGCACGCGTGAAAGATGCTCTTGAGTGCATCAGTCATAACCGTACTACTTTTATTATTGCACACCGCCTTTCAACAATACGCAATGCCGATATTGTACTTTTTCTAGAACAGGGCCATTTAATTGAAAAAGGAAGTTTTCAAGAATTAATCGATAAAGGTGGCCGTTTCTATGAACTCTTAAAAACAAGTGGTTTAACGATTAATCAACCAGGAAGTGAAGAAGAGGATAAAAAGGTTATCCCCTTACATGAAGCTATGGCATCATAAAATCACCTTTCTATCTTTACGCAAAAAAACTATCGAATATACGAAAACCCCCACAAAAATCCCAACGAGAAACACCATAAATCAGAAATTATCTTTCAAGAGCTACTTTTAATGCCGCAAGTGCTTCATCAGCCTTGCTACCCTCAGGACCACCCGCTTGCGCCATATCAGAACGCCCTCCACCACCTTTCCCACCAAGAACAGATGAAAGAATACGAACAAGCTCAACAGCATTCAATTTATCCGTTAAATCATCCGTAACGCCAACAACAGCACTTCCCTTGCCATCCTCTGAAATACTGATAAAAGCTACAACCCCAGATCCAATCTGTTTCTTACCAGAATCAACTAACCCCTTAAGATCCCGCGGAGCAATATTGCTCACAACACGTCCCATAAAAGAAATACCACTGATGATGCTAATATCTTCTTGGCCACGCTGTATCGCCCCACCACACATCATTATTTTTTTGCGTACATCATTCAACTCTTTTTCAAGCTTACGACGATCCTCAAGTAAATTTTGAATCCGTTCTTCCAGTCCAGCAGAAGAAGTTTTTAAAAGATCAGCAATTTCACGGATGCGCGCATCTTGGCGGCTAAGATAAAGACGTGCTGCTGAGCCTGTTAAAGCTTCAATACGACGCACTCCAGAGGCTACAGAACTTTCAGAAACAATATGAATCAAACCAATATCCCCCGTTCTTTTCGCATGTGTCCCTCCACAAAGCTCAATGGACCAATGCCTTTTGGCTTCTCCTTTTTCAAGCGGATCCCCCATAGAAACAACACGCACTTCATCACCATATTTTTCCCCAAAGAGTGCTATCGCTCCTTCAAAAATTGCATCATCCACCATCATAAGGCGTGTTGTTATCGCACTATTTTGCAAAACAATGTCATTTGCTAAATCTTCTATTTTTTTTAATTCTTCCAAAGAAACGGATTTGGGATGAGAAAAATCAAAACGCAACCGCTCCGGCGACACAAAAGAGCCCTTCTGGGTAACATGAGATCCCAATATCTGACGTAAAGCTTCGTGCAATAAATGGGTAGCAGAATGGTTAGCGCGAATTTTTTTACGACGAACACTATCAATGATTAATTCCACACAATCAGACCTCTTTGCCTGACCAGATTTAACCTCTCCAATATGAATAATAACACCATCAGCTCTTTTCTGGGTATCATGCACTTCAAAAATAAAATTTTCACCCGAAATGATACCACTATCACCTATCTGCCCACCCGATTCACCATAAAAGGGTGTCTGATTCACCACAAGAATAGCCTTCTGCCCAGCAGAAACATCATCAACGATTTTACCATCATACACAAGAGCAGTAATAATGCCCTCAGCTTTTTCTATTTCATAACCCAAAAATTCTGTAGCTCCAAACTTCTCACGAACAGAAAACCAAACTGTCTCCGTTAGAGCTTCACCAGAACCAGACCAATTGGCACGTGCTTCCTCTTTCTGGCGTTCCATTGCTTTGTCAAAGGCATCAACATCAACAGATATTCCACGACGCCGAAGAACATCCTGCGTCAAATCAATTGGAAAACCATAGGTATCATAAAGCTTGAAAGCAACTTCACCATTTAAATGCTCCCCTTCTTTAAGATGGATACTTGCTTCATTTAACAAACCAAGCCCTCGTTCAAGTGTTTTACGAAAACGTATTTCTTCTAATTTTAAAGTTTCTACAATCAAAGCTTCAGCCCGCACCAATTCAGGATAAGCTTGTCCCATTTCGCGAATGAGAGCAGGAAAAAGTCGCCACATTAAGGGCTCTTTAGCACCAAGAAGATGTGCATGACGCATAGCACGACGCATAATGCGACGTAAAACATACCCTCTTCCCTCATTAGAAGGAAGAACGCCATCCGCAATCAAAAATGCGCATGAGCGAAGATGATCAGCAATAACACGATGACTGACAATAAAATCACCCTTTGCCTCAATCCCTGTAATTTCCTCTGATGCAGCAATCAACGCGCAAAAAAGATCAATGTCATAATTATCATGCACACCCTGTAAAATAGCAGCAATACGCTCTAATCCCATACCTGTATCGATAGAAGGATGAGGTAATTCAACACGCTCTTGCTTGCTAAGCTGCTCATATTGCATGAAAACAAGATTCCAAATCTCAATAAAGCGATCACCATCCTCATTCGTACTTCCAGGAGGTCCTCCCCATATTTCATCACCATGATCATAAAAAATCTCCGAACAAGGACCACAAGGACCCGTTTCTCCCATTGACCAAAAATTATCAGCCGTCGCAATACGGACAATTTTTTCGTCTGGAAGTCCTGAAATTTTACGCCACAGTTCAGCAGCAACATCATCACTCTGATAAACGGTCACCAACAATTTATCTTTGGGCAGAAAAAATTCCTTTGTTAAAAGGTCCCACGATAAAAAAATGGCTTCTTCTTTGAAATAATCACCAAAAGAAAAATTACCCAACATCTCAAAAAACGTATGATGGCGTGCCGTATAGCCAACATTGTCAAGATCATTATGCTTTCCACCCGCACGGACACATTTTTGTGCTGTTGTCGCCTGTTTATAAGGACGCTGTTCAAGCCCTGTAAAAACATTTTTAAACTGCACCATTCCCGCATTTGTAAACATAAGTGTGGGATCATTACGCGGAACAAGCGGGCTAGAAGAAACAACTTTATGCCTCTTAAGATGAAAATAATTCAGGAAAGTTGACCGGATATGATTAACACTATTCATATAAACACCTGCTCAATACAGCATAAAACAAAACTCCTCCTCACTAAATATTCTCTTGCCGTGCATGGAGTCAATTTAACCAAAGAGTGGGATATTTATTAAAAAAACTGAGAAATAAGCGATCTTATATTTAAAAATTCTCACAAATTAAAACAGAAAGAATCTTAAATAAAGCACTTATGCTTAAATAAATATTGCCTCAAATTGCTTCATCACTTTCTGTCGTATCTGCCCCTGCATTTTCTAACAGCTCAATGGCAATCAAACCAGCATTTTGACGCAAAGCTGTTTCGATTTCTGCAGCAATTTCTGGATGTTGGCGTAAAAACTGCTTCGCATTCTCACGTCCCTGCCCTAAACGTTGGGAATTATAAGAAAACCATGCACCAGATTTTTCAACAATACCAACTTTGACTCCTAAATCAATCAACTCACCGACTTTGGAAATACCTTCCCCATAAATAATGTCAAACTCTACTTGTTTGAAAGGAGGCGCCAATTTATTTTTAACCACTTTAACACGCGTCTGATTTCCAACAATCATATCCCGATCTTTAATGGAGCCAATGCGGCGAATATCCAAACGAACAGAAGCATAAAACTTTAAAGCATTTCCACCTGTTGTCGTTTCAGGAGAACCAAACATCACACCAATTTTCATGCGAATTTGATTAATAAAAATTACCATACAGTTAGAGCGAAAAATAGAAGCCGTGAGTTTTCGTAAAGCTTTACTCATTAAGCGTGCTTGCAATCCTGGTAACGCATCACCCATTTCACCTTCAATTTCTGCACGCGGCGTTAAAGCTGCTACAGAATCAACAACAAGCACATCAACAGCACCAGAACGAACCAATGTTTCTGTAATTTCCAATGCCTGTTCACCGGTATCTGGCTGAGAAATAAACAAATTTTCTAAATCAACACCGAGCTTTCGCGCATAAATAGGATCAAGAGCATGCTCAGCATCAATAAAAGCACAAATCCCACCAATTTTCTGTGCTTCAGCAATAGCATGAAGTGCCAATGTTGTTTTTCCAGAACTTTCTGGTCCATAAATCTCAACAATACGCCCCTTGGGTAATCCACCAACACCCAGAGCAATATCCAAGGATAATGACCCCGTTGAAATTGTTTCAATTTCAACAACCTGCTCTTTTTGCCCAAGACGCATAATGGAGCCTTTACCAAAAGAACGTTCAATTTGTGAAAGAGCAGCATCGAGAGCTTTTGTTTTATCCACGACTATATCCTTGATCGATTCACAATAATCCAACACTCAGTGTACACTGTTATTTGAACTTACCTAAAGCCTTGAGTTTAGATTTTCACAGACTATTTCCTTTACCACCTTCACCTTATGTCCACAACATCCCATGATCACGACTAAAGAAATTTGCTATTTCTTTATGTTATGACATAAAATACACTCCGACAAAATACCTAGCAGAAGAGAAATTCAGCATATTTATATCTCTCCTCTAAAAAAGAAACAATTTAAATTTCAACACGCTTCTCTAAAAAGCAAACTTTCTTATATTTTTTAAAACATTTAAAAAAACATATCTCATCATTAATTTCTCGTTCTTGATAAACCTAAAACGCATGTTTCATCAAAATTGCTATACCTCACACATAACAAAAATCATAAATACAAGACAATCTATAAATGAAGGCGAGAGAAAGTATTTCTTAAATCTGTACTTTAAACATATATAAATTTTTATAGCAAAAAGAAAACTTTTCTCTCTATAAAAAATAAAAAGCATTTAAAGCGTAGCCGAAACTGTTAAAAGAATTACAATCACATTACGCATGAACAATTAATCAGAACCAATAACAAACTTATCTCAATGAAAAGTTCATTTTTGATTGGCTCGTTTTTTGCGCAATTGCTGCCACCACTCAAGACGTTTTGCAATTTCCCGTTCAAAACCACGCTCAACGGGTTGATAATAGCTCTGACGCCCTAGTTTTTCAGGAAAATATTCCTGCCCTGAAAAAGCATCTGGTTCATCATGGTCATAACGATAGCCATACCCATACCCTTCTTCCTTCATAAATTTTGTAGGCGCATTAAGAATGTACCGAGGAGGAGGCAAAGAACCGTTTTTGCGTGCACAATGCATAGCTGCTTTATAGGCAAGATATGTTGCATTTGATTTCGGTGCAGTTGCAACATAAAGACATGCTTGCGCCAAAGCGAGTTCTCCCTCTGGAGAGCCTAAATAATCGTAAGCATCTTTTGCTGCATTACAAATAACAAGAGCTTGTGGATCTGCCAAACCAACATCTTCAACAGCCATACGCACCAATCTTCTCCCAATATAGAGAGGATCTTCACCGGCATCAAACATACGCGCTAAATAATAAAGTGCAGCATCAGGATCAGAACCACGAACCGATTTATGCAATGCCGAAATAAGATTATAATGTCCCTCTTGCCCCTTATCATAAATCGGTGCACGACGCTGAATAATTTCTTGCAAAGTAACAGTATCAAATATTTCCCCCTCTCGTGCAACACACCAAACTTCTTCTGCCAATGTTAACGCTGCCCGTGCATCACCATCAGACATTTCTATTAAAACATCCCTCGCCTCATCACTCACAGGAAGACGTTTTCCTTGCATTTCCTCAGCACGTTTTAAAAGAATGCTCAGACTTTCATTATCATGGGAAAGAAACGGCAAAACACGAGCACGAGAAAGAAGAGCCGCATTAAGTTCAAAAGAAGGATTTTCCGTTGTTGCTCCTATAAGAATGATAGTACCATCTTCCATAACGGGAAGAAAACTATCCTGCTGCGCACGATTGAACCGATGAATTTCATCAACAAAGAGAAGAGTTTGACATCCAGACATAAAACGTGCCTGAGCAACTTCAAAAATTTTTTTAAGCTCAGAAACCCCTGTAAAAATAGCAGAAACTTGTTCAAAAGCAAAATTTGTTTCAAGCGCTAATAAACGCGCAACCGTTGTTTTTCCTGTCCCTGGAGGCCCCCAAAAAATCATTGAATTCATAGAGCTCGTTGCCAGCATACGTGAAACTATCCCCTTTTCTCCCAGCAAATGATTTTGTCCTATGACATCATTAAGAGAACGAGGACGCATTTTTTCTGCAAGCGGGCGATTTTTATGAATCTGAAGATCAGAAGACAAAGTAAAAAAATCTTTATTCAAAAAAAACCTCAACGAATAAACTGGCGGATATACATTCCATCACGTTCATACTCCAATTGCCACATATTGGGGCGATTTTGCCCAAGAATTTTCTTTAACTGACTCACCGTTTGAATATGATGTCCATTAACAACACGCAAAATATCTCCTGGACGAAAAATTCCAGCAGCATTGCTCGCCTCATCAAGATTAGTAATCACAACACCTTTTACTGATATAGGAAGGTGAAAATGCCGACTATTTTGTGGTGTTAAATCTAATACTTCAGCACCAGAAAGAGGCCCATCACCCGTAATCTTTTCAGATTTTGAAAATGCAGATGCTGGTATTGATGAAACAGTTATTTGTGTATTTAAAATTTTTCCACTTCGTAAATATTCTAAAACAAGGCTGCGCCCAACGCCAGATGTCATCAAACGATATCCAAGGCCATCTGGGCTCTCAACGCGCACCCCTTGCACACTCAAAATGACATCGCCTACTTTCAAACCAGCCTTTGCAGCAGGACTATCTTTGGCAATTTCAACGACGAGAGCGCCATAAGGATGCTCTAGACCTAAACCACCAGCAATATCAGGCGTAACATTTTGAAAAGATGCACCAATATAAGGTGGTATAAAATACTTCCCGCCACGCCTGACCGTATCAAGCATTACTTTTACAAGATTTGCTGGAATGGCAAAACCAATTCCTACAGAGCCCCCTGAACGCGAATAAATAGCCGTATTAATCCCAATTAACTGCCCTTTCATATCAATTAAAGCGCCACCAGAATTCCCAGGATTAATGGCTGCATCTGTTTGAATAAAAAAGTCAAAATCAGAAATACCAACACGTGTACGCGCTTGCGCTGAAACAATACCACTTGTAACAGTTTGACCAACACCAAAAGGATTACCTATTGCTAAAACAAGATCACCAACTTCAACTGCATCAGAATCTCCCAAAGAAAGAACGGGAAACTGAGCACCTTTTGCATCAATTTCAAGCACCGCAATATCCGTTGCTTCGTCCTTTAACATAATCTTACTTTCAAATTCCCGCCCATCAGAAAGAGCAACTTTAATTTTATTTGCATCTTTAATGACATGGTAATTTGTAACGATTAAACCACGCGCATCAACAATCACTCCAGATCCTAATGAAGATTGTTTACGTACCGGCAAATTATTTTGAAACCGACTAAAAAATTGCTCAAAAAATGGATCACCAGCAAAAGGTGAACGTGTCCTGATTTGTCGAGCCGCATAAATATTGACAACAGATGGAATAGTCTTTTTAACTAAAGGAGCAAATGAAAGAGTAATTTCTTTTTGTGTTTGCGGAATTTGAGCATATGCACTATGAAACGATATTTGTAGCATAATAGCAAAAAAAAGCCCCATCAAAAAAGAAAACCTCATCACGCACTCCTAAAAAAATAATCCACTTTTTAATATTAATAGAATAAGAAGTTCTCTCATCCTCCATAAGTTTAGGATTTCTATTAATATTGATTACTAATATTTATAATGAAGAAGAAAAACAACCTATTCTAGATATAAATATTATAAAAATTAAACAATTCAACATTCTATAATCATCTCTTTAGATTAATCCTTTGAGAGAGAAAAATAACAAAGTGTTCACAAAAAAAGCCACCGTAGAAAGGCAGCTTTTTAAAATTCAACGGAAAGAAAACGCCTTATTTATATGAAGAAGCCTCTTTTTGATTTGCAACATCCTCTGCACGCAAACGATCCACAGCACCCTTTGCCTCAACATCACGATCAACAAACTCTATCACAGCCATAGGAGCATTATCACCGGTACGAAACCCCGCTTTCATAATACGCAAATACCCACCATTGCGCGATGCATAACGCGGGGCAAGTGTATCAAACAATTTTGTAACTTTTCCCACATCACGAAGTGCCGAAATTGCTTGTCGACGCGCGTGCAAACCTCCACGCTTACCAAGTGTAACTAATTTTTCAACGATAGGACGAATTTCTTTAGCCTTTGGAAGCGTTGTCACAATTTGCTCATGCTCAATCAGCGAAACCGCCATATTAGCAAACATCGCTTTACGGTGACTCGCAGTGCGATTCAATTTACGGCCTGACTTACTATGGCGCATAAACCTTCTCCTTAAATTTTAATACTGATCTTCATAACGTTTCGCAAGATCATCAATGTTCTCAGGTGGCCATGCAGAAACTTCCATACCAAGATGCAATCCCATACATGCCAAAACTTCCTTAATCTCATTTAAAGACTTGCGCCCAAAGTTTGGTGTTCGAAGCATTTCAGCTTCTGTCTTCTGGATAAGATCACCAATATAAACAATATTATCATTCTTAAGACAATTTGCTGAACGAACTGAAAGTTCTAACTCATCCACTTTTTTAAGAAGCGCAGGATTAAAAGCAAGCTCTGAATCAGGCTCTTCAATAGTTTCTTTCTGAGGTTCTTCAAAATTAACAAACAACGACAATTGATCTTGAAGAATACGCGCTGCAAAAGCAACAGCATCCTCTCCATTAACAGCACCATTGGTCTCAACTGTAAGAGTTAATTTATCATAATCCAGAACTTGCCCCTCACGAGTATTTTCCACCTTATAAGAGACTTTACGAATTGGTGAATAAAGACTATCAACCGGGATAAGACCTATGCGTCCATCATCAACACAATTGCGATCAGATGGAACATAACCCTTTCCTGTATTGACTATAAATTCCATACGAATCTCAGCATCTTCATCAAGAGTACAGATAATATGCTCTGGATTGAGAATCTCCATATCTCCAACAGTATTGATATCTCCAGCTCTCACAACACCAGGGCCCTCTTTAGAAATAACAACCCGCTTAGGGCCCTCATCTTCCATACGAAGCGCAATTTCTTTGATATTAAGAATAATATCTGTAACATCTTCACGAACTCCTGGAATTGATGAAAATTCGTGCAACACACCATCAATCTGCACCGCAGTAATTGCAGCGCCACGAAGTGATGACAACAACACACGACGAAGAGCATTACCCAATGTTAAACCAAAACCACGCTCAAGAGGTTCAGCTATTACACTCAAAACATTCGGATTATCATGTGCACAAAACTCAACCTTATTGGGTTTAATCAGTTCCTGCCAGTTTTTCTGGATCATATTTTTATTCCCGTTCTTTACTTCCGCTACCATTCAATCGTAACGGCTAATGTGAACATCAGAGAAGCCTCTGACAATAATAAAACAATACCCAATCAAACACGCCGCCTTTTTCGCGGACGACATCCATTATGAGGAATTGGTGTTACATCACGGATAGAAGTAATGACAAAACCAACAGATTGCAATGCACGCAAAGCAGATTCACGACCTGATCCAGGACCACAAACCTCAACTTCTAACGAACGCATACCATGTTCTTGCGCTTTTCTAGCACAATCCTCTGCAGCAACCTGAGCAGCAAAAGGCGTAGACTTCCGAGATCCTTTAAATCCTTGAGCCCCAGCAGATGACCAAGCGATTGTATTTCCTTGAGCATCCGTGATTGTAATCATTGTATTGTTAAATGTTGAATTGATATGCACAACACCTGATGAAATATTTTTACGCTCGCGACGGCGAACACGCGTGGCTTCCTTGGCCATGATCTTCCTTTCAACGATCTCTTCACTGCCGTAATACCAGCAGCTCCACCCTCTTTGCTCTTGTTAAAAAAATTAACAAAAAACACAACATAAAAAACAAAATTCTTTATTCTAAATAAAAAATTTTATTTTTTCTTACCAGCAATTGCTTTAGCTGGTCCCTTACGGGTACGTGCATTTGTATGCGTACGTTGCCCACGAACAGGCAAAGAACGACGATGACGCAAACCACGGTAACAACCAAGATCCATCAAGCGCTTAACATTCATGGCAACCTCACGGCGAAGATCTCCCTCAACTTGATAGCCTTGATCTATCGCTTCACGAATTTGCAATACTTCCGCATCCGAAAGCTCATGCACACGACGCCCTAAAGGAATGCCAACCTTTTTAGTAATTTCTTGAGCAAATTTTGGTCCAATCCCGTGAATATATTGAAGCGCAACAATTACACGCTTATTTGTCGGGATATTGACGCCAGCAATACGAGCCACGCATACTCTCCTTAATTCTGTTGACAATTAATCATAAAATACCCGGTATATCTTACAGAAAAAAATAATCCGGCATAGAAATACCCCGAATTTAATTATTTTACTGAAATAAATTAAATTTGCTTTTGATAGATTTTACTCACAAAGTCAAGAGTTTTCATTTATTTCTAAAAAATTTTCTTATTGAAAAAAATCCTTGATCACACGTGAAACTTCAACAATATCCATCATTCCATCAACCACCTTCAATAACCCTCTTTCTGAATAAAATTTCGATAAAGGAATTGTTTTCTCACGATATTCTATCAATCGTTTCACAAAAGCAGTCGGATTATCGTCTGCACGAACCTGTCCTCCTGTAGCTATCGTTTCCTCAACGCGTCTGTTCATACGCTCAATCAAGGCATTTTCATCAACACTCAGCTCAATAACAGCATCAAGCTGCATATTTTTCGACTGTAGAATCTGTTGTAACACTTCTGCCTGCCCCACAGTCCGTGGATAGCCATCCAAAATAAAACCGTTGACACAATCATTTTCGTCAATACGATCCGATACGATTTGATTAACAATACTATCAGACACCAAAGCACCAGAGCTCATAATAGCTTTAGCTTGTTTCCCAATTTCTGTCTCTCTGGAGATAACTTCACGTAACATATCACCTGTTGATAACTGAGGAATATTATATATCTCAGTTAACATTTTAGCTTGTGTACCTTTCCCAGCTCCAGGAGCTCCTAAAAGAATAATTCTCATCGATTCCTTTTACCTCCACGAAGTTTTGACTTTTTAATCAATCCTTCATATTGGTGTGCAATAAGATGTCCTTGAATTTGAGCAACTGTATCAAGTGTAACCGTAACAACAATCAACAAAGACGTCCCCCCAAGATAGAAAGGAACCTGCAAAGCGGATACCATAAATTCAGGAAGCAAACAAACCAAAACAATATAAATTGCTCCCACGACAGTAATGCGTGTTAAAACATAATCAATATATTCAGCAGTACGTTCACCAGGACGAATACCCGGAATAAAACCAGAATGCTTTTTTAACTGATCTGCCGTATCACTTGGGTTAAAAACAATAGCCGTATAAAAAAAGCAAAAAAACGCCATTAAAAACGCATAAACAATCATATAAAGTGGCTGCCCATGACTAAGGGAATAAGAAATGGATTGCATCCAGTGGGGCATTTTGTCAGAAAAATTATTAATAGTTGCAGGCAATAACAATAAAGATGAAGCAAAAATCGGCGGAATAACACCAGCCGTATTCAACTTTAAAGGAAGATGTGACATATCACCCTGAAACATCTGATTTCCTACTTGACGTTTTGGGTACTGAATAAGAATTCTTCGCTGCGCACGTTCTACAAAAACAATAACAGCTATAACAAAAACCGCAATAAAAACAATAGTTATCAATAAAAAGGTCGATAAATCGGCTTGACTATGAGCAGTTAAAAGCTGAGCAAAAGTGGAAGGAAGATTAGCTACAATTCCTGTAAAAATAATAAGAGAGACACCATTACCAACACCACGCGAAGTAATTTGCTCTCCAAGCCACATGAGAAACATCGTTCCACCGACAAGTGTAATCACAGAAGAAATACGGAACATAAGCCCTGGTTCTATAACAATCTGAAGCCCTGTTCCTATACCAGTTTCAAGCGCAACCGCAATACCAAAGGCTTGAAGAATAGCCAACACGACTGTTACATATCGGGTATACTGATTAATAACCTTACGACCTAGCTCACCCTCTTTTTTAAGAGTTTCCAACGAAGGAATAACGGAAGTGAGCAATTGCACAATAATTGATGCCGATATATAAGGCATAATTCCCAATGCAAAAATTGCCATACGCCCCACAGCACCTCCAGCAAACATATTAAATAATCCCAAAACACCAGATGCATGATGTTCAAATGTTTGCCGCAGAGAATCAATATTAATACCAGGAAGAGAGATATAAGTACCAAAACGATAGACAAGAAGCGCAGCTAGAGTAAACCAAATGCGTTTTTTTAATTCGGTCGCACGTGAAAAAGTACCAAAATTTATATTAGAAGCAAATTGCTCTGCCGCTGATGCCATAAAACGTCTCCAGTTCACACTCCAGTTCTAAAAATTACAAGAAATACAACTTTAAAAACTCATACCGTTATACATAAAGAGATAAAAAACGCAAATAACCCTCTATAAAAGATATCTTTAAATGATCTCCCTTAAAATATCATTTATATCAAAAAAACTTATCGAACAGCTTCAGAAAAAATAACCTGTCCTCCTGCTTTTTCAATCTTCATACGAGCAGCTTTTGAAGCGCCTGAAACATGAACTATAATCTTAGCTTTTAATTCACCATCAGAAAGAAGACGCACTCCATCTCTCGCACGGCGAATAATAGCAGCTTCTTTCAGAGCAATAATATCAACAGGCTTTTCAATATTCAACTTACCGGCATCAACTGCTAACTGAATACGTGCCAGCGAAACTTCATTATAAGTCTTGGAAAAAACGTTCCTAAATCCACGTTTTGGCAAACGACGATAGATAGGCATTTGCCCACCTTCAAAACCATTAAGCGAAACACCCGAACGCGATCTTTGTCCTTTGACACCACGACCACCAGTTTTACCAATACCAGAACCTATACCACGCCCAACACGTTTATAATTTCTTGTTGCGCCTTCGCGATCACGTAGTTCATTGAGTTTCATATTTTATACTCCCGCAACCTTTAATCTTCATCTATAACGCGAACAAGATGGCGAACCTTCGCAATCATACCGCGCACACAAAGTGTATCTTCTAAAACACGCCGCCTACGCATTTTATTTAATCCAAGTCCTATCAAAGTTGCACGCTGAATCTGTGAGTTCCGAATCGGACTTCCAATTTGCTCTACCGTCACAGTTTTACCACTCTGAGATTTTTTCTGAACCATTTTTAAATTCCTTTTCTGACAATCTCAGAAACTATCCTTCTGCATCAACTAAATGCCGACGACGCGCCTGCAAAGTTGAGTATTTTATACCACGCTGAGCAGCAATATCCCTAGGATGCATTTGACGTTTTAACGCATCAAACGTTGCACGCACCATGTTATAAGGATTGGAAGACCCTAATGATTTTGCAACAACATCCTGCATTCCGAGAGTTTCAAAAATTGCACGCATTGGTCCACCGGCAATAATACCTGTACCAGCAGAAGCTGAACGCAATAAAACTCGACCAGCCCCATGACGACCTTCAAGATCATGATGCAATGTACGTCCAGACCGAAGTGGAACATAAATCATTGCACGCTTTGCAGCTTCTGTAGCCTTACGAACAGCCTCTGGCACTTCACGTGCTTTACCATGACCAAAGCCCACACGACCTTTTTGATCTCCAACAACAACAAGAGCAGCAAAACCAAAACGCCGACCACCCTTAACAACTTTAGCAACACGATTGATATGAACAAGCCTATCGACAAACTCACTATCACGTTCATCTCGTTCACTACGTTCTTTTTGTGCCATTCCTCATTCCTTTTTCTTTTCCGGAAGCACGCCAATAAAGTTTCACCATAAAACTAGAGAAACTTACACGAAAAGATCTAAAGTTCCCTTATTCAAATTCCTAAACAGGGCACTTTAGAAGTTCAAACCACCCTCACGAGCAGCTTCGGCCAAAGCCTTTACTCTACCATGGTAAACATATGCCCCACGATCAAAAACCACCTCATTAACACCAGCTCTTTTTGCACGTTCAGCAATTAACTTACCAACAGCTAAAGCTGCTTCTTTATCAGCACCACTTTTTAATGATTTTCTTAAATCACTCTCAAGGGTAGATGCTGAAACAAGCGTACTCCCCCGCAAATCATCAATAATTTGAGCATAAATATTCTGATTTGAACGGTAAACGCTAAGCCGCGGACGATCACTAGAAACCGCCTTAATTCTACGACGAACGCGCCGTGCACGACGCTGGAGAATGTCCTTAGATGAAGCCATAATACAAAATCCTTATTTCTTCTTACCTTCTTTACGGAAGATGTGCTCATCTGCATGCTTAACACCTTTACCCTTATAAGGTTCAGGTCTACGATATTCGCGAATTTCTGCTGCGACTTGCCCAACTTGCTGCTTATCAATTCCGGAAATAACAATCTCTGTCGACTTAGGAACCGTTACAGTAACACCCGATGGTACTTTATAAACCACATCATGGGAAAAACCTAATGATAATTGCACATCCTTACCCTGCAAAGCAGCACGATAACCAACCCCATTAATTTCTAACCTCTTTTCAAAGCCATCTTTTACACCACAAAAAATATTTTCAATCATTGAACGCGACAACCCCCATTTAGAGCGAGCATCCTTTGATTGATCCCGTGGAGAAACTGATATAGAATTATTCTCCAATTTCACCAAAACTTCATCATTCACAATGTAACTGAGTTCACCTTTTGGACCTTTTGCTTTAACCAGCTGACCTTCAACAGTTGCAGTAACCCCAGAAGGAATTAAAATGGGCTTTTTTCCAATACGAGACATTGTTCTAACCTACTTTTCTTCTGTTTTCTTGAACATACTTAGAAAACACGACAAAGGAGCTCTCCACCAACATTCTGTTCACGTGCCTGATGGTCTGCCATAACTCCCTTAGGAGTTGATAAAATAGAAATACCGAGACCATTTGCCACTTGAGGAAGCGATTTAGCAGAAACATATACACGACGACCAGGTTTTGAAACACGTGAAATATCACGAATAGCAGCTAACCCTTCAAAATATTTCAACTCGATTTCAATTTCAGATTTTCCATCACCTAAATCGACTTGATTATATCCACGAATATAACCTTCAGACTGAAGAACATCAAGAACGCGTGCCCGAAGTTTAGAAGCAGGCGTAACCACTTTGCCTTTCTTACGACCGAGTGCATTACGAATACGCGTTAACATATCACCAAGAGGATCTGACATAGACATTGAAATTCTCCTCTCACCAGCTAGACTTAACAATACCCGGAATATGTCCGATAGAACCAAGTTCACGCAATGCAATCCGCGACATTTTTAATTTACGGTAATAAGCCCGCGGACGCCCTGAAACTTCACAACGATTACGAACACGAACCTTAGCAGAATTACGTGGTAGCTCTGCCAACTGAACAGAAGCTTTAAAACGCTCTTCAAGAGAAATCTTCTGATCCATAACAATGGCTTTCAAACGCGCACGACGTGCAGCATAACGCTTTACCATCACCTCACGATACTTATTTTTTTCAACGGCACTTACTTTGGCCATAATCTTACCTCGCTACGTTTGCCGTTACGAACGAAACGGGAAATTAAAAGCGCGCAATAATTCACGTGCCTCATCATCCGTTTTCGCTGTCGTACAAACGATAATATCCATGCCCCAAATTTGATCAACTTTGTCATAGTTGATTTCTGGAAACACAATGTGCTCTTTAATACCCATAGCAAAATTGCCACGACCATCAAAGCTTTTTGGGTTCAAACCACGAAAGTCACGAACCCGCGGAAGCGCAATCGTAACAAGACGATCTAAAAACTCAAACATACGGTCTTTACGCAATGTAACTTTAGCCCCAAGAGGCATTCCTTCACGAACTTTAAAAGTTGCAATAGAATTGCGCGCACGCGTAACAACAGCCTTCTGACCTGTTATCAGCGCCAAATCCTCAGCAGCAAAAGATGGTTTTTTGGAATCAGCAGTTGCCTCACCAATACCCATATTAACTACAATCTTGTCAACCCGTGGAATTTGCATTGCATTTTTATAAGAAAACTTATCTTGAAGTACTTTACGAACCACCTCAAAATAATGCGCCTTCATACGCGGTGTTTGTTTTTCTTCAGCCATTAATCAACTCTCCCGAACGCTTGGCAAAACGAACCTTATTACCATCTGCATTCATACGAAAACCCACACGCGTAGGCTTACCATCTTTAGGATCAGCAATCGCCAAATTAGATAAATGAATCGGAGCTTCTGTAGAAACAATTCCTGCTTCTTGCTTTTGTGTCTGGCGCTGATGACGTTTAATCATATTAACACCACGAACAAAAGCCTTATTCTCCTTTGGACTCACCTTAATGACTTCACCACTACATCCTTTATCCTTACCGGATAAAACAACAACTTTATCACCTTTTCGGATCTTCTGCATAACATTCACTCCTTATAACACTTCAGGAGCGAGCGAGATAATCTTCATATGATTCCTACCACGAAGTTCGCGGGGAACTGGTCCAAAGATACGTGTACCGATCGGCTCTTTTTTATTATCCACCAAAACGGCAGCATTGCTATCAAAACGAATGACACTACCGTCTGCGCGACGAATATCTTTAGCAGTCCGAACCACCACAGCTTTCATCACATCACCCTTTTTAACACGGCCACGAGGAATAGCATCCTTGACCGAAACAACAATAATGTCACCGACCGAAGCATATTTTCGCTTTGAACCGCCTAACACTTTGATGCACATGACACGACGAGCACCAGAATTATCGGCAACGTAGAGGTTTGTTTGCATCTGAATCATGACTGGCCACCTTCTCTTAACATTTCACCCGGTCGTGCCCTTAACACATCCGGATTTGCCTGCCAAATAACGATAAAGCTATTGCTTTCAAATCCACCAACGGGAATAAAACCACTGCTAAACTTTACAACAATAAACTTGACGAACTACGCTGTACTGCCGTTAACAACAATCCAACGCTTATCTTTTGAAATTGGTCTAGATTCCTGAATAGAAATTTGATCCCCAATCTTAAATTGGTTGTTTTCGTCATGCGCCTTATATTTTTTAGACTGCCGAACGGTCTTTTTGAGAAGTGGATGAGAATAACGACGCTCCACTTTCACCACCACAGTCTTATCACTCTTGTCACTAACGACAACACCCTGCAAAATGCGTTTAGGCATCTCTAATTTCCTTAAACCTTACTTTCGTTTATCTTCTGACGAAGAACAGTTTTAACACGCGCAATATCACGACGAACTTGCTTAACACGTGCAGTCCTTTCCAATTGACCTGTAGCCTTTTGAAAGCGCAAATTAAACTGCTCTTTCTTTAGCTTAGCCAACTCATCTTTCATTTGGTCGAGCGTTTGCGCCCGTAATTCTGTGGCTCTCATCGCTTAACCTCTTTATTCAGCAATCCGCTGGATGAAACGTGTTTTAATAGGCAACTTTGCAGCACCGAGTCTCAATGCTTCACGCGCTACATCCTCAGGAACTCCATCAAGTTCGAACATGACACGCCCAGGCGCAACACGTGCAGCCCAATAATCAACACTTCCTTTACCCTTACCCATACGAACTTCCGTCGGTTTAGATGTTACTGGAAGATCTGGAAAAATACGAATCCATACACGACCAGAACGTTTCATATAACGTGTAATCGCACGACGCGCCGCTTCAATTTGGCGTGCAGTAACTCTTTCCGGCTCAACAGCTTTCAGACCGTAAGTACCGAAATTCAGATCTGTACCCCCCTTCGAAGCACCGTGAATACGACCCTTAAACTGTTTACGGAACTTTGTGCGCTTTGGCTGCAACATTGTCCTCTACTCCAAACTTTTATTCAATCACAAAAACTAAGCATTTTCGCGGCGACGATTCGATGAAGAACCAGAATGATCAGCTTCTGTAGCACGACGTTCTGAAGCCATAGGATCATGCTCAAGAATCTCACCTTTAAAGACCCAAACCTTAACACCACAAATACCATAAGCAGTCTTAGCTTCTGCTGTACCGTAATCAACATCAGAACGCAAGGTATGAAGTGGAACACGACCTTCGCGATACCATTCCATACGCGCAATTTCAGCACCACCAAGACGACCAGAACAGTTAATACGAATCCCTTCTGCCCCAAGACGCATAGCTGACTGAACTGCACGCTTCATGGCACGACGAAAAGCAACACGACGCTCTAACTGCTGTGCAATTGACTGCGCAATAATTGTTGCATCAATTTCTGGCTTACGAATCTCCACAATATTCAGCGAAGTCTCGGCATTGGTCATTTCTGAGAGCTTACGACGAAGCTTTTCGATATCAGCACCCTTTTTTCCAATAATCAAACCAGGACGTGCAGAATGAATCGTTACACGACATTTTTTATGAGGACGCTCAATGACAACTTTAGAAATAGCCGCCTGCTTCAATTCTTCCAAGACATACAGACGAATCTTCAAATCTTCATGAAGAAGACGCCCATATTCGCCACTATCAGCATACCAACGGGAATCCCAAGTCCGATTGACTCCAAGACGAAGTCCTATTGGATTGATCTTTTGACCCATTATGCGGCCTCCACTTTTTCGGTAACTTCACGAACAATAATAGTAAGATGCGAAAACGGACGTTCAATTCGACTAGCACGTCCACGACCGCGAACATGAAAACGCTTCATCACCACCGATTTACCAACATAGGCTTCTGCAACAACCAGCGAATCAATATCAAGATCGTGGTTATTCTCTGCATTTGCGATCGCTGATTCAAGAGTTTTTTTCACAGTCCCAGCAATACGTTTACGTGAAAATGTCAAATCAGCAAGCGCCACATTAACTCTCTTACCGCGAATCATTGCAGCAACTAAATTAAGCTTTTGTGGACTAACACGGATTGTCCGAGCAACCGCTTTTGCCTCATTTTCTTTAAGCTGGCGCGGAACCTTAGCTTTTCCCATTACCTATTTCCTCTTCGCTTTTTTATCTGCACCATGCCCATAATAAGTCCGAGTGGGAGCAAACTCACCAAACTTATGCCCAACCATCTCTTCAGAAACAGAAACAGGAATATGCTTATTGCCGTTGTAAACACCAAAAGTTAGACCAACAAACTGTGGTAAAATAGTAGAGCGACGACTCCATATTTTAATAACTTCATTGCGCCCACTCGCACGGACCTTTTCTGCTTTCCCAAGAAGATAGCCGTCAACAAACGGACCTTTCCAAACTGAACGAACCACTTCAGACTACCTTTCTCATTTCTTGCGCTGATGACGCGTACGCATAATAAACTTATCGGTGGCTTTATTGGAGCGCGTACGCTTACCCTTTGTAGGCTTACCCCAAGGAGACACTGGATGACGCCCCCCTGATGTACGACCTTCACCACCGCCATGTGGATGATCAACTGGGTTCATAGCAACACCACGAACATGTGGACGTTTACCACGCCAACGTGACCGACCAGCCTTACCATCATTAATATTCCCATGATCAGGATTTGAAACAGCACCAACAGTTGCAAAACAACTACTAGACACCAAACGCTGTTCTCCAGAATTAAGGCGAAGAATAGCCATTCCTTGATCACGTCCAACCAACTGCGCATAAGTACCAGCTGAACGTGCAATCTGACCGCCTTTTCCAGGTTTCATTTCAACATTGTGAATAATTGTACCAACCGGCATATTACCAAGCGGCATAGCATTACCCGGTTTAACATCGACATTCGAACCAGCTATAATATAATCACCAATACCAAGACGCTGTGGAGCAAGAATATAACTTAATTGCCCATCTTCATAGCGAATGAGTGCAATGAAAGCAGTACGATTTGGATCATATTCCAAACGTTCAACTTTTGCAGAAACATCGCGCTTAAGACGCTTAAAATCGACAAATCTATAACTACGCTTATGACCACCACCTTGAAAACGAGCAGTAACACGGCCACGATTATTACGCCCACCTTTTGATGATAAACCTTCAGTCAGCGTTTTTACAGCCTTACCCTTATAAAGACAAGAACGATCTACAATAACAAGCTGACGCTGCCCTGGCGTAGTTGGATTAAACTGCTTAAGTGCCATTATCCTTATCTCCGAGCCTCTTTAAAGACCTGTAGAAACGTCGATAGACTGACCACTAGCCAGTGTCACGATCGCTTTCTTGACATCACTCTGCCGACCAACAATGCCTTTAAAACGCTTCACTTTACCCTTACGGACTATCGTGTTAACTGCTTGTACTTTAACGCTAAAAAGCGCTTCAACAGCAGCTTTAATTTCAGGCTTCGTCGCTTTCGGCGCGACATTAAAAGCAACTTGATTATATTCAGAAATCATAGTCGACTTTTCAGTAATAACTGGACTAATAATTATATCATAATGGCGAAGATCTGTCATTTAAAACGCTCCTCAAGAGCCTCGACAGCTGCCTTTGATAAAACAAGTTTGCTGCGACGCAAAATATCATAAACATTAATCCCTTGAATTGGTAAAATATCAATATTAGGAATATTAGATGCTGCCCGAGAAAAATGAATATCGATTTCTTTGCCATCGATTAAGAGAGCATTATCAAACCCAAGCTTAGAAAAATAAGAAACAAGCACTTTGGTTTTAACATCCTGAACACGCATCTCATCAACAATAATTATATCTTTTGCTTTTAACTTAGCCGACAAAGCAAGGCGCAATCCGAGTGCACGAATTTTTTTAGGAAGATCATGGGCATGACTACGAACCACCGGACCATGCGCCTTACCTCCTCCTCGAAACTGCGGAGCACGAGCAGATGAATGCCGAGCACGCCCTGTACCTTTCTGTTTAAACATCTTTGCACCTGTTCGTGATACATCAGAGCGCCCTTGTGATTGATGGGTTCCCTGTTGACGACGCGCCAGCTGCCAACGAACAACACGTTGTAAAATATCTTCACGTGGGACAAGACCAAAGATAGCCTCAGAAATCTCTAGCTTACCAGCCTCATCCCCATCAAGGGTTTTAATTACAAGATCCATTACTCGGCTCCCTCAACTTCAGAGGTTTCCACCATTGGAGCAACCATTTCCGTTTTCTCCTTCGCAAGACGACGAATACCAGCAGGCTTCGGCGCATTATCGGGAAGAGGCTTCTTTACAGCATCTCGCACCAAAATCCAAGCGCCTCTACAACCAGAAACAGCTCCACGCACCAAAATCAAACCACGCTCAATATCTGTAGAAATAACCTCAATATTCTGTGTTGTTACACGGACCTGCCCCATATGACCAGCCATTTTCTTACCTTTAAACACTTTACCTGGGTCTTGACACTGCCCTGTCGAACCATGTGCACGATGTGTGATAGAGTTACCATGTGACGCACGATGTCCGCCAAAATTATGACGCTTCATAACACCAGCAAAACCTTTACCAATACTCGTCCCCGTTACATCAACTCTTTGTCCTGGAACAAAATGTTCCACTGTAATCTCAGTACCAACATCAAGAAGATTATCTGGACTCACACGAAATTCTGCTATTTTAGCTTTTGGCTCAACAGAAGCCTTAGCAAAATGCCCACGAAGAGCTTTTGAAGTATTTTTAACCTTTGCAAAGCCTACACCTAATTGAACAGCAGTATAACCATTCTTTTCAACTGTACGCTGAGCCACAACCTGACAATTCTCCAAACGAAGTACTGTTACCGGCACATGTTCACCATCTTCATTATAAATACGGGTCATGCCCAGCTTCTGTGCTATTACACCTGAACGCATCGGGTCTGTTCCTTCTGTCCTCAAACCTCAGAGCTTAATCTCTACATCCACACCAGCAGAAAGATCAAGCTTCATAAGAGCATCAACTGTTTGCGGTGTTGGATCAACAATATCAAGAAGACGCTTATGTGTACGCATTTCAAACTGCTCACGGCTCTTCTTATCGATGTGCGGTCCACGATTGACCGTAAATTTCTCAATCCGCGTTGGAAGCGGAATAGGACCACGGACATTTGCACCAGTACGCTTAGCAGTCGACACGATCTCACGCGTCGATGCATCAAGAATTCTGTGGTCAAACGCTTTCAAGCGAATGCGGATATTTTGACTGTTCATGCTCTTTTATTTTCCCTGTCATGCAAAGCGCCTTCCACAACAAAGGCGCTCCTTCAATAAGCATTATTTACTCAATGATCTTAGAAACGATACCGGCACCAACAGTACGACCACCTTCACGAATAGCAAAGCGTAGCTTTTCTTCCATAGCAATCGGAACTATCAGAGAGACATCCA
>NZ_BAABIY010000096.1:0-42743 GCF_039543025.1 Bartonella acomydis | reverse complement strand
TTTCTGTGCTTTGGGGGCAAAACGGTTCTTTTCAGCAGCTTTTAACATTTCTTTCCTTCTAAAATAGATCGCGCGACCACATCGTAAAGGGGGTTGTCCTTGCATAAGAATAATTTGTTCATCTTGACGCATTTCTTGAATAATTTCATGGGGTAGAATGAGCGCCCTTTGTTGATAATTGATGTTGTAAGAGCTCTTTCCCAAAGATGCTCCTCTCGATTTGCTTGTGCTTGCCACTTCAACAGTCATTTGACCACAGCGTTCTGAAATGTCTTTGGCCGTTTGCAGGTCTTTAATAGCCGCATAACTTACAAAGGAGCAGCTTTCAAACCATGAACGTGCTCCAGATTCACCAAAGTGATTGACCAACTGACCAGAGGATTGATAAAAGAGCATCAAAGAGGTACCATATTTACGACCGCGGTCGCGTGCTTCTTCTAAAATATTCATATAACCAAGAAGATCCACTTCATCTAAGACAAACAAAACACGCTTTTTGTAATTTCCATCAGCTGTAATCATGGCATTGAGAAAGGCTCCAATAATCACCCGTCCAATTGCTGGATAACTGTTTAAAATACTGGCGGGAAGGTTGAGAAAAACATCTGTATTGCCATTTGTGATATCCGATGAGGCAAAATCATCCCCACAAACAAGATCAGCATAATTGGACAAAGAAAGCCATTGGGTGTCTTTTGAAGCCGTTGTATAGACACCTGAAAAGGTTTGTTCTGCCATTTCTGTGAAAATGCCCACCATTTCACGAATAAAAGGAGAAGGTGTTGTTTCTTGAATGATGCGTAATTGATTGACAACAGCCGTTTCCGATTGAGAAAGAATAGCGCGTAATGTTTTTAAATTGCGTTCACTGTCTTCATATTCATCGGAAAATATTACATGTGCAAGAAGAGCAGTTAAAAGGTTATGCGCTTGTGTGGAAAAATATTCTGCTGAAGAATTTTCTGATTTTTTATCGCTAAGAAGTAATTTGGCAAAACCTACAATATTGGCTTCACGCTTTGTGCGTGGAACGCTATCATCTAAAAGCCAATCCAGGACATTAAAATTTTTTGTTAAAATTGAATTGGGATCAAGAACAATAACATTTCTATTGTCCATTTTTTTGCGCGCAAATCTAACCATTGGCGCAACTTCTGTTGAAGGGTCTAGGCAAACAATAGAGCCTGGATAGGTTAAACATGTTGGAACAACTGTACTGGTTGTTTTATATCCACCAGAACCAGCAAAAAAAATCATGTGTGTTGAACCAAAATCAAGATTAAAGCTCAATAAAGGCGCTCTCCCTCCCTTGCCCCATGTTGTTTTATTACCAGGTGCAAAGGGAATATTGTGTACGCTGTCTTGATCAACACGGTATCTTTCACCAACAACAATTTGACCATTGGCAGGAAAAATCTTCGCTGCTTCTTTTAAATTCATCCATGAGGCATCTCCAAAAATTCCTTTTTTGGCACGCTTGATTTTGTTTGTACGCGGAGAGGTTGTTAAGACCTGAATAGCTAAAAGCATAACACCGGTTATAACGCCAAAAACAACCATTGGATCCATGAACTGTAGAGCATAACTCCAAGTTATCCCTTGTTGGCCAACATAAGGACTTAAGCGTTTTATTTCACCAATAATATGATAAAGGGCAGTGATGCCAAAAAAAAGTGCTGAGACAAATGTGATTGCTTTGCGTAGGTGCAGTTTTTGTAAGAGAGTATAAAAAAGTGAGACACTAGCAACCATGACCAGTACTAATAAGGGCTCTGAGCGAAGATACCAATAAAGTTGTTTAGTGTTCAGTTCTTTAGTGACAAACCACAACAAATAAGGAACGAGAAATATTGTTAAAGCTCCTAAAGCGATTGGTGCTAAAATTATTGCTAGTTGTGTCTTTGTGTATTTCATTTTTGTCTTACTTTCGATTTTCTCAAGATATGGCGTGGTTCTTTGCAAAATCGGTTGGTAGGGCGCTCAATGATTTGTTCTTTTTAATTGTGGAAGAGTATAAAATCTCTCTTCCACACGACGTTCAAAGCAAACAACAAGAGCTCCACTCTTTTAACTGGCCATAGCAAGTATATTTGAATGACTGAGTGTGCGCTCTTGGGTTCGTGGGTAGGCTTCTTTGGCTTTTTGAATGGTGTGGGTAATTTCTGCTGCTTTCTTAACTGATGTGCCAAGAGCTTGCGCAAGTGTTTCAAAATCACCGTTTTTGATCGCTCTATGCTCTTGTGAGGAAAGACGCGCATTAACGTTTTTTACAAGATTACCAAGTTCTTTTTGAAGAACAGAATTGTGCGCTAAAATGTCTTGCTGCAATTCTTTCGGTAGGGCAAGGAGATCTTGCAGTTCTTTGCTTGGCATTTCTACCGATTTTGCACAGCGATTTTGTTTGCGTTGGTGTTCTTGCGTGATTTCTTTTTTAGCATGTTGTACCGCACATGCAAAATTTACAATTGCATTACAAAGTGCATCAACATGATTTTTAGCGTTTGCACGTGCATGACTTTGTAGGCCACACAAACTGAAGCCTGCAAGATGAGCAACAGAATTGGGGGATTGTTCAATTTGATTGGCAATATCTTGGCCACAAATAGGGCTTTTAATAATGGCAATTATCTTTTCATCACATTTTTTCGAGCTCCCATAAACAATTTTTGACAATTGTTGAATTTGGTTTCGAGCGGTGTGGACACAAGCATCTTCTGCAATTAGTTCTGCTATTTCAGTTTTTTTCAAAGGGGCTAACGTTTTTTTGGGGATGAGCGTGTTTTTTAACTCTGTCGCTTCTGGAACGGTAAAGGTAAATCTATCACCAGGCTTTAATGTTTTGAGTTGTTCTGGCGTGAGATGTTCTTTATTGCCGATGATGTAAGCGCCTTTCACATTACAGGCAAAGCCATCTTGGCCAGCACCTCTGTAAGTTCCTGTGTAGTTTTTTCCTTCCTTTGCAACCATAACAGGGCGATCATCCACAGTGCGTCCAAGCGCTTTCATGTTATCCATAAATTCTTTTAAAAGGTGAATTTTTTCTGGATTGGAGATATCTTCAAACAGATGTTGCATAGGCTCTAAATCATCATTTTCTGCTACTGCAACACTAGCCAGCATCATGCGTTCTTTGGTGACAAGCGAGAAATCAAGTTGATGGCTTGCGGCTTTGGCGAGATTTTCAAAAAATACCCGTTGTGTGCGTCCATTGCCTTCTCTAAAAGGATGAATTTGGTTAAGAGAGTTAAATAAGCTTATTGCTTCAGAGTTAAATTCTTCGCGCGTTAAGCCTTGCAAATTATTTTTTTCGGCAAGCGTTTGATCTAATTTTTGTAAGCCTTCTTGAATTTCATCACCCAATGCAAAAGCATTTTCCCATCCTGTTCTTTTCATTTCTGGCATGGCGGCTGTTGTACCATCTTCAAATTTAAAGGGGATATGGCGGAGATATCCAGCCCATTCAAAGGTATTTTTAAACAACTGGTGATGAATATGGCATAGATAGGTTGTGTCAAACTGTTCTGGTAGAGGTTCTTCACGTAGATTAACCATTGCTTTTGCTGTATCATGCGAGCATTTTTCCAGAAAGGATTTTAAATTTCTTTCACCATATTTATTTTTCAGTGTTGTGGTATTTGGATAGACATAATGATGGGGGGAAGTGGTTTGTATATTTTTTGTTTTTGTTTTTGCTTTTGGCATCGTTACCTCCTTATAATACTGCGCTGTCCATGAGAGTGTTAAATTCCTCTAGGGAAATATTCCCTCGCGCATATTCTTCTAAAATTTTAAGCGTTTTGGAATGAAGCGTTATTCCTTCAAGCGCATGACTGTTGATGGTGGCATCAACAGTTTCACGGCGCTGTTGTAATTCTTCTGCTGTTATCGATAAAAGATTTTCTGTCGTCGTTTTGGGCATCTATTCTTCCTTCCCAGCTTTTCAAGAACTGCCTTTAAAAAGCCTTTTTTAGCAAGCTAAATTCTTTTCTAGCTTCCGCCAAAGATGTTGCGTTGCTTGAATGGATCATAATAGATTTCTGTGACTTTAAATTTGCCTTCAAGCCGTTTGCATTGAATGATAATATCAATCATTGAAATTAACAGACCGCGGATATCATCACGCTCTAAATCACTTCCTCCTTCACTTTCTTTGACCAAAAGAGTCATTTGTTCGAAGGCAGCAAGGGCTGTTGAGGCGTGAACCGTGGTAATTGATCCAGGGTGTCCTGAATTGACATTGCGGATATAATAAAAAGCTGTACCATCTCGAAGCTCTTGTAAAAGAATGCGGTCAGGACGCATGCGTAAAGCAGATTCAAGCAGTTCTTTGGGACCAACAGAGGATAAACCTTGCCCATCTTTTGAATAGATCATAGAAACATGGTTGGGTTGAGAGACAACCAATTCTTGCGTATCTTCAATGGTGATAATGCGCTCATCACAAGGAATTTTGGCGATTAATGCTTTGGATAATGTTGTTTTGCCAGATCCCGTTTTCCCAGCAATTAAAATATTTTTTTGGCTTTTTACAGCCTGATTTAAAAAAGAGACAAAATCCTTATTACAGTAAGCAGTTGCTAAGTCATGTTCAGCGTTTTTGAGCTCATTAAAACGTGATGGGTAATCATTTAAGGGGGTAAATGACACTTGTTCACACAGAGAAAAAAGATCTTTGTTAGCAAGATCTTCGAGAGAAAAACTCTGCGAGGAGGGCTTGCGAATTGTCATACTGATTGTGCCTTTTTCTACCGCTGGAGGAATGACAATTTGAATACGTTCATTCCCGGGAAGAGTAGCAGATAATATAGGATTTTTATCCGATATATTTTGCTTAGAATAGGAAGCGATAACTTTAGCAATCCCCATAAGTTCATGAAAAGAGAGAGCTGGTGCTTCTATGGTTTTCCATCCCTCCCTTCCTTCAATCATCACTTGATAGGGACGATTGATGACAATTTCAAAAAGACTGTCGTCTTTTAAAAAAGCACTGATGGGTTCGAGTTTTGTTAAAACAATTGCAATGGTTTCATCGTTTAAGCTTTGCAAGTTCTGGTTCATTTTAAAATCACCGCAGAATTTGTATAAAAATTCCTTGAAAGAGCGCGATTGGTAATCTGTTGTTTGTTTTCGATGACTTTCAATTTATAAACATTGGAAAAATCTAAATCGTGAGCAACAAAAACATTCACCATTTCTCCTTGGTTCTTGGTCAAGGTTGGAGGAATGTTGGCGTAATTTTCTGTAATAATATTTGCAATATTTTCTCCAGAAGAGGTTGTCGCAACATTGTCCTTTTCTGGACCTTTTAAAAATCGGCCTTTTGCATAGCTTGTTGCATCTTTGACAATCGATACAAGAAGCGCTGAGCCAATCCTCTCAAACCAATGGTTATCAATATCTCCATCCATACCAGAACGTCCTAAAGCATCCGTTGCTGGTGAGGCGAGTGTGATAATGACACCATCTGGTGTTTTGGCTCTGTTCCAGAGCACAAAGAGACGGTTTTGCCCCTTTTTTAATCCTGCACGATATTCGCCAATAATTTGTGTGCCTTTATCAAGAAGGACAACGCGACCATTGTCCGATAAAATATCTCTAGAGACAATACAACTGGTAAAACCTGGTTGGTCACTGCTAATTGCTGTTTCTAAGATACAGGGAATGGAAGCGCCCATGGCAATGATGTAATTGCGATTGCCAAGGTTAGAAGCGCGAACACCTGCAAGGGTGGTTGGCTTGAGAAGGTGATTAAACTGCTGTGCTGTTTTATCTGGTTTGTTTTCTGCTTGGTTTAGTAAAACGCTATTATTTGCTAATGTGTTTGCTGTGGTTTGTTGAGTACTTGCATAGGCAAGTACCGGAGCACGCTGGGCAGCTTCTAAGAGTTTGTCATCTTCATGTTTTGATTGATTTATTTTGGGTGTTGGTAATTCAACTTTGGGTAACAAAGCATTATTTTGTGATGGCTGTTCAACAGGTATAGGTTTTAATTCTGCTGGGCGAAAAAACTCTGTTTGCTTAATAATTCCTTCTTTTGGAGGCTCAATGGGTTGCTTTTTATCTGTTGCAAGCGTTGAATATGCTAAATAAAGGCAAACACCAAAAAGAATAACAAGAGCTATTACTTTGCCCACATTGTTCTGTTGTTTCTTTCCTTGCAAATTTGTTATCGTATCGCGATCATTGATAATTTTTTCATCCATTGTGTTATTCATGGCTGTTTCCTGTGTTCACTTTACGTTGTACGGATGGGGATGTTGTGCCGGTTTCAGGATTAACCCCTGCAGGCACAAAATTTTTATTGAAAATACACAATACGTCATTGCCACGGCGCAAAGTAAATTGTGCAGCTATGGCATGAACAATAACCTGATTGCCTTTAATGGATTTTGGAACGAGTGATTCTTGACCATCAAGAGATACAAGGTAAATGGCAGGAATTTCGGTATTGCCTACAAATGTGAATGTTGTTGTTTTGCCATTGTCATAGACAGAAGTAGGTTCAATCAGGGGGGAGCCTTGTGCTTCATAAGCCCAATTTCGTGGTCCAAAATCTTCATGGATATTGAGAACATCATTCACAAAATTTTCTTCACGCTGTTTTGCTTTTTCTGCTTCTGCTAATTTTCGACGCAAGGCTTCATCTTCTGGATAGCGAAACTTGACCAAGAAATAGGTATCATTTCCTGCTGAAACATCTCCTTCGCGCACTTGTAATTCAAATTGATAAGAGCGTTTTGTCCCATCTTTGCGGGTTGTGACAATTTGTAAATTGGTAATAGGCTGAACTTCGCGTGGTTTGAGAAAAACAAAGTGACTAGCTGGTGCAACTTGCCAAGCAACGGAATTGCCAATTCCCACATAGGTTACTTCTTCATCTTCGGCAAATTCTAATTGGACCGAAGAACGAATAGAACCAATCACTTGTGTGACATTGTGTGGATCATAATTGACAAATCTGATGCGATTATCTTTGCGTGCACTTACAGGTGCTGTTTCTGCAAAGGAGAAAGTGTTATGACAGCTCATCGCGATAATGAACGCTAAAATTATATGAGAAAATCTGATCATTTTATCACCTCTGGATCGGAGCGATATTCTGATACTTGAAAGCCAAGTGGGTTGATTAAGCGGTCTTTTGTTGAAATACGTGCATTAATGTAGGAAAAGTTTAAAATTGAAACCCAATGGGAAATATTCTCTTTGCCATTGGGTTCTCTGATCGTTTTATAGTAACGCACTTGAATAAGATTTTTGCTTAAAAAGGAGATTGATTTGATTTCAACCTTAACTGTCATGTTTTGATAGATATTTTGTGGACTTTCTGGATTGTTGCCTGCATACCATTTGGCAAAACGGTTCTGCTCCCCTGGTGAAGATAAAAGTGATATCAAGCGAAAATTGTTTTCTGCCTCTGAAGATTGAAAACTTTCGCGAGCACGAACATATTTGCTGGCAAAATAGCGTGTTATCGCTTCATCATAGTTGTTTGGTGACTCTTTTAGGGCACTCACCGTATCTACAATGCCTGTTGAGTTATCAACGCGGATAACAAAAGGCTCTACGGTTTTTAAGGGGGTTAATGCTGCCACAGCCAAAGCTAGGGCAATTGTCATTAAGCCAAAAAGCACTGTTAAAGCCATGGCAATTTTCATTCGTATACGCATGCCATGCATGCGATCAATATCAAATGAACGTGCTTCTTTTATATATTCATCAAATTCATTACTTTTCACGTGTGGTCTCCACAGTTTTATCAAAAAGTGTTTCTTGGTTTATGAAATTCAATGAGGCTGCTTTAGGCGTTACATTTGCTATTGTTTTTTCACTTTCTAAGGTATTGAGAATGATGGGTGTTACAGGCTTGACGATTTTTTCTTGGTAGATGACGCCTTTATTGTCCAAATACCACTTATCTTTATTTAAGGCACGGGTATGCTTCCCATTACAGCGCGGTGGCTTTTTCGGGCCACTCAGAGAGGCACAGCCGGTAAGGACGATTGTCAGGATCACAAAAAAAGTTATTTTTCGTTTCATTTTTTGAACTCACAAAGGAAATACATCGTACGGAGGTTTTTGCTCTAAAAGATCTTACAAAAACAGAGGATGAAAGGTTTTGATTGGTCGTCCAAAACCAAGGGTCGCAAATGTTCGATACAAAAGACCCGTGGTCTGGGCAGATGAGGGCACACGCCATGCAAAAACAAAAAACTGGATGTTTTTAGAAAGATGTCTGATATTAAAAACGTCCACGGCCTTGTCCTCCTGTTTTTGCTGCACTCCTCAGTGCCCCTTTGGTTGCTCCACCTATTGCACTTCCGGATGCACGACTTGCTGCACCGGAAAGTTTTGAAATTGCACTTTTGGCGATATTCCCACCAGTGCTAGCCCCACCAGAAAGCATTGAGACAATCTGTCCTCCTGAAGAGATACCAGCGTTAAAATATGGTCCACCAGAGGCAAGTGCCGTGGCAATGCCAGGGAGTGCACGGAAAAGAATGGCTCCTACTATTGAGATGATGACGACAGGGGGGAAAAGATAATAAATTGAATTATAGGAATCTTTGAGAACGTGCACGATAATTTTGCACATAATTGTACCAAGCATGATCACTAAAACTTGCAAAATGGTAAAATTAACCAGTGTACTAATCCATGCATCGGTAAATTTTCTGGTGGCATTGAATAAATAAAGGCTAATAAACAATGGTCCAAGACCAATAATCATAACAAGTGCAACCTGTGCAAACATTTGCACAATAAAGCCACCTATACAAAAGATAATAACAGCTAAGATCATTAAAGAACCAAGAAGGCCAACCATAATCTTTTCAAGAAACCAAGCTTTCGATAAAACTTCTTGATAGCGTGTACTTGCTTGTAACAAAATATAATCAAAAACATTAGAGTCGGTGGGATTTTTGTTGAGTGCATTGCCAATGGCATTGGCTAAATCATCAAAGAAAATATCTTTGACATAGATATTAAATGTATCCGCATTTGTTGCCATGGTTGTCACAACAACAATTTTAACGACGTTGTTGAGAAGACTGTGCATGGAAAGAGCAACACGACCTGTCATAACATTATAGCCATATAGAAAAATGAAAATGATCGAAGCAAGATTGAGTGGTGCTGAAATAGCAGCAGACAAATTACTTACTATGGTGTTCATCGCATTATCGAGAGGGGCTAAAATATATTCAGCAATGCTCTCAAATGGGGAAAATTTAAAGTCCGACATTAGAACTCTCAAGTTTCTGTTTTAATTGTTCGGCAAGCTCTTCGTGTTGTTTTTGGGCTTCTTCTTCGCGGATTTCTTCTGTTGTTTTTTTATCTTTTGCTTCAATCATAGAAAGAGATTGAAGTTTTACGATATCGGTCTGAAGCTTTGCTTGAAGAAGGGTGAGCTGTATTTGAAGTGCTTGAAACTCTTCAGGTTTCACTT
Organism: Bartonella acomydis; assembly: GCF_039543025.1. Classification (NCBI taxonomy): domain Bacteria; kingdom Pseudomonadati; phylum Pseudomonadota; class Alphaproteobacteria; order Hyphomicrobiales; family Bartonellaceae; genus Bartonella; species Bartonella acomydis. Next base: position 33,295 of record NZ_BAABIY010000096.1, on the reverse strand, counting down.
CTGTTTTTGCTTTAATAGTTTCAAGCTGTTGATTTATATTTTCAATTTTTTTTACATGTTCAGTTGTAGACATGTAAATTGATTCAGCGGTTTCTGATTTTACTGCGTTTAATTTTTGTGTGCTTTCTAATGCATTTTTATAATATTCTTCAGTATCTTGCGCGATCGTATGGGAGGTGAAAGACAAAGACAACAATGTGATTAAGCCATATTTTTTCATTGACGTTCTCTCTTTTGATAAAATATGGGCAGCCACTGGTCAGGGGCTGTTCCATGTTCGTTGATAATTTGGTTCATAAGTTCGATGTTTTTTGTGGTACCACTTAAGACGGCGATCTCATCATTCATTCCACGTAAGTTAAGTTCTGCAACAACGGAATTTTGCCCCTGTTTGATAAGAAAACGACGGGATTCTCTGCTTAATTCTGACTGTATCAGTTCAAATTCACGTTCACTCAGTTTGAAATCCTCAACATAATCGTTATAATTTGCTTTTTGATTGGGAAAAAATATTTGTGTGGGGCATTGCTCAATGATTGTATGGGCAATTGTTGAGTTTAAAGCATCTTTAGGACTTTGAGTAGCAAATAGCATCATGCCATTTTGTTTACGAATTGTTTTAAGGCGATCCTGTGCAAAAGCTTTGAAGGAATCGTCTTCCAAAGCTTTCCAGAATTCATCAATAACAATAATAATGCGTCGTCCATCAATGAGATCGAGGATGCGGTGAAACAAATACATCATTAAAGGGCGCCGAATTTCTTCATTGTCTAAGAAATCCGTCATATCATAACCAATGAATTGGGCATCTAAATTAAGATTATCTTGGTCATTATCAAAAACCCAGCCTAAAACCTCTCCTTTAATCCAAGGTTGTAATCGTATGGCAATTCCTTCTTTTGATGTGTTATCAAAAAACAGTTGGAGGGCACCAAGAGAACGTTGTGTTCGAGGCAAACTCTCTAAGGAATCTATAGCATTGCTGATATCTTGTCGCTCTTCTTCTGTGACTGTTTGTCCTTCAGCTGTGACAAGCTTTAAGATCCAATTGCGAAGAAAGATTTTATTTTTTTCCGTGTATTCCAAGCCTTTTAAGGGGGCAATACCTGTTGGCTGTCCGTTTTTTAATGGCTTATATTTTCCACCTCCTGCACGCACAAAAATTTCTGCACCTTGATCTTTGTCAAAAAATACCATGGTTGGATTATGTTTTTGTAATTGGGCTAGAAGAAAATTAACAATCACTGTTTTTCCCGATCCTGATGGACCACAAACAAAAGTGTTACCAAGGTCACCATAATGGAAATTAAAATAATAAGGCGAACCCGCTTGGGTTTTAAGCAATGCTACAGCGGCTCCCCAAACATTGCCTTCTAATTTGCCAATAGGAAAGGAGTGAAAGGGCGATAGGGCAGCAAAATTTCTACTGGTAATAGCTCCAGAGCGTGCTCGGTAGCTGAAATTTCCAGGTAATTGTGCCCACCATGCAGCTTCTAATCCTAAATCTTCTCTGGCAATAACAGCACCACCATTGGTTAAATGCGAACGTGCCTTGGAAAGGTTTTCCGCTAATATTTTAGGGTGATTGGCAAAAACCGCCAAAGAGAGATGATGTTCTCCCAAAACAAAACGGTTTGACTCTAAATCATCGAGTGCTTCATCGAGTGCTTCAATTTGTGAGCTGGCACGATCGGCTGTATTAATCATTTGATTTTGCTTGCGACCCATAATGGCAATGGCAGCTGCTTTACTTTTAAAGACAAAAGATTGTGTTAAAATAAATTCAAAAGGAGCAGTCAGCAATTCATCGGTCATGCCAGGGCGAGTTCTTGAGGGATATTCTTTCCAGCCAAACATGCCAACAAAGCGCTCATTGCTTTCATGGCGAATTTCAATGATTTCTTTGCCGAAAATAATACGGTCTGAGTAAATCGTTGAAGCAATGGTACCAAAGGTGAGGGGAATACGTTCTCGTCTGCCTCCTACCAACTGATGGAGAAATTCACTTTGTTCAGAAAATAAAATCCCTTCATGTTCATAAATGGACAACAGTCGTGCATCATAGGCTTCCAAACCGTGTATAAAATCTTGGCTTAATTCTTCAATTTTATGAATAGCGTCTTGATCCGGTTCAGATTGTGTCTTTTTCGCTTTGCTCAAGCGTTGAAAAAATGAAGCAAGTTTTTCGGTTTTGTCGGATACCGGATTCCAAAGCAGTGAAACAAATAGATCATTTCTGTAAAGCTCGTGCGAAATCATTTTCTTTTTGTATTTTTCATCTAATGTTGCTGCAAAAGATGAAAAAAAGCGCCCTTCTGGATAAATCGTTTCGCGACGGCGGATGATATGGGAGTATAAAGCAACCCGTTCATCAGCAATATTTTTTAACAACGTGTTTAATTGGTTGTGTAAAGAATTTAATTGATCAATATCTACAGTGTCAAAATTTACACCTTCAATGGCGATCACCGTCATTAAGCAGCGTGAATTTAGTGCAATGACATGTTGATTGACGTAGCGTATATAGGGAATATAGTCCTCAGGCAAAGATTCTCGCTTCATGATTGACGACTGTTTCATCTTTTCAGTTCCTTATAAGTACGAATAAGGCATAGGGGCGATGTAGATCCTCCTCCCCATCTGTTAAGATTTTTTTGTTTGCCCCTTGTATTGAGCCAAGCAAAGAGTACGCGAAACTGATTGTGATCGTGTTTTGTCACTTCACGCAAAACAAAGTGCAGACCAATACCAAAACCAAGCATGGTAAAATCGCTTGTGAGAATAAAAAGAATGGTGGTCACCATAACATTCAGTGCCATTGCTTCTATGGTAACACCAGCAAACATGGCAGGTCTTGTACAGGCAAGGAAAAGAGGATCTTCATTCATTTATGTTGTACCACTTCCCATTAATTTACCAACGAGGGCAGGCGCCCCAAAAACAATGCCAATACCGATAATAACAAAGGCTGCTTTGCGTAAATCAAAGAAACCATACATCCAAGCAATACCTACGGCAGCAACACACAAAATGGCAATGAGCTTTGCTGTATTACCTGTCATCATATCAACAATATTTTGTAAAACATTATCGATGTTTCCCAGACCACTCGTAGTAGTAGAAGTAGCAGCATAAGACGGATCTAAGATAACGAATGCCGTTAAAAGCAGCATTATAATGATAAAAAAGCCGTTCTTGGATAAAGTGTTTGTCATTTTACCTCTCTTTAAAATTGTTTTTTGATCCTCTTGTCTCTCATGAGCGAAGAATTTTTTTCCTTGACAATTTGCAGCGCAAATCCCCCCTCAATTATTTTTTTATTGATAGTGGTTGTTGCTCACTCTCAAAATCCCCTTCTCAAGAGACAGAAGATTTTTACATATTTTGATTCTCTTGCATAAAAATGGCAATTTTAAGTTGTATTTGATTTTTTAAGAAAAGATCCAACATTGTAAAAGTAATATTTTTTATTACACAACGGAATTAACTCTCAACATTTCTTGCTTAGATTTTTCTCTGTAAAAAGCATGTAAATCGTTGATAAAAACATGAAAAGGCAGAGTAACAATGGAATTTTTAAGTAAATTTATGAAGCTAGGGCGATTTAAATTAATCGTTATTATTTACATTGTGGGTTCTATATTATGGGGGATGAGTAAATATAAAGATAAAATGGATTTGAATGCTCTTAAAACATTTACGATGCATAATGTTCAAGATATTATGGATATGCGTTTGGTAGGAAAAAAGCCAACGAAACCCATTATCAAACAGCAATTAGCAAAAAATGAACCAGCTGTTGCTTTACAGGAGAGTGTTTCATTGGGTAATGGGGTTGTTTTTCAGGGCAGGGCATCGGTCACCAGTGGTGTGACATTTAAATTGCTGACCCCTGTTGCGCAATCGTGGCGTAAACATATTACGCGCAGTATTCATCTCTATGGTGTCGATAGTTGTGCGCCACGTCAAAGGGCAAAATTAAATGATCAAGAATGGCCTTGTGGTGCGGTTACAATGGCTTGGCTGGTTACCAAAACACTGGGGCAAAATTTATCTTGTAAGCAGGCTCTTATGCGTGGTGGTATTTCTTATGCGCAATGTTTTGTGGATGGGGTTGATCTCGCTGAAGCAGGTCTTGCAGAGGGCATGTTGGTGCTTGCAAAAGACAATAAAAATCCTGTTCCAGCACAATATCGTCATGCGGAAGAAATTGCTCGCAACAAGAAAATTGGTCTTTGGTCTAGTGATTTTACTGAACCTTTACAATGGCGGCGGGATAATGGCTCTTATAATCCCTTTGACAGTTTATGATTGATTATACTGATACATTCATTTGATGATTTATAGCGAAGAATCTACAAAGAAAATGAAAATAGACTATAGGAAAATGGCAATTATTGTTTGTGAAGTTGATCCCATGCATGGGAAGTTAAGTGAGGGCGTGAGATAAGAAGTTGACTGTTTATAGAACTGTACTGGTAGGAAACTTTGTTAACAGGGTTTCAAGCATTGGGTAGCAGCCCTCTTTTGTTTAAGGGTAGAGCGCTTTAAATCACAAAACATGTGTAATAAGAGGAGAGGCTGTTCTTAACAATGCGCATGAATGTTGATGAACGGAGTCAGTAGTATTGTAGGGATGCTGTTAAAAGCTTTCATTTGGGTCAGAGATTAATTGTAAAATTGCTTTTTGTTTTACTGTGGTGAGGACTCTAAAATTTTTGAGCCGCAGATATTCTTCTCTGCTTGAGGCGATTTCATCATGAGGGCCGCGCACATGTTGTTTTGTGATGCTATCGGCATGAAAAAAGGCAATAGAAACATTTAAAATATCGGCAATTTCCTTTAATCGCCCGGCGCTCACACGATTTAATCCCTTTTCATATTTTTGAATTTGTTGGAAGCTTACCCCTAAATGTTGAGCTAATGTTTTTTGAGACATTTTCAACATTTTTCGCCTAAAGCGAATTTTTTTGCCAACAAAAATGTCGTTATGAGAATTTCTGGTTTGCATTTTCCTCCCGCCGGTTGCGAGCGCCCTCGCATTGGTATTCCGGGAGTCAAAAATACTGACCTCGAATCAACTTTTTTGCTTTTAGTGCATGAGAGCACCTGGACATAGCAAAAACTCCCGGAATCCCGGGATAACCGCAAAGCGGATGCATTTTATGATCGAGGTTTCGGTTTTTTGAATCCCTATTGGTCGGTGCGTAGACGACCAAAACACCCTTTTATTTATAAAGTAATTTGTGAGGATTTACAATAAAAATGAAGACAGTGTTTTTTTATGAGAGGCAGCATATTTTTCAAGCTTTATATCTGCTCACCAAAATCATCATGATAGGGGAGATAGGGGTATCTAACCACACCTTGATAATGTGCAAATAATGAGAAAACATCCGATTTTTAATAGTCTTCTTTATTTTAATAATAATGTTGCTGGTGTTATGCTGATTTTATTTCATCCTCCAAGCCTATTAAATTTACGGATTGTTTTTTTATAGACCATAAAAGTTATGCTGATAGTGAAAACAGTGCTGAATAGAAGAGAAACCACTTTGTTTTTGAAGCCAGTTGCATTGTTTATGCTGCGGTTGTTTTTGAGACGTTCTTCACATCAATTAACAATGACCTCATTCGTCTCCCCCCGTTAATTTTCTTTAAAATTCTGCTTTTCTCAGCGGAAAAAACAAATTTACTCTTGAGACTTTTAAGGCAAAGGCCTTTTATATTTTAAATTAAAGTGCATTTCTTTAGCATAGAGGGTTCACTTTCGCTAGATATTCATATGTCCCAAGCATTGGTTTTTTATAAAGATGCGTTTTGAGAGAGATTAAAGGGCGATAAGAAATGGAGCTAAGAGATGGCACTTCACGTAAAAGATTTATTGGTTAGCTAAAAAAACCAAGATTTATGTCCATGAGCAGGTAAGTGATAACGCTTTGGTCTATGGAAATGCATTCTGCAAGAGGAATTTTGCAGAAAATGCGGAGAGAGAGCCCTTCTAAAAAGGAAAAATCCTGTTATTTTCAAAAGTACTGACCTCTTCTTTGTCCTAAAGGACGAATTTTTATGGCGTAAAAGATAATTGCAATGGCGGACAAAGCATCTTGTGGCTGTTCCTTCATTGGAATGATGATGAGATCAGATTGACTATAGCATAGCTAGTTAAACGATACGCCGTACCTATCCAACCGACAATGAAAAATAGGGTTTATGTAAGGCGCAAAGAAGGCGCATCATTAAAATAAAATAATTATAACATAAATTTGACAACTATAACCAAAATGTGTATTACGGAGATGCGTATAACACATAATGTGTATGACGCGGAATGTGGTACTGCTTTATTTGATAGCAGAGACCGTTTATGTTAATTCTTACAAGGAGTTTATCCTATGAAACAAGTTATTTTAGCTGCGGCTTTGTTTTCCTTCTTTTCTTCAGCGCTAACCGTTAATGCATCGTCGGTAGGTGGTAGCTCTGAGGTCGTGGATAGCATTGCAAAACACGAAAATTATGCAGGAATCGAAGGTTTTGGGCAACAGGCGATAGATCTTCTTGCGAGAATTGTGATTCCTGTGAGAAAAAATCCTTCTTTATATGAGTCTCCATATCACCAAGACAGATTTCAAATTAGAGAAAGGGATTATGGCTTTGCTGCAGATCTTGGATTTAAAAAACGTTGCAAAGATCTTGAAGGACTGTATGACGGCCAAAAAAGGATGGAATGCTCTTTGAAGTAAAAATAATAGATGTAGAGAGATTCTCTTGATAGACGAAGTGCATCTTGCTGTAATGCAAGATGCACGGTCTTACGAAGAAGCGCATTTTTCAGTGGTTTAGGTCTTGGAAAAACAGATTGATTGGTGGGCTTCTCAGATATATCAACTGTAATAGCAAGTGAAGTGTTATCAAATAGGTTAAATTGCAGCTTTTGTTTTTGTTGAAAAGCTTAAAAGAAGTTCCTTTAATTTCTTAGATCTTTTGTTAGAAAGTTTTATTTGGTGCACTGTAATAACTTCGTCCTTTTCCGTTTTTGAAATGAAAACAGGCACTTCTTCTTTTATATTCTGCTCTGTGTTTTAGGTTTTTGTAATCCGTGATGGCAAATCTAGGGTGCAGACAGAATATTGCCATAAATATTTTGTTTAAAATTTAATTGCTATCCTGTTGCTTTTCGGCTTCACTTTTTTCATGTTTTTTTACTTGGCGTTGCGTTTTTTTTAAAAGCATCACGGCGTTTGAAAGGATCATAATAAATTTCTGTGACACGAAATTTTCCTTCAAGGCGTTTGCGTTGGATGATGACATCAATCATGGAAATCAATAAGCCGCGGATATCTTCTCGTGCTAAATTTCCACCGCCCTCACTTTCTTTGACAAGAAGGGTCATTTGTTCAAAGGCTGAAAGTGCTGTGGAGGAGTGGACCGTGGTTATCGAGCCTGGATGACCAGAATTGACATTGCGGATATAATAGAAAGCTGTACCATCGCGCACTCTTGCAAAAGTATGCGGTCGGGGCGCATACGCAATCCCGATTCAAGCAGTTCTTTTGCGTCTGCTTTTGTAACCCTTGATTATCTTTTGAGTAAAAAAGTTGCACTTTGTTTGAGTGGGGAACAACAAGTTCTGGAGTATCCTCAATAGTGAGAATGCGTTCATCTTCAGGGATTTTGGCAATCAAAGCTTTTGACAATGTGGTTTTCCCCAAACCGGTTTAGCCAGAGATCAAAATATTTTGTTGGGTAATAACAGCTCTCTCTAAAAACTTACAAAAATCTTTGGCGATAAAAAGATTGGTTAATTCTTGTTCTGCGTCAGAAAGTTCACCTGCTCGCTTTTTCATTTGTTCAAGAGGTGTAAAGGTGACATTTCTTGTCACAGAAAACAATTGATTTTCTTGTAAACTTTCAAGAGAAAAAGTGCGTGATGAAGGTTTGCGAATTGTCATGCTGATGGTGTTGGGGGCAACGGCAGGAGGCATGACAATTTGTATGCGTTCATTATTGGGCAGTGTTGCAGAGAGAACTGGGTTTTCTACACTGATCTTTTGTGTTGTATAGGCTACAACAACTTTTGCAATGCCTTCTAATTCACTGTATGTTAGGTTTTTAAGGGTGTGGTTTTGCCAACCGTTAGAACTTTCAACGATCACTTCACCAGGGCGATTGATGACAATTTCAAATAAATTATCGTCATTGAGATAGTCCCCTAAAATCTTTAGCTTGGTTAAAACGATAGAAGCGCGTTCTGAATTTTTTTCTGTGGCCATAATTTGTTTTTACTACATTTGAGAATGGTAAAAGAAATTTCTTGGAATAGAGCGTGGGCAGATTTTGTTTCTTCTTGTTGTCACAGTAAGTTTATAGACAGATGAAAAATCCAAATCGCGTGCCACAAAAATGTTGACCAGTTCACCTTGGTATTTTTCTAAGGTAGAGGGAATATTGATTTGGTTTTCAAGAGCGACACTTGCTGCATCTTTTCCAGTGTTGCTGACGCCGCTAAAGTCATTACTATTGCCTCCACCTGCATTGTTTGCGCCCGCTTTGTTGGACTTGTTTGTCATTTTATTGGTGAGGGTTGCCGTAACACCATCAATAACGCTAAGCAACAGGGAGGAACCAAAGCGTTCCCACCAATGGGTGTTGATATTGCCATCAAAGCCGGCGCGCTCTAAACTATCGGTTGCGGGTGAGGCAAGGGGAATGATGACACCCGTGGGGGTTTTTGCTCTGGTCCAGAGGACAAAGAGGCGGGATTGCCCTTGTTTTATCCCTCCGCGGTATTCACCAATCACTAGGGTTCCTTTATCGAGCAGAACAACGTGCCCATTATCAGAGAGGATATCGCGGTTAATAACACAGCTTGCAAAGCCTGGTTGGTCACTGTTTAATGCTGTTTCTAAGATACAGGGGATAGAGGTTCCCATGGCGATGATAAAGTTTCTATTACCGAAGAAACTTGCTTTTGTCTCTTCTGTTTTGGTTGGTTTTAACAGGGTTGCAAAATTTTTGGTGTTTTGAAGGGCAGGAGAATTTTGCATATGCCCGAGATTTTCAAAAGGATTCAATTTATCAAAGACGTTGGTAAGACCATTGTTGACGATGTCTTTTAATTCAGTTTTCGTGCCCCTAGCAAAAGCGAGAACGGGCGCGCGTCTTGCCGCATCAAGTAAGGGATTATCTTTTTTGAGTTCTGGTGCAAGTGGTTGTGTGTGGGGGGGGGGGAGCGTTATGGGACCAAGTTTTGCACGTGGGTCAGCGGGGGCTAATTCTAAAGGTGCCAGTGTATTGTGAAAGTTTTGTGCTTGTTTTTTATGAGACTTTGCGGTGTCTTTTTTTTCTTCCGGGGTGGATAAAATGTTCCAGAGCGCATAGCCACAAAATCCTATACAGGCTATGACAATGACGATTTTTTTGCCAAGGCTTTGTGAGATATTGTTGCGTTTATCGCCAATTGCACCACGATCTTCGATAGTTGTTTTATCACTCATAGATGAGCCCCCCTTTATACCCGTTTCTTTAAAGATCTGATGCGATTTTGCGTTCAACAGATGGTGAGGTTGTTCTGGTTCCTGGATTTATGCCTTTTTGTTGATAGGCTTCATTAAAGATGCATAAAACATTTCTGCCATTTCTTAAGGTGAATCTGGCACTAATGGCATGGACAATGACCATATTGCCTTTGGTGGTTTTGGGAACCAGCGATTCTGTGCCGTCACTGCCTACAATATAAATGGCAAGGATTTCCTGATTGTCAGGGAAGGTAAAAGTTGTGGTTTTGCCATTGTCATAAACAAAAGAGTGTTCAAGATTACTCGATCCTTGTGCACTATAAGCCCAATTGCGTGGTCCATAGGTTTCAGAGGTATCAAAAAGACCATCAATTTGTCTGGCTTGTTTTTTTCTTGTCGTAAAAGTGCTGCGAGTCTTCTACGTTCGGCTTCGTCTTATGGATAGCGAAATTTGACCAGGAAATAGGTTTCTTGGGCGGTGGAAATTTCTCCATCTTTGACCATGAGTTCAAATTGATAGGAGCGTTTTGAGCCATCACGGCGGGTGGTGACCACTTGCAGATTGGTCGTAGGCTGGACTTCTCGTGCTTTGAGGAACAGAATATTGCCAGCGGGAGCCACTTGCCAGGCAACGCTGTTGCCAATCGCCACATGGCCAATTTCTTCATCAGCAGAAAATTCTATTTGTATGGAGGAGCGTATGGTGCCAATAATTTTTGTGACATTATAGGCATCATAATTGATAAAGCGAATGCGGCTATCATTGGGTGCACGGGGGGAAATACACTGGCATTGCCCAAATGAGCAGGAGAAAGGACGATAGCACTTAGAAAAAGAAAAAGGAATTTTTTTTCATGGATCAGTTGAGCACTTCTGGATCTGTTCTATATTCACTAACAATAAAGTCGAGAGGATTTATCAAACGGTTTGTCCAGAGATGGGGGCGTTGATATATTCAAAGGTGAGTGTTGCAACCCAGTGGCTGATGAATTCTTTGTTGGTTTCATCATCGCGCACTGTTCTGTAGTAGCGGACCTGGGCGACATCTTGATTGATAAAGGAGATTGATTTTATCGTTACGGTGACGTTGGCGTGTTTGTAGAGAATTTGTGGGCTTTGTGGATTTTTTGCTCCGTACCATCTGGCAAATCTTTCTTGCTCTTCTGGAGAAGGAGTAGATAAATGGTTTGAAAGTTGTGTTATACTTCTTCCGTTTCAAATCCTTCACGGGAGTGGACATATTTGCGGCAAAATAGCGGGGGATCGCTTCATCAACATTGGTGGGACCTTCTTTTAAGGATTCCACAACCTCTGTGATGCCGGTTGAATTGTCGACACGGATGACAAAGGGTTCAACGGTTTTAAGCGGGGTGAGGGTGATGACCGCTAGAGAAGAGATGACCGCGACGATAACGGCTATCGCGGCGATAGCGAGGGAAGCGCGGGTGATGCTCTGTGAGGCTAGGATACGGTATTGATCAAAGGAGCGCGCCTCAGCAATATATTGTTCTATGTCTTGTTCTTTCATGCTTTTTGCCCGCAGTCTTTGTAGGATTCCATTTCCTCATCGGTTAATGTTTGGCTGAGAAGCGTTTCCAGCTTGCTCTCTTTAACAGATGATGGGATGTTGTTGCTGATGATGATGGGCATGGAGGAGGGATTTTTTCCTTCCCAATTCCACATCGATTTGTTTAATGGCTGCTTAGAATATCCATCGCATTTTGGGAGTGACTTCAGAGTGTTTGATGAAGACATACAACCATTTAAGAGGATAAGCGATAAAATGACCTCAATTTTTTTAAATTCCCGCATTTTTTAATTTATATCCTTCATATTTTTGAGATGAGTTTTTTTAGACCATGAAGAGTAGCTTTAGCAGCGCGACCACTTAGTTCAGCAGTTTTTTTCGCTACTGGCGCTGAGTCTGTAAGGGAGGCTCCTCCAGAGGCTAAACCCGATGCTATGTCAGGTAATTTGAGGAAAAGGAAAATACCACCAAGACCAACAACCAAGAATTGAATTAAAGTAGTGATGATATCGTCAACACCTCTTGAAAAAATGTTCATTGAAATTTTAACGTATAAGCCACCAAGCAGCACAACTAATACATATAAAATGATGAAGTTGGCTGTTTGATTTAACCATGCTTCTGTGAACCTTCTGGTTGAGGAAAACATATAGAGACTTATGAAGAGTGGTCCTATTGATAGGACAAGAAATGATCCCAGTTTAGCAAATAGTGAAATGATAAAACCGACTATACAAAAAAACGCAGCAATAACTAAGCAGATAGCACCAACAATCCATGTCGTAATAAACTTTCCCTTTTGAGTCAGCCCTGTGTACTGGTTTGCGGCGTCCAAAACCTGTCCTCTAGCTTGGCCCATCATATTATCCCATACATTTCGATCCGAGTGTGCTGCATCTTGTGTGACATTTGCAATGGCATTCGGTAGATCATGGAAAAATATATCCCTAACCCACTCATTATAAAGAGCAGCGTTTGTGGCGAGTGCAAGCAATGATGCCGAGTTTGAAAGTTGTCACTATAAACTCCCACAGTGGCATGGAAGAGCGTCCATAGATGATATTGTACTCCACAAATATAATATAAAGCGTACAAGATAGTTTAAGCGGAGTACTTAAAGACGATGAAAGATTAGCAATGGTTTTATCCATTGTATCTGTAATGGGATTCATCAACATATCATCTATATCAGTAAATACGCCTTTAGGTACTATTGCCATTTAGATGCTCCGCTATTTATCGTGTATTAATGGTTATTTTGTTCTTCTGCCGCGCGCTCTTTTGCTTTTCGTTCTTCTTCAGCACGTCGCTTTGCTTCTTGTTCAGCTATTATTTTTTGAGTCTCTGCTCTCATTTTTTCCATATCGGCCCTTATTTGAGCTTTCAATTTTTCCGTTGATTTGCGATTTTTTTTCTTCAATTTTACGACTTCTTTCTGCTGTTTTTGCTTCATATTCCTTTTCAAGTTCAAGTTGTGCTAATCTTAGATTTTCACAATTTTTTGAAGTCCCTGCGAATCCGCATTTAGCATCCCACTCTTCCATCAATTTTTGATCTTTTTTAAATTCTGCGACGCTATAGTTTTTTTCACATCCAGCGGTGATAATTCCAGTACAAAGGAGCAATGTGGTGATGATGATTTTGTTAATATTCAAGCCCCTCTTTTTTTACTTTTATTGCCCACGGAGTTGTTTTGCCAAAGCTTTGTATCATGCTTTAAATTCTTCCATTTCACGTTTTTCTGCTGCTTTGTCTTCCGCTTGTTGAATCATTGCTGCGGCTTGCATTTGGAGCACTTGTGTTTGGAGTTTTGCTTGTATTGCTGCTAATTGTGCTTGAATGCCTTGAATTTCACCAGCGTCTTTCGTACTGCCAAGTTTATCAAGAAGTTTGTTAATGTTTTTTTGTGTTTCAGTGGCTTCTTCGTAAACATCTTGGCCTTTTGCCGCTTGCCCTACGGTGCGCTGTTGTGCTTTTTTCACCTCCTCTGCGTAAAAAGTATCCACCACCTCTTTTGATTCTGCACCCCCCCCCGCTGGCTCTTTGTATAAGAGTTCTTCTTGCCATTTTTGCGTGTTTTTGCTGCCGCCACCGCCGCCGTTGCCGCCACTACCACTACCGCTGCCCATTGATTGTTGAAAATGATTAAAATCAGAAGGCAGGGCGCCATTGCTTCCTTGCTTGTTGAACATATCTTTCAATCCCGGAATGTTAGGCTTGACATTTAAGGATTTATAGAGCTCTTGCATTTGACCAAGTTGACCTTTTAATTGTTCAAGCTGTTCGAACCCTTGCTTTAACTGTTGTGTACTTTGTTCGACTTGTTTCATCATTTGGCCAACAGCGGCGGGATCATAGACCATAATGGCAAAGGCATTTGTTTTTAAGCCCAAAAAAGTTGAACAGAGGGCTGTTGCATATAAAAGTTTTTTCATTGTTTTGACCTTTCTTGAAAAAGAAGAAGCCATTGTGCAAGGAGAAAGTTAACAATGACGGTTTTTCCAGAACCAGAGGGACCACAAACAAAGGTGTTGCCTAAATTACCAAAGTGAAAATTAAAATAAAACGGCGAACCAGTAGAGGTTTTCATCAGTGCTACGGCTAGGCCCCATACATTGTCATCTATTTTGCCAACCGGAAAGGAATGAAAAGAAGAAAGGGCAGCATAATTGCGGCTGGTAATGGCACCAGAGCGGATACGATAGGCATAATTTCCAGGCAATTGTGCCCACCAAGTCGCTGCAAGCCCAAAATCTTCCCGCGCAATAACAGCGCCACCATCGGTGAGACGAGAACGGGCTTTGGCAAGATTATCCGCTAATTCTTGGGTGTTATCGGCAAAAACGGCTAAGGATAAATGATGCTAGCCTAAAACAAAACGGTTGGATTCAAGATCATCGAGGGCATCATCCAATTCCATGATTTGTGAGCCGGCACGGTCTCCGGCATTGACCATTTGATTTTGTTTACGCCCCATAATCTGCTTGGCAATGTTTTTGCTTTTGAAGACAAAAGATTGCGTGAAAATAAACACAAAGGGCAGGGTGAGTAGACCATCTTTCATGCCTGCTTTGGTCTTGGCTGGATATTCTTTCCAACCAAACATACCAGCAAAGCGCTGCCCCGCCTCGGGGCGTATTTCTATGACTTCTTTGCCAAAAATAAAACGGTCTGAATAGACAGAGGATGCTATCGTCCCCCATGTGAGCGGTATACGTTCACGACGCTCACCTACCAATTGGTGAATAAATTCACTTCGCTGCGAAAATATTGCCTTCATGTTCATAAAAAGGCTCACCCTTTTTGCACCATAGCGCTCTAAATTTTGAATAATATCTGTTGTAACATCTACAAGCTTGCGAATGGATTCTTCATCAACTTCCGCTTTTGCTTTGCCTAAACGTTTAAAAAATTCCGCTATTTTATCTGCTTTGTCAACATGGGGATTCCACAAGATAGAAAGATAAAGATTTTCGATAAAGTTCTTGAGAAACCATCCGTTCACGGTATTTGTCATCTAGCTGCTTGGCAAATGCCAATCGAAAAGTGCTATCCGGATAAACTGTCTCACGCTTTCTGATAATATGGCTGTAAAGGGCGATGCGTTCATCAGCGATATTCTTAAACAGATTGTTTAATTGTTCGTGAAGCACATTGAGATCAATAATATCAGCTGTCTCAAAGTTAATCCCTTCAAGTTTCACAACCATCATGAGCGCGCGTGAATCCAGTGCAATGACATGCTTGTTGACATGGCGCACATAAGGAATAATCGATTCCGGCTGTTTTTCACGCTTGCGCTCTAGTGTTTTCATTTTAATTTCTCATAATTACGAATTAATCGTAATGGAGAAAGACTTCTCCCACCCCATAGACTAGAATTTCTGGCAAAGAGGTGTGTTTTTTGCTATGTCAGGAGGATACGAAATTTATTATGGTCGTGTTTGAGAATTTCCTTAAATATGAAGTGCGCTGTCACACCAAAGGTTATAAGAAAAAAATTGCCTGTTATAATAAATAAGATCATCGTCCCCATGGCATTTAACCCCATAGTTTCCACCGTCACCCCTGCAATCATTGCAGGACGTGTGCAAGCAAGAAACAACGTATCTTCCGTTAGCTTATCGTGCTCTTTCATGATTTTTGAAAATGCTAGAGCACGTTAATTAAGCTTTAAGCATTAATACGATTTGCGGTGCACCAAAGACAATGCCGATGCCAACACAAACGAAAAAAGCTTTGCGCATTTCGACATAACCAGCAATCCACGCAAGACCAACACCAGCAACGGCAATTGTGGCTATCGATTTTGCAATGGTTCCTGTAAGGCTTTGACGACTTTTTGAAAAGCATCATCGATTTTTCCAAAGCCCTCTGCAAATGCTGGCTCACTGAGTGCTATAAAGGCAATGAACAACATAAGGATTGTCGTTATCCATTTCTTTTGGCTGTTTGAAAAGGCTAATTTTTGTAAAAGACGATCGTTCGTAAACTGATGTTGTATTTTCAGCATAGAAATTTCCCCGCGTGTTAAAATAAAAATTGCTTAATATTAATTTACTGTAATGTATAATGGAAATAAATAAAAAATGCTACTGTTTCATTTATAGTATTTTCTTTTTATTTATAAAATAAATATAATTCTTTATAATATACAAAATGATATTTTTTTAAAAACCTTTTCGATCATCATTTAAATATCTGATTTTTATTTATATTATTCTTGCAGTTGTTTTTTATTTCAGTCAAAATTCTGAAGATTTTATACAAAATCCTGTTGTGCAAAAAATAAGACAAACAGTGGAAAAACAGTTTCAAAAACCAGATTTAAAAGGGAATGATCATGCACAAAGACAAGAGTTGCCTTCTCCTTTGGAATCATTGTCAACAGAATTTTATGAAGAAAATCTCCCCGTTTATTCCGGTGCTATAGAGGTAACAAGCGATGTTACTTTTAAAGTGATCACACCCATGGATGAGGGGTGGAGAAAAAGAATCGTGCGCAATATCCGACTATATGGTGTTGAAACATGCGAAATGCGGCAATTTGTCTCACGCTACGGCGTAAATGGCTCTGTGGGGCTTTTGTTACGGCGTGGCTTGTGGCCAAAACAATCGATAAAAATGTTACTTGTCGGCAAACACGTGTTCTTCAACAAGTTCATTATGCACAATGTTTTGTTGATGGGGTTGACCTGGCACGCTTGGGACTTGCAGAAGGCATGATGGTGTTGACAAAAGATCAGCAGCATTTTCCCTCACCAGCGGATTATAAAAACTTACAGTCTGCTGCGCAAAAAGCACAAGTGGAATTGTGGTCTAGCCAATTTGACCAGCCAGAAGAGTGGAGAAGAGACCATGGCAGCTATAATCCCATCGATCCTTAAAGCTTTTTAAACAAACTGAGAAGTAAGGCAGATAGCAGAACGGTTAGGTCGCTAACCGTGCTCGTGTATGAGAGCCGTTGTTGAGGGCATGCCCTGTTGCCTAATATTACTCCGAGAGTATTAGACGAATACCTGGTGGTTTAAGACGAAATAAAAGGATGTCATAAAACCAACTGAGGCATGAAGCACTAAAATCAAAGGTAAAAATAGAATGCATAAGAATATAAAAGGTAGTCTAAATAATTCTGCTAGTTGGTCTGCTATTCTGAATCCGTTACAAACAAAACAAAAACCAAGAAAGATATAGTTAGCTTTTTTATGATTTTTAATATCTTTCTAATTGGTCTACGAAGCTTTTTAAGGAAGAGAAAGAGTACGTACCTTAATTTTCCATATTTTTTCTATATATACGGCGTAAGATCTCTCGTTCTTCCTCTGAGCTTATTTCTTCTACTTCTTCTTCAATTTCTTGACGCGTGATCAAATCTTCTATTACGCCCCCTCAATTTCTCCATTCGATAGGCACAGCTAGCTTTCACTGCATTTTTCGTTACATAGCAGAAATAAAATATGCAACCGTTACTTTATTTATAGGCGTAAAAGCCAAGTTTGGGTGGTATAAGAGGAGATTATCGTGTGTATTGTAATAAATGCTGCTAGTGATCATAAAAGTTGATGCTTGATACTTCTGGTGTTTTTTGCCTCATCAGTAGATGATAAAAACCTATCTTCTGCTGCGCAAAAAGCATAACATGCTGATTTTGCTTCTTTTATGCTGAAAAAATAAAAAGTGAATGAATAAACAATTTTTATAGTATTTTTTTGTATAGAGATAAATTTTTTAAAATTATTTGTAATATATTCTTGAATTATCTTTTGTATTATTACTATAATTAAGTTATTATTAAACAATAAATCTTAAATAATCTTCAATCTTTTTACTAAAGAGTTATTGTATATATAAACTCTGTTGCAGAGTTTCTAGGCTCAATCTGCTGTTTTTCTTCAAGCAAAAGTGTTTTAGGAAAATGAAAAAATTTCTTTTTTCTTCTGCAAATATTTATTCGTTGATTGTTAAAATAAAAACTTGAGTATTTTACAATAAAAACTATAGACAGTCATTTTGAGAATTCAAGTTTTTATGAGGAGAAATGGTATCGTAGAATTCCTCATTTTTCGTATGAGGTGTTTTAGAATTTTTCTCCTCTAGGCTGTGCTTTGCTTGATGAGAAGGGGAAACACAGCGTTGAGAAAGCAGATAATAGAAAAATATTCTTTCGATAAGAAATTTTAAAGCAAAAGACAGTTTAATAAATGGCAAAGATATAAATTAGGTGCAAGATGAATGAACTTACTCATATTGAGACTGTTATAGCGCGCTATGATGCTGTTTTTTGCGATGTGTGGGGTGTGGTGCATAATGGTGTGCATGCATTTGCACCAGCATTGGAAGTGTTGTACAAAATTCGAAGAATGGGAAAAAGTGTCATTTTCTTAACCAATTCACCTAGGCCACGAGAAGATGTCATTGCTCAATTACAAAGTATGAATGTGCATGGTGATTATTATGATGCCATTATTACTTCAGGGGATGTCACGCGTGATCTTCTTCGTGCTGCTCCACGGAAAGTTTTTTTTATTGGTCAACAACGTGATTTGATGTTGTTTGAAGGGTTGGATTGTGAATTGGTGGAAGAACGAGACGCTGCTGTTGTGGTTTGTAGTGGTTTTCTTGAAGAGTTTGATGAAGAACCAGCTGCTTATAAAGAGATGTTTTTGCGTATGCGTGCGCGCAATTTGCCTTTTATTTGTGCCAATCCCGATGTAATTGTTCATTATGGAAATAAAGAATTTTGGTGCGCTGGTGCGTTGGCACGTCTTTACCAGCAATTGGGAGGCGAAGTGCGTATTGCCGGAAAACCCCACGCACCTATTTATGAATGTGCCTTTGAAAAGTTACAAAAAATTCGTGGAATCGTGGAAAAAAGTCAGGTTTTGGCTATTGGTGATGGTCTTTTGACCGATGTTAAAGGTGCTATCCATTTTGGTCTTGATGTTCTTTATATCACAGGTGGTATTCACCGTTATGATTATATGCAAAACGGTGTGGTGGATAAGCAAGCTTTGCATTCTTTTCTTGACCGTCATGGCTATAGGCCACAAGCAATTATGTGGGCACTTCAGTAATGTCTGATTTTTTGCGTCTTAAGGGGATTGATAAGTTTCCTATGGCTTGGCGGGGAGCGGTGTTGGCACTTGGAAATTTTGACGGTGTCCATTGTGGGCATCAGATGGTGTTACAAAAAGCACTTGATTTAGCATGCATAAAAAATAAACCGGCTGTTGTTTTAACCTTTGAACCGCATCCAAGGAGCTTTTTCCAGCCCTCAACCCCTGTTGATCGGTTGACAGAGGCGGCTGAAAAGGCTGAAATTTTTAAAATCCTCGGCTTTGATGGAGTGATTGAACAGCCCTTCGATGCACAATTTTCTGCTCTTTCAGCGGAGCAATTTATTCAGGCTATTTTAAAAGAAGCTTTTGATGTTTGTGTGGTGGTAACGGGTGAAAATTTTCAATTTGGTCACAAAAAAAGTGGAAATTCACAGCTGCTTTATCAAAAGGGAAAAGAATATGGATTTGAGGTTGTACAAATGCCTTGCTTATTAAGCAGGCAGGATTCACAGAAATTGATTGTTTCCTCTAGTTCTATTCGTAAACTTCTCTCTCAAGGACAGGTGGAAAAAGCTGCGCTTTTGTTAGGCACGCGTTATCGCGTGCGCTCAAAAGTTATTCAAGGCGAGCAACTTGGACGCCTTTTAGGATTTCCGACCGCTAATCAAATGCTCTCTCAACAAGCCAGTTTGGCGCATGGGGTTTATGCCGTACGATTGCGTCGTGCTAACGGTGTTTTGCATGATGGGGTGGCAAGTTTTGGTTGTCGTCCAACGGTTGTCAAAAATGGTGCTCCGCTGTTAGAAACTTATTTGTTTGATTTTCATGATGATCTTTATGGAGAAAGTTGCACCGTGTCTTTTTTTCAATTTTTACGCGGGCAGGAAAAATTTGATGGGCTAGAGCCTTTAATTGCACAAATGCAATGTGATGAGAGGGTAGCAAAAGCAATTTTAGCAAAAGTACAACCGTTATCACAGCTGGATGAGCGGCTTACTTTTAAAAATATGTCTTAAGTTGATCTGAAAAAGAAATAAGGGCAGCAAAAATAGCACTTAAGCTGACTATGATCACGAAGATGTATTCTAAAACATCATGAAGTATATGCTTTTTGCGTTGTTGGGAGGCGGTATCGAATATATGCTGATCTGATTTAAGCATTGTCTTTATCTTTTTCATAATTTTATAGAATTTTATGGTTCTTCTGTAAAACTTTACTGCTTGTTTCTTTCTGATCCGTTAAGAGCTATGATGAAAAATGTGCTCACCAATAAAGTGTAGAGAACTTATTTTATGACAGTGGCAGATGAAAAAATGCTGTTTTAAAAATTGCTTGTAAAGCTCATCAAAATCCTTGTCTTGCATGTTACAAGCAAGATTGGTTTGTGAAACTGTTTAGAAAAGAATAAAAATGCCTGTTATGAACGCTTTCAAGCACCAAGGATTTTCGCAATATTTTGCGCTGGTCAAGCGTGTGATGGTACCAACTTACTTTTTTGTGAGTGTAAGGACTCTGATGCATTAATGTTTTATCGTGATATTGGGGTTTTACTGTTATACTGTTTATGGGCGAAGTCGTTAGATGAGGTGAGTATGGCGAGATGTCTCTTTAAAATGAGCGCGTAGGTGTGAAATATCATAGGATTTGGATAGCATTTTTGGCAGTGCTCTTTTGCCTGAGGGTGTAATCCCCCCTTTAAGGCAAGTCAAGGCAGGACAACTGATAAAGATATCTTGAGCGTGTTCCGTGGTGGCAATAGGCGAGAAGAGGTTTTTGTGCTGTTTTTAAAATTGTTTTCATGGTTTCAATATCTGATGGTTTTATAGTTGGTGGCACGATAGGAATATAATGGGCTGTTATGCCATATTCCTCTGCTGTTGCTTTAATGGTGAAAAAATCAGGTTGGTGAGGCTCTTCTTGATCGGGGCGGTTACAGATAATCGTTTTAAAGCCTGCTTGTGCTAATATTTTGACATTTTCGATGCTAATTTGACCACTAATAAAAGTGTCGGGGTCAATTTGTTGTAAATGCATTTTTGTTTTTCTCCCATAGCGCTCTCTTCATGATGTTTTCTGCTATATTTAAAAAATATAATGAAGGGAAATATAATGAAAGCTGAGCATTTGCTTGTATCTTAAAAAAGCCTTTTTTGTCGAGAAAAAGAGGCTTGGTTTTGAAACAATAAATTGTACCGTGGTAAATTTTATTTGCTGTATCTTCATGAACGCTTTGATTGATATTGGATCGCCTATTGTTTTCTCTCATCTAACCTTCGCTCCCCAAGTGAGACAATATTTTTTCTTTCATCTATTTAAAAGAACATCATAAAGGAAAAATTTGACTGTTTCTTTATGATAGAATGGGGGAAGTTTTTGTTTTTGTGCGTGTGAGATGCTTGCCTGCTTTGTTGTTTTCTGTATAATCGTAAAAACGATAAAGCTGAAAGGCGTAATGAATGATCATTGGAATTTTGAATCAAAAGGGAGGGGTAGGAAAAACCACTTTGAGTGTGAATCTTGCTGCCAGTTTTGCGCATTCTGGAACACGTGTCTTGCTTATTGATGCTGATCCGCAAGGGAGTGCCTTGGATTGGGCTGCTGCGCGTGAGGAGGCTCCCTTATTTCCAGTGCTTGGTTTGCCGCGTGCAACGGTTCATAAAGAGATTACACAGATTTGTCATGATTACGATCATATCATTATTGATGGTCCCCCTCGGGTGACTGATCTTGCTCGCAGTGCTCTTATGGCTTCGGATTTTGTGCTTATTCCTGTGCAACCTAGTCCCTATGATATTTGGGCAGCCGATGGTATTGTAAAACTTATTGACGAAGCACGGGTTTATAAAGAAAATCTCAAATCTGCTTTTGTTATTAATCGTAAAATAGTTAATACCGCGATAGGGCGTGATGTGGCAGAGGCTCTTGGAGTATATCCTGTGCATGTGCTTTCTGCTTACATTGCTCAGCGCGTGATTTTTGCGGAAGCTGCTGCACAGGGAAAAGCCGTTTATGAAATCGATAAGCATGGACAAGCGGCAGCAGAAATTGAAGCTGTTGCAACGGAAATCAAGGAGTTCTTAGGATGAGTAAAAAAATTAAAATTGGCACAAAGCCAACCAATAAGTCAATTCCTTTAACAGCTGATGCATGGGTGGAAAATAATAAAGGCAGTATAGAGGGCGGTATGAAGCGCCTTACAATTGATGTATCGGAAAGTTTGCATCGCTTGATTAAGGTGAGTTGTGCAAGTCGTGGAACGAAAATAGCGGATGAGGTGCGCGAATTGCTTGCACAGAAATATGGAAAACTAAAATAATAATACACGATAATATGCTTTCATTGGTTTGAAGCCTTTTTCTAATAGGCAAATATGCTCAATTGTATAAAGAAAATTGCTGTGTTTTACGGCATTCACATACAATGAAATATATGATGTTTCTCCATTCCTCATCTATGGGCGTGATCATTCATAGGATTACTTGTACGAAAATTGTTGAAGAAATGCAGAAGTTTTCTTGATAGAATTGTGTTGATAACGTTTCTCAATGTGAAATTAGTATTTGTTTACTTTATGATAAAATAGTTAGCATTATCGCCAATTTCTTTAGCTATAAGTTATTCTTAAAGTTCGGAAGGGGGGCTGAAAATAAGTTTTTTATTCACTGATATTGTTTCTTGCATTTGTGCTGTTTTATCGGTGTGCATTTTTTCATGAACTGTGATGATTTCTTGAGGATATAGGGCTTAATTTCTTTGTTTTGCTGAGAATATGTAAGATTCTTTTTAAATGTCACTCTCAGTATTGTTGTGAGGATATGCGAGGTTATATCAAAGCTTTGCTGGGAGAGTTGCAAATGTTAGTCTTACCAATGTAAGCGGCTCTTATCATTTCCTATGTTTGTGTTGCAGCTGTGAGAATTTTTCAAAGAAAATATTTTAAGCGCGTACAGAGATGATGGGAAACAACTCTATAGCCAATTAAAGTGTAAAACAAAAGAGGGGTAAAATTATGAATAAAGTCATTATCACAGTCTTGCTGCTTTGTATTGGATTTGCTGTTGCAGGTTGCGAAAAAACTTACAGCGTAGAAGATTTTAAGAAAAATGAAAAATTATATGAGGAATGGACAAAAAAATGTGAGAAGGACGATTCACCTCTAAAGTCTTCTCAAAATTGTAAAAATCTTCGACAAGCATATATGGAGCTTTTTATGAGGCACTGATTGTGTCTAAACTTTATAAATCCGAAAAGAGGGGCATTTATTTATAAACAAAGTCATGATCATAGCATTGCTGCTTTGCATTGGATTTGCTGTTACTGGTTGTAAAGAAAAGGTCTATAGCGTAGAAGATTTTAAGAAAGATGGAAAATTACTCGATAAATAGATAAGAAATGTGAGGCTGCAGGTCCGTCTTTTCAAGCATCTGAGAATTGTAAAAATGTTTTAAAAGCAAGTAATGAACTTGGTATGTGAATTTTAACATGAGGTTGGAAAACTGTACTTAAAATCTCCTGGATCTGAAAATAAAAGGATAGCAGCGTTTTTCTAAACAAATGGGTATCTTGTTTTTTCTGCTGCAAGCTAAAGAGGAATACTTTAAATAAAAAAAACCTCTCCTTTGTGGAGAGTTTTTTCTTTTTCTGGATGCTAAGTCTTTAGTAGTCATAAAAGAATACAGATTTGCATTTAAAATATCAGTACAAGCTGCACTCTGTTTATACACCTTATCACCATTGGTGGTAGTGCTTGTTGTTTTCTACCTTTTATAGAAGGGAAAATGATCTGTGAATGTTGTAAAAGATATTTTTCAGTATGATGATAGAATTCATTCATTGCAGATCATACAAAAGCTTGAGAGAGTCTGCCTATTGTGTTTCTATTATGAGAGCTAGCACGACAACAGCATTGATAGTAACAATAAAGGTTGAATAAAGCATAGCAGTTTTTATCATATCAGCCATAAGAACCTCTCACTGTTCTTTGTGGATCAAGCTTGTTTATAACAATATGTTACAGTCTGTAATATATGCTGATATCACATATACAGCAAGCTTAAATTTTTTCTTATGAAGGATGGGAAGTGCTTTAAAACTGGGAGCATGGAATAGGTGACGTTTTATATTTTGTAGAAACTTCTTGTTTTGATGATTTTTACCTATGGAGTTTCAGTGTAACAAAGTGGCATTAACAGGCAAACTTACACATTATTTAATGCAAGGATATGGAGAAGATAATGTTGTAAAGAAATACCGTAAACCTCAAAGTGAGACAATTTAAAGTTTTTGAAAATTTATAAAACTGTATGTTTTTAGGAACTCTTGCAAGGTAGGCAAAAATCCTATATAGTCTCTCATTGCAAAGAAAAGCTAATGATCGTTAAAAAAGGCAGATTGGTGGCTGTTTGGTTATTTAAAATGTCTTTTTTGAGAATGCCATGTGGCTGATTTGTTCGAAAGATTGCTCTTTTTGGGTTTTATGCAAAATTCTGTATGTGCAAAAAGGGTATGGAAGAGGCAATCTTTCTGGGTGTGTGCAAACCGGATTTGTCTGTATGCTAAAGTGCATGTCGTGTCGGGTGCATAAAAAGCCAAGGGCTATGGAGGGTGAAATGCTAAAATCTTTAACTTGCTGAAATCTGTAATGCGTTTCAGTTTTTATAAGCTACGAATTTTTATTGGCATATGTGCGTGTTAACACATTATCGTTTTTTGTCTAAGGTCGATAAACAGAGAAAAAGATTTGGACAATAAAACGGCTTTGCGTCAGAATAAATTTGAAGCTTTCTAATATCCACTGCAGAATGATATGATAATTTACAGCATTTTGCTGAATTATTATTGCACTAAGAGTGGAGGGGAGCGAAGAGATATTCTAGATAATGCGTGAAGAATAATGTGTTGAAAGCCGAAGAACTATACGCTTTTTAGAATTATTGGGCTGGTGTTGGAGCAATATTTTCACAATGATTGTGCGTACAATGGGTGTAATTGAGTGTGTATGCAATTTAAGTGTATCAGTATTTAAAGAGAAAGCTATATAATCTTCCTTATTTGATATTTGAGAGCAAGATTGAGCAAAATGAAGGGGAAATAAAATGTCTGTCATGCAATATGGTGATGATAGTTTTGCAGCAAAAGCAAAAGTCCTTGATAATAATCTTATTGATCGGGATTGGGCTATGACAAAATTTGTTGCTGCTGTTAAAGGATTGGCACAAGTGGTCGATTATGAAAGCAATATGCTAGAAAGCAGTGGTGTTCCAGATTATGAAGAAATCAATTTATGTAAAATACGTGGCTTACGTGACCTTAATAAGTCTATAAACGATGTGAAACGCTATATGAATGAAGATATTGAAAATGAGGTTGAAAGTTTGCTCGCAGATTTACAGGAAAAATTACAGCGTAATAGTGAATTGCTTCAAACACATTTGGGTGCTGTCAATGATCTTTCACAAGTGGTGCAAGTTGCGGTTCGGGCGAAAGAAGCAGAAGGTCTGTGAGCAAAGTTCAGTTAATAGAGGAAATTTTCACTGAAAGAATGAGAGGGGATGGATTTGTTTAGCTTATGCATCTTTTCATTTTGAGCGTAACCTAATGAGATAAATTTGATACTTATAGCAAAAGATCTGCCTTTTAACTTAAGCTCCATTAATTAGAGAGAAAGGCGTTGTAAACTAGAGAGAATGGTATTGTAAGCCGGCTCCATCATATACTTTGCCAGCGTTTAATGCTGCCGACAGTTTTTGGCTTGAGAAGCTTTAGTAAGAGGCATTTTTAGTCCTTTCGTGTATAATTTTATCTGCACGCCAATTTCGCTTTTGGTGTGCAAGAAAATGATTTTGATTGATTCAACTACACAGATTTCGAATGGGAGAATCTTACGGTTTTAAGGTTCTCATTCAAGTTACATAACAGTAGATTATCATTATAAATCAAACTTTTGTAAGTAAGAGAAGGTTATTTTCCATTTTGATAATTGGCAGAAGGCTTGTCCGCCTATTGAATAGTTCTTTAGTATTTTCTCATAAAATTTTTGTGAAATAGGAATCATAAAAGGCAGCATAAAATGCTGCCTTTATTAAAATTAATACTGACTTTGTTTTAGAAATGATAACGTATTCCGCCAGAAAAATTTGTTCCAGATACACCGGCTTTTTGCAGTTTTTGCCGATAACTAATATCACCATGGAGAGCGATATTTGAAGAGAGGAAGGCATTAACACCAATACCACCTTCAATGGAGGAACCAATAGAATCGAGATGAAAAGTGTCGGCAATTTTTATTGTTTTACCATCAGCAAAGGCTTTGATAACATTTAGTTTACCATAAAAAGAAAAAGCATTGCCTTCTTCTGTTGTATTAAGAGTTTGTGTTAAACGTCCACCAACTCGTACTAACCATTGATGCGGATTGCCCATATCAACTGCCAAATTGTTGGCATCTGAAATTATATCAAACGTAAGTTTTTGATAAATAAATTGCATCTGTGGCTCAAATAGAAATCCTTCCATACCAGTTGCTAATTTTTGGCCAATCGTTGCAGACATATTGAGCGTTTTGCTACCATCCAATTTTGCAGCGTTGCCAATGAGAGCTGTGGTGATATTTCCTTTTAAAGCCCCGTAAGAAAGAAGCGCATTTACGTACACCCCGTTTCTATGTTGAAGACCACTGTAAGCGGTGAGAGACCATTTATCAAGCGTAGTTTTTTCAGAATCTTGCATGTCCTTTGGAGTAAAGGCAAGTTTTCCATAGCTTCCTAAAAGACCAAAATGTGTATTGATATCTTTTCCTTCTAATGTTGCTAATACGATACCTATTTGTAGTGCACCATAATTTATATCAGCACCGTAACCATAATGTAGGGGATCACGATGGGAAGACAAGGTAACTTTTTCACCATAAGAGGATAAAAAGATTGAGTTTTTCTCTTTATTTTTTGCTTCAAACACTGTGGTATATAGATTATCTAACAATGTGTTTTGTTTGTTTACATCCGTAAATCCAGCAGAAAATAAAGCACCAGGCATCACCAAATAATTTGCTACCTGTGGTAGAAGGGCTCTGATTTTCTTGTCTTTATCAAGATAAGCATTTTGTAAGCGAAAATCCCAAAAATCACGATCATTTTTACCAAAGAGGTTTTGATTTTCATGGGATGCTCCTGGTGCATAGGCATTGAGGGTATATTTATAAGGCAAACCACCCATTGTTATATAGTCTCCTGCTAACCTGAAGGAATTTTCATCCGCTTTTCCAGAAACTTGAATAACTGAAATTCCCTGAGCTTCTAAGGGGAGTGAAGCCATCTGTTCTCCCCAAACAGAACTACTATCAGTTAGCTTTTTATCCTTTTCTAGAAGATTAATGTGAACTTTAGTAGCTCCAGAGACATCACCATGAATGACAAGGCGGTCGGTTTTTTGCTCCGACACTGGAGAATGATTGCTCCAGCGAGAATTCAAATAAATTTCTGCAGTACCTTTTGCACTATACACAGCCGTCGTATCTTGTTCTGTATTTTCTTGCTGTGGGTTAAGTCCTACCAATAAGGTTTGGAATTGTCCTGCTGTTGGTTCCGCAAATTCAATCATGCTGTCTGTAAGACTGAGTTTGGAAAGATTGGAATATGACTTCTCATCAACAGCAAACTGTACATAGTCAGATGAATCCTTATCATTATTCAACATATTTTTATTTGCCTTTAAAAGCCATTTTGTGCCGTTTGTAAGATCAAAGATGGTTTTGTTCTCTTCTAATGTTCTCACGCGACCTTCTAAGTGAGAATGATTGGTCGTTAATGTAAAGGTCTGTGCATGCGGTTGCTCTCTTTTTGTATTTTTTAGCAAAAGATCAGCACGGATTTCTGAATCTTTGAGACTAACTTCAGCATCCTTGTCTAATCCATAAATGCTAATGCCTACACCATTTTCAACGAAAAGCTTTGTTTTATCGAAGATCACTGTATTGGCAAAATTTTGTTCTTGGACGGTATTTGCTTTTTGTTCAGCACTGGGTGCATGGGGCTTTTCAGGCGCATAATACGGATTTTTCTGGAAAACAATACCACTTGTTTCATAATCACCTGTGACATTTATGGTTGAATCCTTAAGGCTGATTTTGCCATTGACGCTGAGCAAACCAGCTGTTTCTGCTGTTGCAGTAATTCTTGTGGCATCAATTGCTCCCTCATTCGATGCACTCAATGCAACAAACTTTGCAGAGACTGTTCCTTCTTGTATTTTGACGAGTGAATTTTTTCCTTCTGCATGCACAGCAAAAAAATCGTCTTGAATTTTAGCATTCTGAAAAGTTACAGTTTTACCATCTGCTACTTCAATTTTTATACTCTCACCTTGTTCTGGTTTTTCAAGCTGTACAGGTGCTGACTGTTTAGGTTCTGATTTTACAGAGATTGACTGCCCTCCATCTGCTAGCTTTACCATTTCTTTTGCAACTATTGGTAACGATCCTGCTACGGGGCGTAATGCACTAGGTAGCGCAAACGCTGCTGATGGTTCTTCTCCTACGCGTTTTGCAGTTTCAGATCTTGTCAGTGCGGCTTGTGTTTCTGATGCTGGTCTTGTAATAGCTTCAGGTTTTGTAGATGCTTCTGGTGTTGGGTTTTTTGATACAGATTGTGAGGATATAGAAGAACTCGATAAGGTTCCCTCTGTGGTAGGCGGTGTAGAAGAGGAAGAAAGGGTTGGACGTCTTCTAGATTTAACGACGGGCGCTGCAGACGTCATCGCGTTATCTGCTGTAGGTTGAGGATTTGTTCCAGATGAAGGGGACTTTGCTTGCACGCCTCCTTGTCCTCCTGTAGATGCTACTTTTGTTAGGAGAGGCATGCCGTTTGTAGATGTACTCGCCTCACGCTTACTCTCTGATATAAGTTGTGCAAACGAGGGTTTAGCATTGGGTAATAGAAAAACTCCCGGAAAAGCATAGGACAAACTAGAAGAAGAGCAAAATAGAACTCCAGAAACAGTGTATAGTAAAAAGCTTTTTTTCATATAAAATATCCTCGAGCATTATCTTCCCCTTCTTTAAAAAAATGGGAATTTCACCCATTATGTTTTTTTATAAAATACATAATAAAACATATGGGGGACTCTTGATATTTCAAGGCTATGAAATAGAGATTTTTAAAGTGATAACGCATCGCACCGAAGACGTGTATTCCAAAGATACCAACTTTTTTAAGTGTATGTTGATAGCTGATGTCTCCATGAAGGGTGATATTTGGCGATAAATGTGCGTTAACACCTAACCCTCCTTCGAGGGAAGTTCCAAAGGAGTAAATTGAAAACTCTTTTTACCAATCTGTAAGGTACTCTTTTTATCGAAAGTGTTTATCACATTGAATTTACCATAGAAGGAGATAGCATAGCCTTTGTTTTGCATTAAACGTTCGCCAATCCGCAATAACCATTGATAAGGATTGCCCATGTTCGCTTTAAAGTTTTCTGTATCTGAAAGAATGCCAAGCATGAGACGCTGATAAGAAAATTGTGCTTGGGGTTCAAATATTATTCCCTCAACAATAGTTGGCAATTTCTGACCAATGGTGACAGAAGCTCCCAATGTTCTGGTGCCACTTATTTGTTTGGTATTTTGAGTGAGAGCGGTGGTGATATCCCCTTTGAAAATTCCATAGGAAAGCGATGCCTTGCATAGACGCCACTGTCATGCTGAATGTTGCCATATGCGCTGAGAGATCATTTATTCAGCATATTTTTTGAGAGGTTTGTGTATTTTTGGGAGTGAAAGCTAATTTGCCATATGTTTCAAAAAGACCAAAATGTGTGCTGGTATTTTTATTTTCTAAGACAATTAAGGTAAGTACTGCTTGTAATGCAGCGTAGCGAATATCGGCATCCGTACTCTGTTGTGGCGAATGATGGTTAGAAGATAAGGTCATTCTCTCTCTATAAGTGGAAAAAGAAAAACCTGTCTCTTTATTATCCTTTGGTTCAAACATTGTTATTCGCATATTGTCCAACAGGATATCTTGATTGTTTACATCTGCAATTCCAACAGCTAACAAAGCATGAGACATTACCAAGTCGCTCGCTATTTGTGCTGTAAGAGGTTTGGTTTTTACTTCAGAACTGGTTAAGGTTTAAGATAAAGCTGTGTTTTCTTTATCATTTGCAAACTTAGATCCATTCTCAGCTTTGATTGTCGTTTGATTGGAAGCATCAATCTTTGCTGGCAAAGTCATATGATCTGCTGATGATTTAAGAGTTATTTTCGAGGATGAAGAAGCAGTTTTGTTTTTTAGATAAATATTCGCTTGCAAAGCTTTATCGATTTTAGGTTGCAGAATAATTGCATGACTTGTTATTGTGGATGCATTGCCTTTAATCTTTTGTAATAGCAAGTGCAGAGGAGAATTTATTGACAGCACTTTCTTCTGCATTTTTTATTGTACTAGTGTTTCAAGTGTCTATTACTGCTGTGCGTATGGTATCAGAAAGTTCTTCGTTTTGTCTTTGTAAGGCGCTCTTCGTTTCTTTCAATTGATATTGGTTATATTTTTCAAGCTTGGCATTAGTTAACATCATGTGTTTTATATCATGATTGTATTGGTTTGCCATAGCGTGGTTATATATGTTATTTTTTTATCTGACAGATCTCTACTAGCATCTTTGAATTGTTTTCTAATATCATTTGCTATTTTGTTTAATCCCTCTTTCAACTCTTTACTGAAATATGAATTTTCTCCCATCATGCTACCAGAAGCCATATTTTCAAGCTCTTCTATTGTTGCTATTGGAATACTATTCAAAACCTCTAAATTGTATTGATCAGCTAAGGCATTTGCATACATATGACCAAGCTTATCCATCAATTCATTTCTATGGGTACTAGATCTATAATAACCAGAAAATAAGGCAAAACGGTTAATGCGATTTTTCATTTCACTTAAATTATCTTGGATTGCCTCATTGAAATATGGATTCTTTCCAACTATGCCAAAGGAACTCATCGCTTTATGTTTGTTTTCATTGTTGGGGAATTGATAAAGTCCTTTTGAGAATGATGAAGACCTTCAAGTGCATAGCGTGTTTGAGGGGGTAAGTCAGAAGCGTTTCTTGTATAAGTTGCATTAAAATAAGAAAAAAACAAAGCACAAGCGGCTGTACATAATAATAAATGTTTTTTATGCATAGAAATGCTCCTGAGATATTTTTCTTTTTTGATAAAAACTTTATAATTTTTTGCTGCATTAGGCTTTTTGCAATTTTCATAACTTAAACAGCGCTGTTGATATTTCAGCGCTGCATATGTTTTAAAATAACGACCAGAGATTTTTAAAAGTGGTAACGCATTCCACCAGAAACATTTATTCCAGATATACCTGCTTTTTGAAGTTTTTGTTGGTAATTAACATCAGCATGAAGGGCGATATTTTGTGATAATTTTGCATTCACACCAAATCCACCTTCAATGGCAGCTCCCATAGGATCAAGATGGAAAGTATCACCAATTTGTATGGTGCCCTTACCGGAAAAAGTTTTAATAACGTTTAATTTGCCATAGAAAGAAACGGCACAATCTTTTTCAAGAGGAAGTGTTGTTTGCGTTAAACGTCCACCAACACGTAGCAACCATTGATGAGGGGTCTCCATATCTACATTAAAGCTATCAACATCTGAAAGAGTACCAAACGCAACATGTTGATAAATAAGTTGTGCTTGTGGTTCAAAGATTAAACCTTTCGTACCAGTTGCTAGTCTTTGCCCAACGGTGGCTGATATATTCAATACTGCAGTGTTCTTTAATTCTGCGGTTTTTCCTCTGAAAGCTGTGGTAATATTTCCATTAAGAGCGCCGTAAGAGAAGAGGGCATTACCATAAAAACCAATGTCATGGTGGAAGCTACCATACGCTACAAGAGACCATTTATCGAGTGTACTCTTATCAGCCCCTTCTATATCTTTTGGGGTAAAAGCCAGTTTTCCATAGGTTCCTAAAAGACCAAGATTTGTCGTGATGTTTTGATCTTCTAGTGTTGCTAATGTAATGCCTGCTTGTAAGGCGCCATAGTGAACATCGGCACCATAGCCATATTGCAATGGGGTGCGGTGAGAAGACAATGTCATCTTATTACCATAGCCTGAGAAGAAGATGCCTTTGTTTTTATTGTCTGCTGCTCCAACCGTTGATGAGCGCATATGATCTAATAATGCATTTTGTTGGCTTACATCAGAAAGTCCAGTGGAGAATACAGCGTTAGGCATTACCAAATAGCTTGCCACTTGAGGAACAAGAGCTCTGATTTCAGCTTGTAGATCAAGAGTAGCATTTTGTAGACGGAAGTCCCAAAAATCTTTACCTTCTTCTAAAAAGCTCTGCTCATCATCAGAATTCCCACGGCTAGATGTTGGTCCATAGGCGTTTAATACATATTTATAGGGCAATTCATTCATTGTGACGTAGCCATTTGCCAGTTTGAAGGCAGTTTCATCGGCTTTTCCAAACACTTGAATGAGGGAAAGACCCCGTGTGTTTAAGGGGAGAAAATCCTCGGTATTTGATATTTCACTATTGGAAAGATTATTAAAATAAATTGTTGTGGTGCCTGATACATTCCCACGAACAAGAAGACGGTCCGTTTTTTGTTGTTCTTTCTCTAAACCATTGCTCCACTCAGTATTGAAATAAATCTTTGCATCACCCGTTGCATTGTAAACTATTGCTTCATTAGGAGATGCATTTTCCTGCGCTTCAGACTCTTCAGCTTGTGGATGTTTTCCTACATTTAAGGTTTGATAATAACCCTTTACCGAGTCATGCGGTGCATTAAATATGATAGAGCTATTATTAAGGTTCAGTATTGAAACAACAGATTGTGTTCGTTGTTTAATATCAAGGAGCGTGTACGAATGAGATGAACTTAATTCATCTTCTACTTCAAATTGGCTAGCCTTTAAGTGCCACTTACTGCCGTTGTTCAGAGTAAAAGCTGTTACATTTTGAGGCAATGTTTTTACTTTTCCTTCCATAATTGAATGATCAGCTGTTAATGTGAGAATCTTAGGCTTATTATCTTCTCGCACACTTTTATTTTTCAACAACATATCAGCACGAATTTCTGAATTTTTAAGAGAGACCTCAGCAATAGATTTTGAGGAAAGTGGTCCTACAATACCAATGCCATCTGTCATAAGAAGTTTTGTATTGGTAAGAATTGCTTTATTGATAACCTTTTCTCCTTCTTTTACGTAAGAATCCGAAATGTAATCAAAACGGATACCGTAGCTTTTATGGTGTCCGGGAACGGTTATGATGGAATCCTCAACATGGATTGTTCCGTTGGTAATATCTAAACCACGCACATCTGCCTTACCCACAATTTTTTTAGCGTGCATGTGTCCACCTGTTGATGCAGAAAGCACAGTGCCATCTGAGCGCATTGTGGAATCTTTAATGATAATAAAGGCTTTGTCATCAGCAACCCCTGTAGTATAACGACTGCGGACAAAAACATTCTTAAAGGTTTTTTCTTCTTCTGCCTTATCTGCACGAACCATAGTCATTGTAGGGGGTTGTGTATTTGCATAAGTTTGAGCGAAATGAGAAAAAATGAAAGTTCCAGCAATTGTACATAACAAAAGATTTTTCTTATAAATAGATTTCTTACACATAGATATGCCTTTAGTATTGGTATGTCTT
>NZ_BAABIY010000095.1:0-40027 GCF_039543025.1 Bartonella acomydis | reverse complement strand
CATAGGCTTTAAATTCACCAAAATATTTCGTAATTGCTGCTGTTAATGAGGTCTTCCCATGATCAACGTGACCTATCGTGCCTATATTAACATGTGGTTTCGTACGTTCAAATTTGCTCTTTGCCATTTGAGCTCTCCATTTTCCATCCAAATCAAGGACTAAGTTAAAATTAATGACTCAATAAAATTACGCGTATTTTTTCTGAATCTCCAAAGCTACAGCCGAAGGGACAGGCTCGTAATGATCAAATTGCATTGTATATTGCGCACGTCCCTGACTCATCGAACGAAGAGTATTTACATAACCAAACATATTTGCCAAAGGAACCATTGCATTCACAACTGTAGCAATACCACGTGCTTCAGTCCCTGAAATTTGACCACGACGAGAATTTAGGTCACCAATGACATCACCAACATAATCTTCTGGCGTCACAACTTCCACCTTCATGATAGGTTCAAGAAGCTGTGCACCAGCCTTTTTTGCACCATCGCGAAAAGCTGCGCGGGCAGCGATCTCAAAAGCTAAAACAGAAGAATCAACATCGTGATATCCACCATCGATAAGAGTAGCTTTTACACCAAGCATAGGGAAGCCTGCAAGGGGTCCTGAGCCCATAACACTCTCAATCCCCTTCTGAACACCAGGAATATACTCTTTGGGAACAGCACCACCAACAACTTTCGACTCAAAAATAAAATCATCACCCTCATGAGGCTCAAAAATAATTTTTACACGAGCAAACTGCCCAGCACCACCCGATTGCTTTTTATGCGTATAATCAATTTCTGCCATTTTCGTAATTGACTCACGATAAGCAACCTGAGGCTGACCAATATTTGCCTCAACTTTAAACTCACGCCGCATACGATCAACAATAATATCAAGATGAAGCTCACCCATTCCAGCTATAATAGTCTGCCCCGATTCCTCATCAGACTTCACGCGAAATGAAGGATCTTCAGCAGCTAAACGATTAAGCGCAATACCCATCTTTTCCTGATCTGCTTTTGTCTTTGGTTCAATGGCAATTTCAATAACAGGCTCAGGAAAATCCATCCGTTCCAAAACAATAGGCTTTAGAGGATCACAAAGAGTGTCACCTGTTGTCGTCTCCTTAAGTCCTGCAAGAGCAACAATATCACCAGCAAACGCTTCCTCAATATCTTCACGAGAATTTGAGTGCATTTGTAACATACGCCCTAGACGCTCTTTCTTTCTCTTGACAGTATTTTCTAGAGAAACACCTTTTTGAACCTTACCAGAATAAACACGACAAAAAGTCAAAGATCCAACAAAAGGATCATTCATAATTTTAAAAGCAAGCATAGAAAGCGGAGCATCATCCGAAGATTCACGTACCGCTTCAGAATCAGTCTTCACATCAACACCTTTAATTGCCGGAATATCAACCGGAGAAGGAAGATAAGAAACAACAGCATCCAAAAGCGGCTGCACACCTTTATTCTTAAAAGCCGTACCACAAAGAACCGGATGAAATTGAACCTCTATCGTTCCCTTACGAATGAGAGCGACAAGCTGCTCATCGGTTGGCATGATACCTTCTAAATAAGCCTCTGTCGCAGCCTCATCAACTTCAACCGCCATCTCAATGAGTTTTTCGCGATACTCTTCCGCCTTTTCCTTCAAATCAGCAGGAATTTCACTCACCACCGCTGAAGCACCAATGGAACCGTCCCACTTTAGTGCCTTCATTTCAACAAGATCAACAACACCTTCAAAATCATTTTCAGCACCAATAGGCAACTGCAAAACAAGTGCTTTAGCCCCCAATCGCGAACCAACCATCTCGACACTACGATAGAAATCAGCACCTATCTTATCCATTTTATTAACAAAAACCATGCGCGGCACACGATATTTCTCAGCCTGCCGCCAAACAGTCTCCGTCTGAGGCTCCACCCCAGCATTAGCGTCCAACAATGCTATCGCCCCATCAAGAACACGCAAAGAACGCTCAACCTCAATGGTAAAATCAACGTGACCTGGCGTATCAATGATATTAAAGCGCCGCTTACGTCCATCACGCCCTTGCCAAAAAGTCGTTGTTGCAGCAGACGTAATCGTAATACCGCGCTCCTGCTCTTGCTCCATCCAATCCATCGTAGAAGCACCATCATGGGTCTCACCAATTTTATGATTTTTACCTGTATAGAACAAAATACGCTCAGTCATAGTGGTCTTACCAGCGTCAATATGCGCCATAATCCCAAAATTACGATAATCTTCAATTTTATATTCGCGAGCCATTACACTTGCCTTAAATTCTAAACACGCCTACCAGCGATAATGCGAGAACGCACGGTTAGCCTCAGCCATACGATGAACATCTTCACGCTTCTTTACTGCAGAACCACGATTATTAGCTGCATCCATCAGCTCACCAGAAAGACGATCAATCATTGTCGTCTCATTGCGCCCACGCGCTGCTGAAATCAACCAACGAATAGCAAGAGCCTGACGACGATCAGGACGAACATCAATCGGAACCTGATAAGTAGCACCACCAACACGACGCGAACGAACCTCAATATGAGGTGCAACATTCTCTAACGCTTGATGAAACAAAGCTACAGGATCTGCTTTCACTTTCTTTTCCACAACATCAAGCGCACCATAAACAATACGCTCAGCAACTGACTTTTTACCATCAAACATAATGGCATTCATAAACTTCGTAATAACCAAATCACCAAACTTAGGATCTGGATTAATTTCACGCTTTTCTGCTCTATGGCGACGGGACATCGGCTTTGTCTCTCAATATTATTTCGGACGCTTTGCGCCATACTTTGAACGACGCTGTTTACGATTCTTGACACCCTGTGTGTCAAGCAAACCACGAATAATGTGATAACGGACCCCTGGCAAATCCTTCACACGACCTCCCCGAATCATAACAACAGAGTGCTCTTGAAGATTATGCCCTTCTCCAGGAATATAACCAATTACTTCAAACCCATTTGTCAAACGGACTTTAGCAACTTTTCGAAGTGCAGAATTTGGTTTCTTCGGCGTAGTTGTATAAACGCGTGTACAAACCCCACGTTTCTGCGGATTCAACTGAAGAGCAGGGACCTTATTGCGCTTAACCGGCACAACACGTGGCTTGCGAATCAACTGGTTTACGGTAGGCATGCAACCTTCCTCTTTGTTTCAATCTACGTTTGTTTCACCCATTTGGGCTTCTTATATTTTCCCGATAAAATCGGAGCAAACACTTAAAACCTACACGGAAAATCGGGCATGACTGTTACAAACAGCTTACCCGATTACAAGCAGAGAAGGCAATAGCCTTTTGCACTAGTATTTGCTTTTAATCTTTAAACCTGCTTGAATGACCTTTTGGAGAAATATCCAAAACCGTCATCACTCTCACATCGTTCATAGCCATTTCTAATAACGAGAACACATGTATTCGTCAAGAACTAAACATCAGAAAGTTTTTAAAAATGAAAATAAATTAAATTTAAAGATTTCAAATTTGCCTTTTACAGGCGTTCTTAGTTAAGTGAAATCCTCATAATATTATAGCAACATATTATTGGATATAGAGTTAAGACACTTAAACGAAAAACTTTAAAAAAATTGCACAGGTGGTATTTAAGATGAACACTATGAAAATAGTAACGTGGAATATTGCTGGAATAAAAGCACGACATGAAACATTATATCAATGGCTACAACAAAACCAACCCGATATAGTCTGTTTACAAGAAGTAAAAAGTACCGATGAAAATTTTCCACGTAGTGCAATTGAAGAATTAGGTTATCACATAGAAACACACGGACAAAAAAGTTTTAATGGTGTTGCGATTCTCTCTAAAAAAACGCCTGATGAAGTTATCCGACGATTACCTGGTAATGATAATGATGAACAAGCACGCTATATTGAAGCTGTTTATTCCATAAACAAAGGCGTTATTCGTGTGGCATCCCTCTATTTGCCAAATGGAAATCCTGTAAAAAGCGAAAAATATCCTTATAAAATAGAATGGATGGAGAGATTATATGCCCATGCAAAATCATTGCTTGCCCATGAAGAACCGCTTATCTTAGCTGGTGATTATAATGTCATCCCTACCCTACTGGATGCAAAAAATCCTCAAGAGTGGGAGCATGATGCCTTATTTCTTCCTCAAACAAAACAAGCATTTCAGCGCATTCTTCATTTAGGTTTTTATGACGCTATTCGTAATGTAACAGATACTCCCTCATTTAGCTTCTGGGATTTTCAAGCTGGTGCATGGCAAAAAAATAACGGGATTCGTATTGATCACTTACTCTTATCACCAGAAGCTGTCGATCAACTTATTTGCGCTTATAGCCAAACAGAAGTGAGAGGATATCAAAAACCATCGGACCATACTCCCGTTTGGGCTCACTTTAACTTTAATTAAGAAAGTAAAATACTTAAATTTTATTAAAATAAAAAATATCCCACCCCGAATATAAATGTGCTACACAATGCACGACAATATATCTTAAGTAATACAAAAAGCGAGAAATAGAACTTGAATGGAGGAGATAATGAAAAAATCACTATTAATATTTATCGCAGCAATAACCCTCGGGCTAACAAATGTTTCCCACGCTGAAAATGATACATTAGAAAAAATAAAAAGAACGGGAGAAGTCACCTTAGGTGTTCGTGAATCATCAGGTTTAGCCTATGCCCTTGGTAATGAGAAATATGTAGGTTTTCACACAGAAATGGCGGAGCACATTATTAACGATATTTCAAAAAAAATTGGGAAGCCCATTAAAATTCACTATCTCCCTATCACATCACAAAATAGAATTCCTCTCTTAAAAAATAGTACTTATGATTTTGAATGTGGTTCAACAACAAATGACATCGCCCGTGGTAAAGAAGCTGCATTCGCTTACACCACTTATGTTGAAGAAGTTCGAATTGCTGTAAAGAAAAATTCTAATATTAAATCTCTTGCCGATTTAAATGGTAAAACAGTGGCAACCACCACCGGTACAACATCTGTTCAGCTTATTCGTAAAAATAAACGCGCAAAAAACATTCATTTTAATGTTGTAAAAGGTAAAGACCATGGAGATAGCTTCTTATTATTAGAATCTGGTCGCGCAGACGCATTTGTTATGGATGCTTCAATTCTAGCTGGACATATTGCCAAATCGAAAAATCCATCCAATTACATCATTCTTGATCCCGTACTTTCAGTTGAACCCATCGCCTGTATGCTCCGATTAGATGACAAGAACTTTGAACAAGCCATCAACGATAGTATTGTACGCCAAATCAAAGACGAATCACTTGAAAAACTTTATGATAAATGGTTTATGAAACCAACTCCACCTGCTAATACTATTATTAACCTTCCCTTATCCAAAGCAACAAAATATGCTTGGGAACATCCAAACAATAAGCCTCGCGAAGACTACACAAAAAAATAATTTGTAGAGTTGTAAAAAAAGCATAACCACACTCTATTTGAAAATTGAGTGTGGTTATGCTTAGTTTGTCTTTTAATAAATTCAGCATATGTAAACATAACCGTTTTACTCTTCTGTTTTACAGATAACGAAATTTAGGAAATAGCAATTAATGGACTTTTCTTTCCTTTGTACAGACGATCTTAATCAAACATTTGTGGCTGGATGCCTTGGAACCCCTGGTGTGAGTCACACCTATTTAGATACACTGCTTGATGGCTTTAAAAATACAATTATATTATCCATCTCTTCATTAATTTTAGCGATATTTTTGGGCATCATTATAGGAACAATGCGCACGCTCCCGAACACTTCTATGATCCGTTGCTTATTGCGAATTATTGGAGGTATCTGGGTGGAAATCACGCGTAATATTCCTTTGCTTGTACAAGTATTTTTATGGTACTTTGTCGTACCTAAGGTTTATCCACCAGCAATGAATTTTTCACCTATTCTTTTAATAACGTGTGCCTTAGGATTCTTTACATCTGCTCGTATTGCAGAACAAGTACGCTCAGGTATTGAGGCGATTCCTTCTGGACAGCGTTACGCAGCTATGGCAATGGGATTTACCACCTATCAAGTTTATCGCTATATCATATTACCGCGTGCTATGCGCACGATTATGCCCCCGCTTACTTCAGAAGCCATGGGAATTGTAAAAAATTCATCTATAGCATTTGCCGTTTCAATAAATGAACTCATGCAATTTCAATACCAAACAATTGAAGAAATCAGCCATGTTTATGAAAACTATCTCATCGTCACGATTCTTTATATTCTTATAGCTTTATTGATATTTGTTATCATGACAATGATTGAGCAAATGCTCAAAATTCCTAATTTTCAAACGAAGGAACATTGAATATGATAGATTCCATAAGCTCTCAATTTGGACAATATTTTCCTTTCAAATTTTCAGACTTTGATTTTTCATTTTTTTCTTTTGACATATTCTATTCTTATATTCTGTCAGGTTTACTCTTTAGCATTTTTCTGACCATTGTTGCGACAATCTTAGGACTTATTTTTGGTACCCTCTTAGCAATAATGCGGCTTTCTTCTATAAAACTGCTCTCTTGGCTTGCAATCATTTATATAACTGCCATGCGTTCAATACCACTTGTTATGGTTATTTTATGGTTTTTTGTACTTTTACCTTTCCTAACTGGAACATCAATCGGTGCAAATAAATCAGCACTCATTACCTTTACCGCATTTGAAACCGCTTATTTTGCTGAAATTATGCGTGCCGGTATCAATTCTATTTCACAAGGACAAAAATATGCAGGACAAGCTCTTGGAATGACATATTG
Source organism: Bartonella acomydis (assembly GCF_039543025.1). Classification (NCBI taxonomy): domain Bacteria; kingdom Pseudomonadati; phylum Pseudomonadota; class Alphaproteobacteria; order Hyphomicrobiales; family Bartonellaceae; genus Bartonella; species Bartonella acomydis. The sequence goes on along the minus strand of NZ_BAABIY010000095.1, from coordinate 33,220 downwards.
GCAAAATATGTATGTTGTCATTCTTCCCCAAGCCTTCAGAGACATGCTGCCAGTTTTTTTAACACAAGTCATTATTCTCTTTCAGGATACAACACTTGTTTATGCAATTAGTGGCAATAGCCTCTTGAACGGTTTTGATATTGTTGCTAACAACTTTGGCGTAAAGCAAGAAGCTTATGTGTTAGCAGCTATTTTCTATTTTGTGATCTGCTTTACACTGTCGCAGATAGTCTTGTATCTACAGAAAAAAATATCCATTATCCGCTAACAGGAAAAAAATGTCTACGCATATGATCGAAATAAAAAATATTTCTAATTGGTATGGTGAAATTAACGTTCTTAAAAATTGCACAACCAATATTAATAAAGGGGAAGTTGTTGTAGTTTGTGGGCCATCAGGCTCAGGAAAATCAACACTGATTAAAACAATTAATGCTCTTGTTCCTTTTCAAAAAGGTGAAATTTGGATTAATGGAACACCAGTTCATTCAAAAAAAACGAATCTACCCAAACTGCGCAGCCACGTAGGAATGGTATTCCAGCATTTTGAGCTTTTCCCACATTTGTCCGTTACAGAAAATTTAACAATTGCACAAATCAAAGTCTTAAAGCGCAGCAAAAAAGAAGCGCTTGAGCGTGGTTTGTTATATCTTGAACGTGTTGGACTCATCGAACATAAAAATAAATATCCGGGACAGCTTTCTGGAGGACAGCAACAACGTGTTGCTATAGCTCGCGCCTTAACTATGGATCCACTCGTTATGCTCTTTGATGAACCAACATCTGCTCTAGATCCTGAAATGGTAGGTGAAGTGTTAGATGTCATGATCAGCCTAGCCGAAGAAGGTATGACAATGATGTGTGTAACGCATGAAATGGGGTTTGCACAAAAAGTCTCCCAACGTGTTATTTTTATGGATCAAGGACAAATTCTTGAAGACTGTTCATCTCAAGAGTTTTTTTCTAATCCGCAATCTAGAACACCACGTGCACAAGATTTTTTGTCTAAAATCTTTAACCATTAATAGCCATGTTATAATCAAAAACTATCTTAATTACACTGTAATATAAGAATTGCAGCTTTGCTCTTGAAACGCTCTAGCAAAATATCCCCAAATTATTATTTTTTATAATATCAGGAAGCTAAAAACATTACAGTACATCTTTCAAATTGATTACAAATATCAAAAGCACGCTTTTTGAGAAACAATTCAATCTTGATCTTTCATCTTTGCTTTTTATAGATTACAATTAGCATGACTGTACCGCCAATGATTTTGCTTTCCTGAATCAGCTTGTTTCTGAATATTGCCTGACTAAGTGAATTTCTTTTTCTTGCTAAACATTGAAGTCATCTTACTGCTTGTATAAGATTTTTCTCTCTAAGGGATCATAATTCACCGCACAAAGATGAGCAGCATAAGAAGAATGAGATTTTACAGATGATTGAGGAATAGCTTTTTATATAATGGACAATTTTAACCGACGCATCAGAAGCATAATTTCCATCTTATAAACCAAGATTAGCAATTTTTTTCTATAACTTAAAGCTCATTCACTACCCAAAATCTGCCGCTGATCTTAGTTTCCTTATGACAGCTACTAAAAAATTTCTGTAAGAAAAACAGAGCATTTTAAAATGACAATTGAAGTAGAGAAGGAAAAATACTCCAAATATTCTGACAAATTTGACTGATCATTTCACATTGTGTCATTTTTAGAGTTCCACGGACAAGCACTATTCTGAATATGCATCTCCATATCTCACAGAGAGCGAAATTTTATATCACTGCCCTAAACGACAATATTTCAGCACAATCATATAATTATGAACTTATAATGTCATAAGCATAAAAATAAGAGAAAAATTCACAGAAGTTTTATTGATAGCATTCGCAAATAAAACTAAAAACTGACATTAAAACACTGAAGAATCTTTCCCTAAAGAAAACCTACCAATAAGTAATACAACAATATAAAATGTCCACGATAAGAATAGAAAATGCAATTACGCTAAACGCTCTAGAGCAATAGATATTTTCTTTCGCGCAGCACGCAATTCTATAACCCTATTGCGCTCAGCTTCAATAATTTCGGGTCTTGCATTTTCTATAAATTTAGGATTATCTAGCTTAGTTGATATTTTTTCGATATCCTGCTCGATTTTGTGAACATCTTTCATTAAACGAGAACGTTCAGCCTCCAAATCAATCAATTGTCCTAACGGTAAACAAAAAATCGCATCTCCAAAAATCATTTGTGCCGAAACAGCTGGAACTTTATCAGAAAAATCAATTGTTTCAATACGTGCTAACTTTCTAAGCAAAGTATCATAACGTTGCACACGCTTTTTCGTCAATTCTCCACCCTCTACAATAACAAGCGGCGCTAGTGTACCAGCTGGAATATTCATCTCAAAACGTACAGATCGAATCTCACTGACAACATCAATAAGCCAATTAATATCAGCAGCTGATTCTTCATCTACAAACACCTCCTCTGGCCATGGTATTAACACCAACATATCCTTACGTTTCATAGCTGGTGTTTCTGTAAGTGCCCATAACTCTTCGGTCATATGAGGCATAAAGGGGTGAAGAAGTTTATAAACCTCATCCAAAACCCAAGCAGTACATGCCTGAGCCTCACTTTTAGCATCCTCATTGGTACCTTGAAAAACTGGTTTGAGAAGTTCCAGATACCAATCACATAATGTATTCCAAATAAAGCGATAAAGTGCACCAGCTGACTCATTAAACTTATAATTTTCAATACCAGCAGTCACTGCTGAAGTCGTTTTAGAGAGTTCTGTTAAAATCCATCTATTAAGCGCAAGTTTTGCTTTTTCTGGTCTAAAGTTTGGATCATGCCTAACACCATTCATCTGCGCAAATCGAGTAGCATTCCACAATTTTGTTGCAAAGTTACGATAACCTGCAATACGGGAAGGATCAAGTTTAACATCACGCCCTTGCGCTGCCATAATAGCCAAAGTAAAGCGAAGTGCATCCGCGCTATATTGATCAATGAGCTCCAAGGGATTAATAATATTTCCCTTTGATTTTGACATCTTTGCGCCCTTCTGATCTCGAACAAGAGCGTGTACATAAACCGTTGGAAAAGGAACCTCACCCATAAAGTGTATTCCCATCATCATCATACGCGCAACCCAGAAAAAGATAATATCAAAACCCGTTACCGATAGAGATGTTGGATAAAATGTCGCCAATTCAGTTGTTTTATTGGGCCATCCTAATGTTGAAAAAGGCCAAAGCGCAGATGAAAACCATGTATCTAAAACATCTTGATCACGAGTTAATTCCACCGATTCACCGTAATGAGAGAGAGCCGAGGCAAAAGCTTCTTCTTCAGTTTTTTCAACAAAAACCGTGCCATCAGGACCATACCAAGCTGGTATCTGATGTCCCCACCATAATTGGCGCGAAATGCACCAAGGTTGAATATTTTGCATCCAATTGAAATAGGTTTTTTTCCAACTATCAGGAACAAATTGCGTTTTCCCTTGATGAACAGCTTCTATTGCTGGCTTTGCTAATTCAACAGCATGAACATACCATTGATCTGTCAAAAACGGCTCAATAGGTACCCCGCTACGATCTCCATGAGGAATAGTATGTGGATGATCATCAACAGCTGCGAGATATCCTTTCTCCTTCATCAAAGCAATAATCTGATTGCGTGCAATAAAACGATCTGATTGATCTAAGTCTTCCACCAACTGGCCTAATTCACCGGATAAAGTTAAACCATCAAAAAATGCTTCATTCTTGCGGAGAAAAATTTCCGCTTTTTTGGTAAAAATATTAATTAAATGCAGATCGTGGCGTTGTCCTACTTCAAAATCATTAAAGTCATGTGCGGGTGTAATTTTAACAGCGCCACTGCCCGCTTCTGGATCTGCATAAGCATCACCAACAATCAATAACCTACGACCAACAAGCGGCAAAAGAGCATACCGACCTATAAGATTTTTATAACGATCATCTTCAGGATTAACCGCAATGCCCGTATCACCAAGCATTGTTTCTGGCCGCGTTGTCGCCACCGTTATAAAAGTTGTCGCATCATTTGGGTCAAAAATTTTCCCTTCAAGCGGATATCTAAAATGCCACAAATGGCCTTTGACTTCTCTTTGTTCAACTTCAAGATCTGAAATAGCCGTTAACAATTTCGGATCCCAATTAACGAGGCGTTTGTCCTTATATATCAACCCTTGCTTATAAAGCGTAACAAAAACTTCACGAACAGCTTGCGATAAACCTTCATCCATTGTGAATCGTTCACGCGACCAATCACATGAAACTCCAAGACGACGTAGCTGATTAGCAATAACGCCTCCCGTTTTGTGACGCCATTCCCAAATACGCTCAACAAATTTTTCTCTGCCCATTTCTTGACGTGTTGGTTCTCCATACTCTGCAAGTTGACGCTCGACAACCATTTGCGTAGCAATCCCTGCATGATCCATCCCAGGTTGCCATAATACATTTTTGCCACGCATCCGCTGATATCTGACCACAATATCTTGAATTGTTGCATTTAGTGCATGCCCCATATGAAGTGAGCCTGTAACATTAGGGGGAGGAAGCATCACGCAAAAAGGTTCTGCATTACTTTTTGAACTCATTCCTGCTTCAAAAGCATCACGATCCTCCCACCTCTTTGCAACCCGTTGCTCTATAGAAGCAGCATCATAGTTTTTTTCTAACATTCTACTCACCCATAACGCCGCTGAAAAATATAATATATGATCTTAAGCGTGATCATATTATCTACAAGCTTTACTGAATCATTTTGCTGAATCATATTGAACCTGCAAAGCAGCAACAACTCTCATAAAAGTAAATGAAAATCACAAAAATAATAAGAAAATGAATAGTTAAGATGATTTCTTAATTGCCTTAACAATTTCTTCACGTAAAATATTCTCAAGCAAAACAGGCAATTTACTCTGTAACCATTCTGCTATAGCCGGACGCAAAACATCTTTTGCAATCTTCTCAGCAGAAGAAACACAATACTCAGACAATTCCACATGACCAGCCGCCATATCTTCTAACTGTGAGATATGTGCCTCATCACTATATCCTTTTGTTTTATGAACAGAGCGCTGTTCTTCAGAAGAAAGCTTTACCTTTTGCATATCCACGCCAATCGCATTATTTTTGGTTTCTATATTCTCTTTCTCTTGCGTTAAAGAAAAATTTTGGTTTTCAGAAGAAAGGCCGATACGATCAGCCAAAGCTTTCATTGCATCATCAACCGATAAAGTTGTATCATAAGCATTCTCCGACGCCTCTGCGACACGATTCGTTGAAGCATTCATTGCAACACCATCATTTAAAAAGTGATCAGGTTGAACCGTATTTTCTTCAATTATTTCACGAATAGATGTTAAAATTTCATCCATACTCGGCTCACGTAATACGCTTGAACTCTGTACCATACTTTAAAACCTTTCAAAGACGCAACAACAAACAGAATCACATTTTATAGTGTAAGCAAAAGAATCATAAGATCAACATGCCTCCCTTTATATTTTCAAAGGCAATTCGCACAAAGAGGCTAATACACACAACTTTCTTTAACTTAGTAAACCACTTTTTTCTCACATGCCAAATTCTGGTTTTAATGATCTTTTAAAGATCAAATTTATACCGATTCAAAAGCTCTTTGCATTATCGAACATATTGAATTATTTTTAACCCCAAATAATCTGCAGTTAATTTACCAATAGAAGATTGTACACTATAACTAGCAACAATAGCATTACGTTCTGCCGTTGCAAGTGCAATTTGAGCATTAATTAACTGAGTTCGAGAATTTAAAACATCTAAAGTTGTTGCCTGCCCCACACGATTTTCTTGAATACGGCCCTTAAGAGCAATTTCAGCAGCACAAACACTCTCACGATAAGCGATAACAGATGCACGAGCACCCTCTAACTGAAACCAAGCAGAAGTAAGTGCCTGTCTTATATTACTATAAGCTAAATCAAGCTGAAGATGAGCTTGCCCAAGTTGTTCTTTGGATTGACGAATCTGGGCAGACGTGCGCCCCCCTTCAAAAATTGGAACACTAAGTGATAATGCTATTGATTTAGAAACGCCATCCTCTCCAGCTCCACTGTAAATCCGATTATAAGATGCGGTTGCAAAAAAATCAATTTTAGGAAGCAATGCTCCTTCTTTTGCCTTTACATTGTAAAAACTAGCATCAACTAAATGTTTGGCATAAAGAATAGCAGGATGCATTGCAATGCTCATTTGATAAGCAGCATCAAGATTAATCGGCAAATCATTTGCCATCGGAGGACGCATTAATTTTTCCGGATTAGAACCTATAACTTGTCGATAAACGGCCTCCGCTGATTTTACCTCAGCACGTGCAAGACTCAACTCTGAAACAGCCACAGAACGGGCAGCTTGTGCTTGGGAAAGATCAATACGTCCTCCCTCTCCCACATCCAACCTTGCTTTATTCGAACGAACTTGTTCTTCAAGAGCAGCTAAATTTTCTCTACGAAGATCAGCAATACGGCGTGCTTGATAGACATTCGCATAAGCTGTTACAGTATCGAGAAACGTATTTTGCTCCACATTGCGAAGATATTCACGTTGTGCCTGCAACTTAACCTGTGCTGAAGAAAATATATTTTGTGTGACAAAACCGTCAAACAATCTTTGATTTAACCTTATTCCTAAAGATCCAGAAGTCGTATAAGACCCCACCATAGGCTTACTCCGCCCATAGCTGCCTGCCCCTTCAATTTGTGGTAAAAAACCAGAACGTGCAATAACCACATCATCACTTGATATACGTACAGCAGCACGTTCACTATTCAACTTAGCATTGCGAATATAAGCTTTAGCAAAAGCACCCATCAGTGTTTCAGCACAAACCGACTCTGAGAGTAAAATACTGAAAACCAATGGTACACACGCCTGAATTTTTTTGTTTATTTTGAACATAATACACACAACACAAACCCGATATTTATTAAAATTATCTTTTATTTACAAATAAAACACTAAAATATGAAATCAGGCGTTTTTAAAAAATGAGGAAGAGGTTTTACGGCCAGATTAAAAGCACGACGCGCCGTAATAATTCCATCCTCTTTTACATAGATCCGTGCAACACCAGAATTGCCACATCCTTCAACCACAACAAGACGTCCACCATCTTTCATTTGATCAAAGAGACTCTCTGGAACAAAATCAACAGCCCCCTCGATAAAAATAAGATCATACGGCCCCCCAACGACATACCCCTTCTCTAAAGCTCCATGAATCACGACCACATTATCACACTGATGACGCTTTAACGTTTCAGTAGCTTGCTCTGAGAGAACTTTATGACTTTCTAACGCAACCACAGTCCCTGCAAGTCTTGAAAGTAATGCTGCACAATAACCACTATTTGCACCAACATCTAAAACAATATCTGATGATTTCACGGCAGCAAGCTGTAGCAATTTCGCCAAAGAAGCAGGCCCCATTGAATAGCAATTAGGTAGTCCATTTTGTGCTGAACATACAACAATATCGGCATCAACATAACTTAAAGCTCTCATATCTTCTGATACAAAATCTTCACGCGGTACCGTTAAAAATGCTTCAAGAACTGATAAATCCGTTACATCCACTGTACGAATTTGATTATCAACCATTTTGCGGCGAAGCTCTGCAAAATCTGCAACCATCACGATTCTTTTCTCCCACTCATATAAGAACTATAACAAAACGGCAATAATGAGAATTTAAAATATATAACTGTGGGTGTTACAAAAAAGCACACTATAGTCAACAATTAGATTCTATCTGCAGCACTTTTCATGATAAAGTGCTTACCAAAGGGAAACCTTTTATTTTGTATATTATCCTATTATCCCTAAAAAACATTCTACTTTAAATAGGCTTTTTAAAATCGGCTGGAGGCCTCGCCCGGAATCGAACCGGGATACAAGGATTTGCAGTCCTCTGCGTAACCATTCCGCCACGAGGCCTCATCAAATATATAGTGTCAATAAGGGAAGGTGACGCATCCGTCAAGAGAGAGAAATCTTCTCCGTTCTTTTTTCCTCTTGTTCTACAATTTATGACTTTTTTTTCAAAAAAAGCAATTTTATCCTTTGCAAATCAGTCTTGCTTTGCTATAGCCCTTGCAGTTAAGTAATTGGGCACCATATTCCCCGGTAGCTCAGCGGTAGAGCAACCGGCTGTTAACCGGTTGGTCGCTGGTTCGAATCCGGCCCGGGGAGCCATTTTTTTATTCCACATAATTTACTGTTTTTGCTAAAGTTTTAAAAATCGGGGATGAAGTCGAAAGTATGCGGGAATAACCTTTTCTCATACGCATCTATTTAAATGTATTCCGTTTTTATCAATTTTTTCTAAAATTTTTTAATTCTGCCAAATGCTGCTATGAAGAACAAGGTAACCTAACAAAAAAATCAAAATTTTATAATTAAACGAATCAGTAAAAAACGATAACGAAAATTGTATTATTAGGTACTGTTCTGTGTATAATTAACATAAAAAAAACTTCTCTAGGCAAAAACTTATACAATAAAGGGGCCTTCCCCTAATCTAAATAGCATCCTTAAAGTTAAATGACATCGTACTGCATTCTATTCTTTAAATTACAACGCGTATTCCAATAAAAATCCAACAATATTACCCCTACAGCTTATAAAATCCAGCTGTAATAAAACAAGAAGGATAGTAAAAATTTTCACCAACTATAAATTCTTCTCCATTATAGATGAGCATAGAGAAGTAAAACATAGTTTTATACATATTTAAAAAGATGGTGAATTCACTAAGAGAAAGCAGTCTATTCCGAAAGAACAAATCTTTTTAAAACATAAAGTTACACCCCCCCCCAAACTCTTGCCACTTCTCAAAAGCGAAAGAATTTAAAAGACTCTCTTAAATCTTTGACATAATGATTGTTTTGTTTTTCTCTCTCATTTAAATTTAAAGAAAATCGAAAAGAGAAAATGTCCCTACTCTACAAGCTCTTTTCAATATTTTACCTAAGCTACCTTCTTCACAGACTTGCGGAAACGAAAAGATTTTGCACACTTTGCTACTGCTTTTTTGTGCCTTTCAGTTGAAGATGCAGAATTCTTATCCTGTTGCTGTTTATTTTTACGATTTAAAGATTTCTTTTGACTTTTAGTTTTTTTTAAACAAAGTCCCTTATCATTTTCTTTTTCTCCACCTTCTAACATAATTGCTTTAACTGGAAATGCAGCAAATTGTTCTGGAACAACCTCACGCACTAATCGTAGACGAATTAATTGCTCTACAGCACGTAGCCGTGCGCTTTCTACTCCTTCATCAAAAAGTGTGAATGCCTCACCAGATACACCATTGCGCCCAGTACGACCAATCCGATGCACATAACTTTCAGCTTCATCTGGTAAATCATAATTAATAACATGGCTTATTCCTGGTATATCAATACCGCGTGCCGCTATATCTGTGGCAACAAGAATCTGTACGGTCCTTTCACGAAACGCTTTTAAAGCAGATTGGCGAGCATTTTGTGATTTATTTCCATGAATGGTCGCAACTAAATACCCTATCTTTGTTAAACTTCGCGTAACAGAATCAGCGCCATGTTTCGTTCGGGTAAAAACAATAACAGAAGAAAAATCTGGATTTGTCAAAAGTTTACTTAAAACATTCTTTTTTTCACGTGTAGGAACACAATATAACTTTTGCGTGATTTCATTAGCAGTTGTTCCTTGAGGAGCAACTTCTATTTTAACTGGAGCTTTGAGCAGGCAATTTGCAAGTGCTGTAATTTCTTTCGACATTGTTGCAGAAAAAAGTGCTGTCTGACACTCTTGAGGTAACAGCTTGGCAATTTGTCGTACATCATGAATAAAGCCCATATCTAACATACGATCTGCTTCATCTAAAACCAAAAAACGAGATTGCGAAAGATCAACATATTTTTCACGAACAAGATCTCTCAAACGTCCTGGCGTTGCTATCAGAACATCCACACCTGCAGCCATGCGTTTAATTTGTTTCAAACGTGATACACCACCAAAAACAAGACATGTTGAAAGATGCGTTCCTTTGGCAACCATACGAAATGTTTCATCAATCTGAACAGCAAGTTCACGCGTAGGAGCTAAAATCAAAGCACGTGCAGTTTTAGGACAACGTTTATCACCAAAAGCTAAAATTTGACTCAAAAGAGGTAAACCAAATGCCAAAGTCTTACCAGATCCTGTCTGAGCAATTCCTAAAATATCGTGCCCTTTCAATATCATAGGAATAGCTTGTTCTTGTATAGGCTTAGGTCTGTTCATCCCCAAAATGAGCAAATTTTTAACCAAAAGATTAGGTAAGCCTAACTTTATGAAAACATTTTCTTTTTTGATATGCAAAATAACATCTTTCCTAAGCTTAACAACTGAAACTCAGTCATAAGCTAAATTTTTCTCCTCAAGAATCCGCGCAAAAAAACCTTGATATATTCAATTCGTAAAGCAATGCTTAACAAAACGCCTTGCGCAACTCACGAGTCCTAAAATTAAGGCGAAAGCATATAAATTAGCCCTTCATCGAGCCAGCTAAGCAGCCCAAACATCTTCATCTTATTATCAAGAGAGAATAACAAAAAAGCAAGAACTTTGCGAGATATATTTATAACAAAAAAAGAAAAGATCATTTATTTATTATTGTTTCTTTCGGTAAATGGACATTATTAAAATCAGGATAAATTTCTAGAAAAACTGGATTTTGTACAGTTTTTTGTCCACCATAGATTAAATACCACTGAGCGTTATCAAAAATTGCCAAAGTTTTATATTGAAGAATGCGATCTTTCCTCTCAACTATCGTCGGAACTAAAGCATAAAAAGCACCATGATCAGTTTGCAAATACTCTATGTTTTTTTCATCTAAACGATAAGCATCAGCAGGTAAACTTTTAAATTGCATACGTAGTTGTTCAAGAAAATTATTGCGTAAATCATTCTCTGCCATATTCAAACGGCGCGCCATTTCCTGGTAAAGCCGTTCAGGCATATAATGGGATATAGACACTAAATCCCCATTTTTTACAGCATTATTGACATCAACAATTAATCTTGAAAGTTCAGTCTTTTGTATTTCTGTTGGCTCCAATGCAAAACTCTGTTGACCAACACTTAAAAACAAGAACAGACTCAGTATAAAGTAAAAAATAGATCTTATTTTTATCTTTCTCATTTCAGTAAAAATTCCAGTTTCTCAAATAACAAAATCAAACAATGTTTGATCATCGGTAATATCACGATAACGCCAACCTAACGTTTTAAAATTTTCCTCTAAAAGACGAAAATTATTATATTTTTTAGTTTCAATTGCAATCAATACAGAACCAAAACTTCTCGCTGATTTTTTGAGATATTCAAAGCGTACGATATCATCATCCGGTGATAAAGTAGCAAGAAAACTACGCAAAGCACCAGGATGTTGTGGAAAACTAAAAATAAAATATTTTCTCAATCCCTGAAAACGCAGAGAACGCTCTTTAATATCTGGTAAACGCTCAAAATCAAAATTTCCTCCTGAAATAACAAGAAGAATTTTTTTGCCTTTTAACTCTTGAAGAGGAATACTGTTAAGAGCATCTATCGATAAAGCACCCGCTGGTTCAAGAACCATCCCTTCAACATTAAGCATTTCAACCATTGTAGAACAAACACGATTTTCAGGAACTGTAATAACACAATCAGGTAAAAATTGCTTCAACATTGTGTAATTTAGGGCACCAATTTTAGCCACAGCAGCACCATCTACAAATGTATCGATATTTTCAAGTTTGACATGTTCACCACTCTCCAAACAAGCAAGCAAACTTGCAGCTCCTTGTGGCTCAACAAAACGAAGCTGTGTTTTCCAACCATATTCATGTACAAACTTACTCACACCACTAGCCAAACCGCCACCGCCTACGGGTACAATCAGCAAATCTGGTTCACTTTCTCCATTGAGTTTTTTCCATTGTAAAACCGCCTCACAAAGGACTGTTGCCTGCCCTGTAATAATGCGCATATCATCAAAAGGTGGTGCCATCGTTCCCCCACTTTGCGTAACAAAAGATTGCGCTGCTGCATAACATTGATCAAAGGTTTCACCAACGAGACGAATATCAATAAACTCTTTGCCAAAAATACGTGTCTTCTCAATTTTTTGCTGTGGAGTTGTTACAGGCATAAAAATCACGCCTTTACGCTTAAAATAGCGACAAACGAAAGAAACTCCTTGCGCATGATTCCCCGCTGAAGCACAAACGAATGCTGCATCTGAAGATATCTTATCCAGCATTTCTGAAACAAAATTGAAAGCACCACGAATTTTATAAGATCGCACCGGTGTTAAATCTTCACGTTTTAAATAAATTTCTGCATCATATTTTTGACTAAGAAAGTCATTTCTTTGAAGTGGTGTTTCAGCAAACACATGATGCAAAGCTTTCATAGCTTTCGTTACGTCTTGAATAAATTTACTCATAACACCCGTCATTTCATGCTTGTTAATATTCCTAAAAATCCTTCTAGCTATAAAGACAACTCTTGTCAGTCAAAATCTATCCCCAAAGGAAAAGTTTCTCTCTTAATCATTAATTCTTGATTCAATAAAAGATATAGCTTATGAGAGAGCTCTTATCGCGGACGTGATGAAAACGGTAAACATAGCAGACTTAAAATCTGCCGGTCTAAGACCTTGCGGGTTCAAGTCCCGCCGTCCGCACCATAATATATAAGTTTTTTCTCACTTCTCTTAATAAAATCATTTTCAATCATATTATGCAATATCATTGGTTAAAACTGTGAGAATGCAAAAAGCGAATCATATCTTTTTTAAATGGATGTTTAGCTGTGCATTACACTCTTTAAAGTTTCATTATTAAATAATAAAAATTTATGCAATTTTTCTTACTATTATCACAACAACAAATTGATTTATAATAATAATTTAATGTTATTCAACTTGAATTAGAAGCTTGAGTACCGTAAGATTCTCTCATTTCAAATCTGTTTATCTTGAATCAAGACAAACCATTCGTTTGCACATTACAAGCAGGACTAGCGTGTGTATAAAAATGAGGAAAGAAAGGAGTAAAATGGCTCTTACGCATTCGTCTTAATGCAAGAGCCATCGTAACATTGGAGGCTAGCAAATATAATGATGGTGCCGGCATGCTTCTTCATAAGCGTAAAGATGGTGATACTTAATCGATTTACCGCTATACTATTCACGGGTACCACTATGAAAAGGGCTTGAGTACCTTGAGAGATGTTTCTTTAAAACAAGCCCATGAAACTGCAACCCAATGGCGCTCTGTTTTACGTGAGGAGAGTGACCCCATTAAAGAACGCAATAAACAAAAGCGTGAGGCAATGCGCAATCTCCATTAATTAAAAGACATTGCTTTGGATACTTTTGAAAATCGTAAAGCTGAATTAAAAAATAATGAAAATTGGTTTACATCCTTAAAACTTCATATTCTCCCCAAATTAGGTTTTCTAACCGTTTCAGGATTATACAAACAAGAGATACGCAATACTCTTGCGCCCATCTGGCATATAAAAGCTGGAGCTGCTAGTACAGTACTTAAAGCTATCTATAACTTTTTGCTATAAAATAACATTTACAATGCACAAAATAAAAAAACAAAGGTCCTATCTTAGATAGGACCTTTAATACTACTTTAGTTTTGTAACAATTAAAATCTGTAAGCGATTCCAGCACGAAAATCATTCGTCTTATACTTAAGTTCGATCTCATCTTTGAAAGCTCTTTTTCCAAAATCTGAGTAACGATATTCCGCACGCACAATGACGTTATCTGTCATTGCAAAATCAACACCGCCACCGAGTGTATAACCAATCATTGTTTTTGTCGCATCTGATGTCCTATTAAAAGGCTCATCTCCCGTAATTACTGTTGACAAAGTATCTTGAAACTGCCCATAAGCAACCCCTCCAGCGATATAAGGCATCACACGACCAGCAGAAAACCCAACACGCACTCGCGTAGCACCAGTCCATTTTTGTTTCAAACTATGCGTAAAAGTTATACTCTCTTTTTCAGCATCGTTTTGATTTCTTAAAGACGATCGAAAACCTCCATGAACGCCGCTTCCTATGGCTTTTGCCTTTTTCTCTTCTTTTTGGCTACCTACACTTTCCTCGTCATCAGAACCAGATCCACTAAGACTAGGGCCATCATCCCCTGTTTCTTCAGTCCTATTGTAAGTTTTTGTATCTTTTTTGTCAGCTAAAAGTATATCCGTATCAATCCCCAAAATAAAATTATTACCGAGATCAAAATTAACACCAGCATAAAAACCACCTATAAATCCCGAAAGTTCAGGCATATATTTTTTCTCGACTGGCACCCATTTTTTATTTTTAGCTTCCTCATCAGGATAGAGAGGAATATCAACATCTGGTGTTATCGCCGAAATTTTACTCGAAAAACCACCAATTTGGCCTCCTAAATAAAAACCTGCCCAAGAAAAAGGAGGAGAAATAACAACAGATGAAGTAACATGCACTGGCTTTTCAGGAACCACCACATCTGCTGCTTGTACTATAGAAGATGAAACGAAAGAAAAAACAGATATTGTTATAAATTTTGTATTCATAAAATTATACCCCATTTCTAAATTCAAATATAATCAAAAATCATATTCAGTAAAACAAAGTGTTATAAAATCTTATGCTGCAAAATTACATGTACTCCTTTATATTTACATTTAAATTCATCATTACATCAAAATTTAAGATTATCAAATATATTTTCATTAATTTTAAAATATAAGCAATAATCGATACTTAAAATCCTAAAAGCTTCTTTCAACTACTTGTTATATTTTCTTAAAAAAATAAAACCATGCTATGCTTTTCAGCTAAATTAATTATTGTATTGAAATTTCAAAGCCGAAGCGTTGGATATCTTGTTTTCTTTAGACAAGATTTAAAATGAAAAAGCTGATTTTAGAAAATGTAATTTAAAAACTAACTTACCCTATTGAAGAATAAAAATAATCTAACTGTACAAAAAATAAATCTTATCCATTTACTTTTTATATCATATATGAATTATTAAAGATATGATAGTTTTATCTAAAATGATTATGCTGAAAATATAGATTGCAAATTCTGTATAGATTTAAAATATTCACTTATCTTACAATAAAATCATATTTTTTCATTTGATACTCTTTCAATCATACACTTATTCATGAACACAAAAATGATACCATGATTTATCTAAATTGAATTAAATAATCAAAATCTTAAACAATTTTATTTAAAAACTGCTCTACCCTTACTGATTTCTATATTATCTTCTGCTTTTATCGCAAAACGGTCTTTATTAGGAAAAGTAATAAAACACCCTTTCATACAAATTGTAATGGTTTGGTGAGTATTCAACGAGATATTTAAAGGAGCACTCCCTTCAACAATGATAAGAGACTGCACTTTTAAATCAGTATTTTTCACAGTTGCAGCAAAAGTTGTCATGGAGAAAATACCCAATAGCGTAGCCGCTATAACAATATGAACACATCTTAGCATTCTAGGATTCCTTCTTCAACGAAACGCTTATACAATACAAATCGCACAGCATTAGTCACCTTAAAAGGTGAAGTAATGTTGGGAACATAAATAGCCAAATTAAATGAAAATTTCTTACTATCAAAGGCAGTAAAACTTACCTGTGGTTCAGGATTCTTCAAAACCCCTTCGGTTTCAGAAACAATCTCCAGTAAAATTTCAACAACACGCTCTGGAGCAATATGAGAAGAAACAGAAACAGGAATATCAATCCGCCCCATTTTACTACGTCTAGTCCAATTACTGACATTATTATTAATGAGACTTGAATTAGGAATAATAATCGTCTTACGTTGAAATGTTTCAAGTTCTGTTGCACGCACACTGATACGTTTAACAATACCACTTACAGACCCAGATTCCACATAATCCCCAAGCTTAAAGGGTCTGCCAATCAAAATAATAAGCCCAGAAACAAAATTTTGCACAATATTTTGTAATCCAAAACCTATACCAAGCGAAAGTCCACCAGCAATAAGTGCAAAATTTTTGAGATCTAAACCCGCCATTGACAATCCTATCAAAGCGGACAAGACAATACCGCCATAACCTATGACAGTTTTGATAGAATTACGAACTCCAGAATCAAATTCCCCATGTTCTAATACAGTTCCATCTAGCCAACCAATAAGTCGGCGTATGAGAAACCAGCAAATAAAAAAAGCGACAATTCCAGTGACAATAGAAATTAAAGAAATGGATATATTTCCAATTTGAAAACCAGTCATTAACTGCCACAATACTGTTTTTAAATCAGAATATGAAAATCCAAATTTTACAGCAATTGGCATTGCACAAAACACAACCACAAGCAAATTAAGGATAACACTTAAAATAGCCCCCAATTGATTCATTGTTTTTTCTTCTAAATGCAACCATTGCATCAAAGTATGACCAACACTTGTTTTCATAAATTGGCCTTTAGTTCCAAGTGTTTGAGCACTTTTTATTCCTAAATACATAAGAACTAAAAATGCCCCACCAATCACAATTTGCTGCATAATAAAACGCGCTAAACCAACATAGCCTAAACAATTCATCATAATCAGCAATATTCCCAATACAATGAGAGGAATACGTATATAAAGTGGCCAAAAGCGCGGTTCTTCCTCTTTACCTTGAAAAATCCCACGCCTAAAGCGTACAGGTATAAACGAGATAATAAACAGCAGTACTGCGATAAGAAAAACAGCAAGAAAACTTTTGGCAATTGTCAAAGAAAGAGAAGCAGAAACGATTTGATAAATACTATCGAGAACAGCATCAAATGCCAAAATGCTTCCTAAAAAAGTAATTAATATCACTAATTGACGTGCTGCAGATGGAGCAATATTGAGCAGATGCACACGAGTTGCATTCGATGCTAAAAGAACAACTGCCAAACGATTGATCAAAAAAACTAAGATAATTTGACGCCCTACCATCTCAAATACTGTTGTGAGCTTCCCTGGATCTAAACCAAAATGACGGAACAAAAACAATATAAGATAAATGCAAACCACACATATAAGTGAAGGGAGAAGAACTAAAATAAAAGCAACTAATAAGCGTTTTAAATACGATATTTCCTCATTCCCTTTGGTAAAAGGTCCACGTACATGTGCCAGAATTTGGCGAGAAAGATAAGAGAGTCCTAAAGTAATAAAAAGTGGAATCAAAAAACAAAGAAACAGCTGCAACAATTTGAAATAAAATATAAAATTCCACCAAGAACTCAACAATAAAAGAAAATCCGATGAAGCCTCTTTCGTTTTTTGAACAAGACGTTTGACCATCGGTACGGAAAACTCAAGTCTATGCATGAGTGTACGTTTAAAAAGTTCTCGAGATTGAGAAATAGCAAGTTCAGCTATTCTATTTGTAACCAAATAGATTGCTTCAAACCGCAATACGATACTATTAATTTTAGCTTTTTGCTCCAGCAACAAAGAACGCTGATCACTTGTTTTTTTCAAATCATCATGGAGCTCTGTTAACTGATCAAGAAGTACATTAATATCATTAAGAGGAGCACGCAAAATAAATGCTGCTTCCATGGCACGTTCACGAATATCTTGTGCCTGTACCCGCAATTCTACCAAAGCCTGCTCATCTTCTAATTTATTTTCAAAGTTTTTTTCTAAAGTCTCCGTATTTTGTTCAAGAGTTTCAATAATGCGCTGTTGTTGTTGAATAATTTCATCAATTGAATAAGCAGTACCCTCTTGTCCAATGCCAGAATTTGGCATCGCAAGTTGCCCCAATGCACAACAACTAAATGCAAAAATAATCCCAAAGATAACGAAAACTATGCGTATTTTTTTTCTAAAAAATGAATACATATTTACCTTTAGATATATAAAGAGGAATCTACTATCCCTTGAAAATATGGCATAGAATAAATATTTTCAACTTTTAGAGAATAATCTTATAAAAGCTTTCCCTTATCCCATAATACTGATAAATAAGAAAGAGGATTAAGAATAAACTTTAAACTTCAATAAGATTCGAGAAGGCGCTCTAATATGCTTTTTTTGCACCTCTATTGCAAAAAAGAAAATTTTCTTCCCTTTACGGCTTGGCTTTTTCTGTCCAGCTTTGGTATGTTAATGATAAACAACTCTAGCATACGTGCTTATTTAATAAAACAATCACAAGAAAATAATATAGTTAAAACAAATACACTTGCGCCACAAAACAAATACGATCAATTAAATGTTATAACAACAGAAAATAAAAAAATTATAATACTCCATACAGATCCTGTTTTACCTATCAGTATTTTTCAAAATATCCTCGCATTGAATCTCTTTTCAAAGGCAAGCGTAATTATTTGTCTACGACTTGGGAGCCTTCAAATGCAATATTTTGCAAACAAACGCGCTCCTCCTATTCTTTAAATCATGAAATGACTCTCTTAAATATAGCCTTTGCCTTTCATTTTAATAACTATTAGATTGCTTATTAGCGGAATATATCATGCGTACACCTCGTTGGTTGACTACTCTTTATTGTTTGATTCTTTTAAGCAGCATTTACGTTGCCTTGCCTAATTTATTTTCACCAGAACAGGTTAAAAACTCACAATTCTTAACCGATACGCGCGTTACACTCGGGCTTGACCTTCAAGGAGGTTCTTCTCTCCTTCTCGAAGTTGATAGCAAAACGTTAAAGCGTGATCAGTTACATATAGTTTTAAGCAATGTACGTAATAAACTGCGTGAAAAACAAATCCGTACCTCAAGTATTCGTATCATCGAAGAGAGTGTTGTCGCAGTGATTTCGGATCCATTACAAACTGAAAAAGCACTCTCTGCTTTGAAAACATTGGCAACCCCCATACACAGTAGCTTTGGCGCTACAGCCAATGACATTACTATAAACAGTCAAAATGAAACTATTCGTGTCTCATTAACTGAAGCTGGTATAAAAGATCGTATCAGCAATGCTATCGAACAAAGTTTAGAAATCATCCGTCGCCGTATAGATCAAGTTGGAGTCACAGAACCAGCCATCCAAAAAGTTGGAACAGATCGTATTATGGTTCAATTACCTGGCTTACAAGATCCAAAACAACTACGTAACCTTTTAGGAACAACTGCTAAGATGAGTTTTCATCTTGTTCCCTCGAATGTAGATATAAACAATCCACCTGTAGGTGTTTCAATTCTTCCTGGCTATACGGATGAAACACAGCACTACGCAATTTATGATCAAATCGCCCTAGATGGAAATGTTCTAAAAGATGCCCGTGCAGGTTTCGACCCACAAATGCCAGGACATTCTATAATTTCATTCACTATGAATTCCTCTGGTGCAAAAATATTTGCCGATATAACACGACAAAATATTAACCGTCCTTTTGCCATCGTTCTTGATAACAAAGTCCTGACAGCTCCTACCATCAATAGTGTTATTCCCAATGGACAAGGTCAAATTACAGGAAACTTCAATCCTAAAGAAGCCTCAACTCTAGCAGCTCTCCTGCGCGCTGGTTCTCTACCTGCACCACTAACCGTAATAGAAGAAAGAACTGTAGGGCCCAATCTTGGTGCTGACGCTATCCAAATGGGGCTTTACACAGGTATAATCGGCTTTATTCTTGTTACCATTTTTATTTTTCTGCTCTACAGAGTTTGGGGTCTTATTACAAACATAGCACTCGCACTCCACACTATTTTAACATTTGCCGCACTAAGCCTCCTTGGTGCAACACTCACACTCCCAGGTATCGCTGGTATTATTTTAGGCATTGGGATTGCCGTTGATGCTAATATTCTTATCAATGAGCGTATCCGTGAAGAAAGCAGAAAAGGTATCAGCGCCTTTGCAGCCTTAGATCGTGGATTTAAACACGCTTTTGCAACCATTGTTGATGCCAACGTTACTGCAATTATTGCAACTATTTTACTGTTTTGGTTTGGCACTGGACCTGTTCGCGGTTTTGCAATAACAATGTTGCTTGGTATTATCATCTCCATGTTTACGAATATTACCATTGTGCGTATCATGATGATTTGGGTAATCCGTAAATGGAAAATGAAAACTCTGCATCTTCGTTCTCTTTTTAATATTATCCCACAAAAAACAAACTTCCATTTTATGAAAGCACGTTTTATTGGGATTGGTGTCTCAATTATTTTGTCACTTGCTTCGATTTTTCTATTTTTAAAACCGGGCTTAAATTTCGGAATTGATTTTATTGGTGGTAGCCAGATGAGCATTACCACAAAAGCACCAGCAAATTTAGCAACTTTACGTTCTAAGCTTTCTAGCCTTAACATTGGTGAAATTACATTGCAAAATATGGATAATGCAAACACTGTACTTATTCGTATGCAAAAACAAAGTGGCAGTGAAGCACAACAAACCATTGCCATTGATAAAGTTAAAACTACCGTACAAACCATCTATCCAGATAGCACATTCGACCAAATAGAAGTTGTTGGACCAAAATTTTCAGATGAGCTTGCCACAGCTGCTTTCACTGCTGTTATTCTCGCATCAATTGCTATGACTCTCTATATATGGTTGCGCTTCGAATGGTTCTTTGCAGTTGGTGCAATTGTAACGCTTATTTTAGATACCACTAAAATGATTGGTTTTTTTGCCTTATTTCAATTTGATTTCAATTTAACCGCCATCGCTGCTCTTTTAACAATTGTTGGTTACTCTATAAATGACAAGGTCGTTGTTTATGATCGCATGCGCGAAAATATGCGCCTTTATAAAAGCATGCCGTTGCGTGAACTTATTGATCTCTCTATTAATCAAGTTCTTATACGTTGTCTTTTTACCTCAGCAACGACAGTTCTCGCTATGTTACCCATGGCGATATGGGGTGGCAACGCTGTTCATAATTTTGCACTTCCTATGGTATTTGGAATTATTATTGCAACCTCATCCTCTATCTTTATTGCTGCTCCTATTTTACTCCTGTTAGGAAATTGGTGGCGTAAACGAAATAATCGTACGAACACTGAACGAAAATAACAACGCCATGCTATTTCATATGATGTTCCATTCCCTTCTTCTCATAAAAAATATAGGCACTCTAATGTATTCATTTTTTGCTAAAAAGTCGTCAATAATCCATGCTCCATGATACACCACTCATTACAACTATCGTTGCAGGCTTATGTTTAGCATTTCTTTTGGGAATGATAGCAAGCCGTTTGCGTATCTCACCACTGGTTGGATACTTATTAGCCGGTGTTATTGTAGGACCCAATACAGGTGGTTTTAGAATAGATTCCGTTATTATCAACCAACTCGCTGAAATTGGTGTCATTCTGCTCATGTTTGGAGTTGGACTCCATTTTTCATTAAAAGACCTTTTATCTGTAAGAGCTATTGCTGTCCCTGCTGCCATTGGACAAATAGCATTTTCCACTTTTCTAGGTTTATGCCTTGGCCTTATCATGGGATGGGGCTTCAGTGGAAGTTTAATCTTTGGTCTCGCTTTATCCATAGCAAGTACTGTTATTTTGCTGCGCGCTTTGCAAGAACGCCATCTTATTGAAACAGAAAAAGGACGTATTGCTGTAGGATGGTTGATTATTGAAGATTTAGCGATGGTTTTTATACTTGTTCTCATACCATCACTCGCAAATGTTCTTAGCAATACAAGAAAGGAAGCGTTTGATCCTCTTGTTCAATGGTTAGACTTAAATATTTGGGGAATTTTGGGTTTCACTATCCTGAAAGTTATCGTATTTATTGCCCTTATGCTTGTTATTGGACGACGCGTCATTCCGTGGTTACTCAAAATAAGCGCACAATCAGGATCACGTGAATTATTTCGTCTCAGCGTCTTTGCAATTGCACTAGGAGTAGCTTTCGGAGCAGCCCATTTATTTGGTGTTTCTCTTTCTTTGGGTGCCTTTTTTGCCGGTATGGTTATGAGTGAATCTGAATTAAGCCACCGTGCAGCAGAAGAATCCTTACCATTACGAGACGCTTTTTCTGTTCTCTTTTTTGTTTCTGTAGGCATGTTATTTGATCCAGAGAAATTGTTGACACATTTTTTTCCTCTTCTCGCAACGTTATCCATTATTATACTAGGAAAGTCTTTGATTGCCTTCTTCATTGTTAAGGCTTTTCGCTATTCTACTGCAACTGCTTTAACCATTTCTGCAAGCCTTGCCCAAATCGGAGAATTTTCTTTTATTCTTGCAGGTTTAAGTTTGAGCTTAGGACTTTTAAACAATGACGCCCATGATTTAATTCTTGGAGGCGCGATTCTCTCTATTTTGCTCAATCCCCTTGTCTTCATAGCCTGTAGCAAAATTAAAAAATATCTAGAAAATTATCCTGTAAATTTACAAGATACAGCAACAATCATTGACATTGATTCACAAGATCCTGATCAAGAATTTTTACCAATGACTTTAAAAAACAACCATATTGTAATTATTGGTTATGGTCGTATTGGTAAATACGTTGCATTATCTTTAATAGACAAAGGCAAACCTGTGGTAATAATAGAAGAATCAAAACGCCTCGCTGATCTAGCAATTGCAGACGGCTTCGAGGTCATTTGCGGCAACATCATTCAACAAGAAATAATGAACGCAGCAAATATGAACAGGGCATACAAAGTTGTTATTACAATGCGAAGTCCCATTGAAGTAGGAGAATGTATAGTTAATATACGCAATATGAAAAAGGATATCCAAATAATTACGCATGCACTCTCCGATGTAGAAACAACTTATCTCATTGATTTGGGTGCAGATGTTGTAGTAACTGACGATGAGGAAATTGCCAATGGTATTATCGACCATATAACAGAACAGAAATCTGTACAAAATGTGCAAAGTCATGAATTAAATCTACAGAATACATAAAATGGATAAAGAAGCATGAAAATAAAGCAGTTTATATGGCCATGCATTGGTATATTAGCAATGCTGATATCTATTCGCATTCTTTATATAAAGCTCTCTGCCATTTCTTTTTCTGATGTTTTGGAGCGTTTAAGTAATTTAAGTGCACAACACTGGCTATTGGCTTGTTTGTGCTCTTTCTTAGCCTATGCTGCACTTGCTGGTTACGATCGAATTGCCTTGCAGCATCTCGGCCATAAAATTTCTTGGATTTTTATTGCCATCTGTTCATTTACCACCTATGCTCTTTCACATAATATAGGAGCTTCAGTTTTTTCTGGTGCAGTCGTGCGCTATCGCGCCTATAAAATGAAAGGATTAAATGGAACGGAAATCGCAATATTAGTAGGTTTTTGCTCTTTTACTTTCGTGATAGGAACAGTTTTACTTTTTGGTATTGTTCTGCTTTTACAACCAGAAATTATCACTCTCATTCATGATGGGATTCCTAAATGGTTTGGAACAATAATTGGTATAATTCTGCTCAGCTGCATAGCACTCTATACTTTTGGTAGCTGGCTTCAATTAAAACCTTTACACTTGGGCAAAAAAATTCAACTTTCCTATCCACGGTTACAAATTGTCATTCAACAGCTTCTCATTAGCCCCCTAGAACTTTTAGGAGCAGCAGGAATTATATATGCCGTTCTCCCGCACAATACAGATATCCATTTTATTTCTGTGCTCGGTGTTTTTCTAGCATCTTTCACTATAACGCTCCTCTCTAACGCCCCAGCTGGAGGAATTGGTGTTCTAGAAGCTTTATTCATAACAGGTATGCCCAATGTAAATGCAACCGATGTAGTGGCAGCACTTATTGCATTTAGAATACTTTACTTAATTATACCGCTCATTATTTCGTTGTTTGTTGTCGCAATTTTTGAAGCTCAACAATACTGGAAAAGTTCCCCCAAAACTCCACCTAAGTAACTAAAAAGAAAACGATATTTTCTTCATTTGATACCAGTGCAAAAAACTACAGCACAGTGATTTACAATGGTAATTTATCATATTGTGACCTTCTATTATTTTAAACTCTCTCCATTAAACAATCAGAAATACTCTTTTGCACATCGTAAATGAAGTTGACATATAAATAAAAAACATGGAGGAAGAAATAAAACTGCTTCTCATGAAGCACACAAAGCAAGGGCTATAGAGCATCAAAAACTCACAAATATCCATATTACACCTTCAACAGCATAAAAATAACGCTATCCAATGATTTTTACACTATATACTTCACGAGTATTATAGTGAAACGTCTTAGAAACTCTAAGAAATTTTCCTTTAAAACAATAAGCGCATTGAATTTTGTTAGCTATAAACACCTTTCCCTTTTCTAACCCAAAAATGTATTGTCAATTTAATCTTAGCTCACTCCACGCATCACATTCAAAAACCTATTTAAAGGATAAAGTATTTTTCTTATCTCTTACTTACCAAAATAATGCACCTTTTTCTGACTACATAAGATGAGAAATAAGGATTTTAGAGATATTACGGCGATCCATTTCAATAACTTTAAAGCATAAACCATCAACTTCAAAGCTTTCCCCCTCATTTGGCAAATAACCAAACCGCCAAAGCATAAATCCAGCCAAAGTAGTGTAACGATCTGCTTCATCAACAAGATTACGCCCAAGATAACCACTTAAACGGCGGATATCAGCATATCCTTCAACAAGAAAGTTGCCATTTTCAAGTTGTTCTGCCACCATAGGCTCCTCATCATCATCAGGAAAATCACCTGCAATGGCTTCAAGAATATCGGTTGGTGTTGCAATTCCTTCAAAAGATCCATGCTCATCGACAATAATTGCCAGCTGAATCGAAGAACGGCGTAATTGCTCCATTAATCGTAAAACACTTGTATTTTCATGAACAACGAGTGGTTCTCGCATAGCCTTTTTCCAATTAATCTTTTTACCTTCAGCCAAATTTAAAAGTAGATCTTTTGTTAAAGCAACACCAACAAATTCGTCGACTTTTTCACGAGCAAGAATTAAGCGACTATGTTTAACCTGTTGCAATTCTTCACGCATTTCATTCTCGTCACCATTTAAATCTAACCACTCGATTTCATTGCGTGGTGACATAATAGAACGAACAGGACGATCTGCCAAATCGAGAACACCGCGAATCATCTCTTTTTCTTCAGGTCGGAACAATTCGGAGGCAGCTGCTTGTTCAGCAATAACATCTACAGTTTCCCCAAGATGACTATCTTTATTACCCCCTCCCAAAAGTTTCAAAACAGCATCAGCAGTTCGACCACGTAGATCATTTGTTGTAATCATCTTTTCACGATTACGACGTCCAATCTGATTAAAAGCTTCAATAAGAACAGAAAAACCAATAGCAGCATACAAATACCCTTTTGGAATATGAAAACCAAATCCTTCAACAATGAGAGTAAAACCAATCATCATCAAAAAGCCAAGACAAAGGATTACAATAGTGGAATGACGATTAATAAAACGCATGAGAGCGCCAGAACCACACATCATCACCCCCATAGCAGCAATAACTGCTATATACATAACGGCAGCCTGCTCTTTTGCAATCATACCCGTTGCAGTAATAATACTATCTAAAGAAAAGACAGCATCCAACACCACAATTTGTACAATAACCTGCCAAAAAACAGCATAAGCAACACCTGTTTTTCTTTCATGTGGTATCCCTTCTAACCTCTCATGTAATTCTAACGTTCCTTTTGCCAATAAAAAAGCCCCACCACCAATAAGAATAAGGCTATGCCAACTAAAGACAAAAGATGAGAATGAAAAAATCATTGTATCAAGATTCATCACCCATCCAATGACAGAGAGAAGGAAAATCCGCATAATCAATGCTAAAGTAAGACCTATCAAGCGCGCGCGATCACGCAAATGCACCGGTAATTTTTCAGCTAAAATTGCGATAAAGACAAGGTTATCTATTCCTAAAACAATTTCGAGAAAAACCAACGTAACCAAACCAAACCACGCATGGGGATCAGTAATCCATTCCATCACAGTTCACCCTTTAAAAACGTCTTTAAAAGCTTAAAAGCGCGCGACTGACAAAATAAGTTCATAAGCCTTCATTCGCCACGATTGATCAAAAACATTGAAAGCAAAAAGACTGCGTTCAAAATAAAAAAACAGCAAAATGTTCTTTAGACACATATGGTTATTAATAAAATTTATATAACAGAACGATGACCAACACGGCTTACAACCACAAGAAGGTTCTTCTGAGTTTTTCTCGGGCATTACGCTCGACGAGCCTCCAATTCCAGTCCTGCATGACAATCAGGATATTTATTTATAGAATTATCTATAATGGGTTTATTTTTATATAAGATCAAGGGGTATCGTATCATATTTTTAACTGTACAACCAATTTAGTTATAGGTTTGATCACTTTCCTATAAAAAACAACAAAACCATCTAGACATCCTCCCATAAGAGCGTTATAGAACCGCTGAGTTTTTATCTTTTCAGAAAGTATGGGTGATTAGCTCAGTTGGTAGAGCAGCTGACTCTTAATCAGCGGGTCGTGGGTTCGATCCCCTCATCACCCACCATACATTTTTATAGCATAAATTAAGTTATTGAGTGTAGTTTTGTCAGCAGGTTTTGTATATTTTGACTTCTAGTTTTGTACCAATCTATTTTTTCAAAGTTTTTTAAGAGTTTCTCAAAGGATCTTCAAAGACCTTTCAAAGGTCATTTAATTTATCTTTTTCTTTTCTCTTAAAGATCACAATTGGTAATGATCAGTTCCTTTGCCGGAATCACATCATTTGACAAATTACACGAATAAATTGTTCTCATCTCTAGTTAGGTTAAATTGACTGAAAGTTTTTCGTATCTCTATAGGCACATCATTAAGAGACAGAAGAAACTTCTCCTTATAATTGCGTAAACAGCGCAGACATCGTCTGAATAATCCTCCTGATTAATTCCCCCTTCCATAATAATCCTCAACACTAAAATAAGGTGAATCAAGATAAAACAAAGTGTTTGGTCAATCATAACGCACAATAAAATCAGACGAGTCTAAATGTTCAATGGTAACTCCCACTAACAAGCAGCTTGTGCTTCCGCCTCACATGGATAGCAACTGCGCAAACCGCGCACCAGCCCCTAAAACCTGTTTTATGCTTAATGGAATATTGTTGCCCTTTTGAGCAATCAAAATAAGAAGCTTCAATGGTACCGTATGACGTGCGAGGCTCTAGTTGTGAATTCCCAATGCGACAATCATGTTGGTAGATTTCTTAGAGCAGGAATTTGTCGCCGTTTAAAAACAAAATTATTGTCTTTGATTAAAAAACGTACCTGCATCAAGTCAGCAATGAAAAACACAGGCGCATTTCTTCTTACATTAGGAATTATTAACAACACCTTGTTTTTAAAATATTATATCTGTAAAAAATAGAAATTCCCCATATAGTGCGTATCTTTTTTGCTTTTTTTTGCAATTCTAGCGGTCAAAATCCAATTTGATAAAACACGCATTTAATAGTAAAAAATACTCATAAAAACAATAAATTACTACGTATTCCTACCTAATCATACCTCTTCCCACTTAGTACAAAACTTAATGTCAAACGACATCGGTTACGTTATTTTAGAGTGAAGTTATATACTCCTATCATTTCCATATTTTTTTCTTTATCCACATAACATCATAAAAAATGTTTTTCCCCTTTACTCCTCATTTATATCATGCTTCGATAGGTGAGATTACTTTTTCAGTATAATTTTGAATCTTAAATAATAAAGGGAACCCCCAAAAAATGAACTGTACACGAAATTTAAAAGATGATCCCCAGAAGAAACTACAACGTGGACTAGATAACCGTCACGTACAACTTATAGCCCTCGGTGGAGCTATTGGAACAGGACTCTTCATGGGATCAGGAAAAACAATTAGTGTAGCAGGCCCTTCCATCATACTCGTTTATGCTATTATCGGATGTGCCCTATACTTTGTGATGCGTGCGATGGGAGAATTATTGCTTTCTAATTCACAATATCGGTCTCTTATTGATTTTTCAACTGACATGCTAGGACCAGGAGTTGCTTTTTTTGTTGGCTGGAACTATTGGTTAAGTTGGGTTGTAACTGGAGCTGCAGATATTATTGCTATCATTAACTATATGCATTTCTGGTGGCCAACACTTAATTCATGGATTGTTGTTTTCTCTTGCATTGGTTTCTTTTTAATCCTTAACCTTCTTGCCGTAAAACTTTTCGGTGAACTTGAATTCTGGTTTGGTCTTATCAAAGTCGTAGCAATTTTAGCATTAGTTATTGTTGGATTTTATATGATCGCTACAGGCTTTACCTCTCCAAATGGTACTGTTGCTTCTCTCAGCCACGTGTGGAATGATGGAGATATATTCCCCCGAGGAATTACAGGTTTTTTTGCCGGATTTCAAATTGCCATTTTTTCTTTTGTTGGTATAGAAATTGCTGGAACGACTGCAGCTGAAGTTAAAGAACCTAAAAAAGTGCTCCCTAAGGCAATTAATGCAATACCGGTGCGTATTGTGCTCTTTTACATCTTTTCTCTTGCTGTGATTATGTCAGTTATACCTTGGAATCAAATTGTTCCAGATCAAAGCCCCTTTGTCTCTATGTTTTGGCTTGCTGGTATTCCAATAGCTGCTGGTTTAGTCAATTTTGTCGTTCTTACTTCAGCGGCTTCTTCAGCAAATAGTGGTATTTTTTCGACTAGTCGCATGATATATGGGCTTGCAACACAAAAAGGTGCGCCCCCACTTTTGAGCAAACTTTCTAAATACCATGTTCCAGCCAATGCTCTATTCTTTTCCTGTTTATGTATTTTAATAGGATATACAATTGCATCATCCTCTCCTAGCATCATAAGTGCTTTTACAATTGTAACAAGTATTTCAGCTATCGCATTTTTATTCGTATGGTCCGTTATTTTGATTAGCTACATTGTGTATCGTCGCAATCACCCTCATCTACATGCCCAGTCCGTCTACAAAATGCCGGGAGGTGTTATTATGTGCGGAATTGTGTTAGTCTTTTTTGCTTTCATGCTCTATTTGTTGACATTAGAACATGATACTCTAATAGCTTTAAAATATAGTTTCTTTTGGTTTATTTTCTTAGGCATAATGTATTTTATGTTTATAAGAAAAAAGATTTCTCCAAAGAACAAATAAAATTTATACATAAAAAGCCTATTAAAAAAGGGTAACTAAAGTTACCCTTTTTTGTGCGTAAAGCATTAAAAGAAATTTACTTAAGTGTTCTACACGAAACTTCAATTACGCTCTTTATCAACCAAAGCATTAGACTTTATCCAAGGCATCATAGCACGAAGTTTTTTACCAACTTCTTCTATAGGGTGACTATCATTTAAACGCCGTCTGCTTTTAAAATGAGCCGCACCAGCTTTATATTCTTGAATCCAATTTGATGTAAATTTACCCGTCTGAATATCCTTCAAAATACGTTTCATCTCTGCTCTTGTTTCATCGGTAATAACGCGTGGGCCAGACATATATTCTCCCCATTCTGCTGTATTGGAAATCGAATAATTCATATTTGCAATACCACCTTCATACATGAGATCAACAATCAATTTAACCTCATGCAAACATTCAAAATAAGCCATTTCCGGTGCATAACCTGCTTCTGTGAGTGTTTCATAGCCTGCTCGAACAAGCTCAACAAGACCACCACAAAGAACGGCTTGTTCACCAAAGAGGTCAGTTTCACACTCTTCTTTAAATGTTGTCTCAATCACTCCAGCACGTCCACCACCAAGACCACATGCATAAGATAATGCGATATCATGCGCATGTCCTGAAGCATCTTGGGCAACTGCAATTAAGCAAGGAACACCGCAACCTCGTTGATATTCATTGCGTACTGTATGACCTGGACCCTTAGGAGCAATCATCACAACATCAACTGTTTTTTTAGGCTCAATAAGACCAAAATGAATACTCAAACCATGCGCAAAAGCAATCGCGGCACCATCGCGCAAGTGATCATGAATATGCTCTTTATAAATATCAGCTTGCAATTCATCCGGTGTTGCCATCATAATAAGATCTGCCCATTTTGCTGCTTCAGCAACACTAATAACCTTAAAACCGTCCACCGTAGCTTTTTTAGCTGTCTCTGACCCTGAACGCAAAGCAATTTGCACATTTTGAACACCAGAATCTTTTAAGTTTAAAGCGTGTGCACGCCCCTGTGAACCATAACCAATAATGGCTATTTTCTTTTCTTTAATCAAATCAACATTTGCATCACGATCATAATAAACACGCATAAAAATACTCCCTTCTCTCTAGCTTTAAATTGAATTTCAGATTATTTTTATTGAATAAAAAGTTTAAAAACGACCTTAAGTGCTTTACACACTATAAATAACAAAAACACCGCTTATAAAAACAAAGCAATTGAGCAATCTTTTAAAATTTATATATTGCATACAAAAAATTACGGCCCCCAAAGCTCTCAAAAACATATCAGGCTCCCCAACAAGCTCCAATTGCCACCCTACAAAAACGATATATTATACAAAAAACATTTCTGCAAAGAAAATCATGTATTAAGATTCTATCCTTTTGCAATAATAAAGAATTGTGTCCTTAAAATTAAAGACACAGCATACGGCTTTTAACATGAACCAAATTAAAATAGATAGCAAGAAAAATTATAAATATAGAGTATTGTTCTTATATTTTATACGTTGAATGCACAAATTTGATTTTGCCTCTCTTCTATTGACTTTCTTCCCGCTCTAAAAAAGAGAAAAATATTATACCAATAACTGGATAAAACGCTGCACAGTGTTATGCATTCCATACTCTAACGCATCAGCAATAAGCCCATGACCAATAGAAACTTCCTCAAGCCAAGGAATATGATGAACAAGAGCAGGCAGATTTGTAATGGTCAAATCATGCCCTGCATTAACACCCAGTTGCAACTCCTGAGCTCTTCTTGCAGCGAAAACCAATTTATTAAGCTCCTGATCCTGTTGTGTCTTATCATGAAACGCTCCCCCGTAAGGTCCTGTATAAAATTCTACACGATCAGCGCCTATCGCTTTAGCAGTATCAAGCCCCTCAACAATAGGATCAGCAAATAAAGACACGCGAATTTTTTTTGCTTTCAAGCGTCGAACAATAGGTGTTAAAAATTCTGCATGACAAGCAAAATCCCAACCATGATCAGAAGTTGACTGAGCTGGATCATCAGGAACAAGAGTAATCTGATCAGCATATTTTTCTGCTATATCCAAAAATACATCGCTTGGATAACCTTCAATATTAAATTCAGCAGTAGGAAACATACTGTTCATTAAATCACGTATATCGGGCAAATCGGTAAAACGAATATGTCTTTCATCAGGACGTGGATGAACTGTCAAACCTGCCGCACCAGCGACAAGAGCTATATGTCCAATAGTTTTGATATTTGGCCAAGGAAGGTTACGCCGATTGCGCAAAACAGCAATAGCATTAAGATTAACCGAAAGTTTTATCGCCATACACACTCCTATTTTATAGATAATTTTAAAAACAGAAAAAAAGATCTTCGCCATAATATAATCTTTAGAGAATAAATTTTCTCTATCGAACAATTGTCAAACGCTCTGCCGCACGTGTAATTCCCGTATAAAGCCACCGCGCAGACATATCACGAAATGCAAAACTTTCATCAAATAAAACAACATTGTCCCATTGAGAACCTTGCGCTTTATGAACAGTTAACGCATATCCATAATCAAAATCATCATACCTCCTTTTTAATGCCCATGAAATCTCATTATCAGGATTTTCAAACACTGCTTTCAAAAGCTTAATCTTTGCCACCCCGCGCTCACTTTCTTCTGGTTTAACAAGAAGATTAATAGTTGGCTTAACAGTTTCTTTCTGTGAAGTCATCACTTTCCATAAAGAGCCATTCAACAATCCTTTAGCAGGATCATTGCGCAAACATACAAGCTTATCTCCTGCTTGTGGATAATCTGCTGTAAACCCCTTCAACGCACGCAAACGTTTATTATAAAGGTGCCGTGTTCGATTAATCCCCACCAATACCTGATCAGCATACAAAACCAATTGCTGATCGATCTCTTTGCGTGTAACAACACGCGCTACGCCATAATCACCATAAGCAATATCGCGTCCTTCACGCACATCCATAGCCAAACGAACAATCGGATTGTCACGTGCTTGCCGATGAATTTCTGAAAGAAGAAAATCTGGTTCACCATTGGAAAAAAAACCACCTCCTGATATGGGAGGCAATTGACCTGGATCACCAAGAACAAGAATAGGTGTTCGAAAGCTCATTAAATCACGTGCCAATTGTTCATCTACCATCGAACACTCATCAACAATGATAAGCGCAGCCTGTGCAGCAGCACTTTTTCGATTGAGTGCAAAAGTTGGTGCAATTGATTTTTTTCCTGTAATTTCATCGGAGACTTCTTCTTCTCCGCGTGGACAATAAATCAATGAATGAATAGTACAAGCATTGCTTGCCCCTTTAGAACGCAAAACCTGTGCAGCCTTACCTGTAAAAGCAGCAAATTGAACAGAGCCATCAACTGTTTCAGCAAAATAACGGGCAAGGGTCGTCTTACCTGTCCCCGCATAGCCAAAGAGACGAAAAAGTGGAGAACGCCCTTCCCTCAACCATGCGGAAACAGCCTTCAATGCATTATCCTGTTCCCGTGAAAATTGCATAATCTATCAAAACAAGATTCGCATAAAAAGAGCAAGTATTTTGCCAACAAAACTACTTTCAAAAAAAATTATCCATTTAAGAATTTTTGATCCCAAGCCATCTCATTCTTACACGACAAGGCATTGATTTATAATAATAATCTAGCGTTATTCATATTGAATGAGCATCCTGAATAACGTAAGATTCTCTCATTTCAAATCTCTCTATCTTGAATCAATCAAAATCACTCATTTGCACATCATAAGTGGGATGAATGTGTGGATAAAATTTGTATAAGAAAGGAGTAAAAATGGCTCTTATGAACCGTCTTAATGCAAGGTCTGTCGCAACATTGGGGGCTGGCAAATATAATGATGGTGCTGGCTTGCTTCTTCACAAACGTAAAGATGGTGGTGCTCAATGGCTTTACCGTTATACCATTCACGGTCGGCGCCGTGAAATGGGCT
>NZ_BAABIY010000094.1:0-25615 GCF_039543025.1 Bartonella acomydis | reverse complement strand
GATCTTTCTCTCTCAGTAAAAGAAAACAGCGCTAAGATAAGGATTGTTACAAGCAAAAACACCCATGAATTCGAGGGATCTCTTTTCTCTCATCCAATGCTCGAAATCTTAAAAGAATACGCGAGGGGGATTTTTAAACAAAAAGTTTAACACACTTTCATCCATTACCCCATCCTATAAGGAGAGAATATATGTTAGAGCATAATTATCTGTATAAAAATAGCAACACACTGAAAAATAAATATGGCATCAAAGACCGCCAAAGGCTGTATACACGCTGTGCCCATGATGCAGCAAGGGCAGCTGTGAATTTTCGCTATGAGCCACTACCACGAAAATTTGACACCGCTTATTTGAAAACAATTCACTGGAATCTCTTCTATAAAAGTTTTGAATGGGCGGGACAAACCCGCGATCAAACCTTTACATTTGAAGATGGTAGCATTGCCAGTATGCCAGCGATGCACCCTAAAGGTTATGACATTCCTTTTGCCGTTGGTGCACAGATTCAAAGAGAACTTAAACAACTAGAGCGCATGCTGCATGCGAAAAATAATTTACGTGGTTTATCACGCCAAAAATTTGCTGAAAATGCTGCTGAAGTCTTTATGCTTCTCAACCATACGCATCCTTTTAGAAAAGGCAACGGGCGTGTACAACGCATGTTTATGGAAAAGCTTGGGCAAGCCGCGGGCCATAAAATTGACTTTTCTTTTATAACAAAAGAGCGTCTGACACATGCCTGTATTGCTGCAATGCAACAGGGCAATCCACAACCAATGCAGCATCTCTTTGAGGATATGACACATCCCCAAAAAGCACTGGTTTTAAAGGAGTTCATCTCTCATATGAGAAACGCTGGACTTGAGGAAATCAACAATCGCATTGTGGTTGCAGCCAAAGAAGGAGAAACCTATGATGGCACCTATAGAGGCATGGCAGCAGAAGGTTTTGTCATGGAAGTTGATGGTGTTTTTGTTGTCGGAAACAAAGACGAACTCACACCAGAACAAATGAAGACATTACAAAACGGTGCATCTCTCTACTTTGAAAAATCAAATGTACAAAATTTAAAGGAAACACTCATTCCAAAAGAAAGATTAGCACCTCTCAGCCAAGAAGAATTGTTCGCAAAGATTTGTTCTGATCCCTTTATTGAAGCCAGCAAAAAAGAAGTTGAACGTTTATCAAAGAAGGTTTATGGCAACCCGAAAATCTTAGGCATGAAAATAGAGTTAGTAAATGCAGATCCAAGCTTGGGTCGCGTATTTGCTGAGCACATTGCCCAATATCCACAATCAATTTGTAAACTTGCAGGAGTCAAAATACTTGGCATAAAAAGTCGAGAGCGCTGCCAAGCTGAAGAACACCTGCCACAGCTTTGTGAAATGCTTAAAACTTATGCGACAATAGTACGTGAAACAAAAGATGAATTTCTAGAAAAACACACAAGAAAACAAAATCGTGTAAATCATTCTATTGAAAAGCCAAATAGAGATTTACAAAACCTTTTTACCCTCCCAGCAGAACAACAAAGAGAAACCTTATCTCATTCTCCCACACTGCAACAACATCTCCATGTTTACGCACGCAAACTACACAATCGTTTATCAGCAGAAGAACGTCAAGCCGTACAGCAAAACAATCACACAAAACTGTCTTGTCTGATTGGTGTATCGGAAAGCAAAGCAAGAGAAATTGTAAACACCGTCAAACTTACCAAAAAAGCACAATGTCAGATGCGGTCTCTTAAAGTGAATCGCTCTTCATCGATGGCTCTTACGGGCTAAATAAGCACTTTGATCTTTTCTCATTCCTTGGCTCTCTCATTTCGATTACACCAAAAACTGTTTTAAAATGTTACAAAAAAAATCATCATAAAGAGCTTCGGAAATTTTATTTAAATTATTGATAAAATTTCATAAAAAAGCTGTATAAAAGACACAAATGTCGATTATCCTAGTTCATGAATAGCTCAAATCTTTGGAGGCCACTCAAATTGATATCTTCTATAAAACTATCAAAGCATAAGGGGGAGAGAGCACCAAAGAGGTTTTCTCAAAATATTGAAAGGAAACGTGCATGAAAAAACATCAACCATCCTCTTCTAAAACTGTAGAGGACCTAAGAAGACGCTTTGAACAACAAGGCCTAGGAGATCCAAATTCCGAACCCGTCTATGCAACGGTGAATAAAAAACCCAAAGAACAGCGCCAAACACAATCAGAGGCAGCTGGCTATGCATCGCCAAGAAATCAACCTCTATCAGAAAATCCCTATGCATCGCCAAGAAATCAACCTCTGTCAGAAAATCCCTATGCACCGCAAAGACCACCAGAAGGTGCCGAAGAAAGCGCTTATGCAACACCAAATAGGTCGCCCCAAAGACCACTAACAAACCCCTATGCAATAGGCGATTTGGAAGGGCGTGAGTGGCCAGAATACGACAGAGTTGGAGGTGCACAAGGTGGGCGAGATCCCCAAGAACAAGAACCTCTCTATGCAGATATTGACTTTGACCAACAGGGTAGGCCTTCGCCCCAGAAACCACTAGAATCCATCTATGCAACCGTTGGCATGGGTGCACGAGATGAACACGGTCCCTTACAACAAGAAAATCCCATCTATGCAGGCGTTAGTTCAAGAAGGACAACTTCTCCTCCACGATCCCAGAAAGATGTGATTACCACAAAGCTTTTACAACACACAGAGTTTCAATATGGTGTAAGAGAAACCCAAGAACGCTGCGCTGTTGTTTATGGTAACCCACATGCTTTGAATGAACAACTTTCTCAGGTTCTTGAAAATCCTCAAATGGGAGAGCAGATTTTACGGAGCCTTGCAGAAAATCCTGAAGGACCTGGTAAACTTGCAGGGAGAACAGTATTCGGCATAAAAACTTCAGATCGCAAAGCAGCTGAAGAAGAGTTTCAGTACCTTTATTCAAGTCTTGAGAAACATATATATACAGCACAAAAGCTACACAAAGCTTTTACACGGCAGCATGAAAAAGAACGTAGCCATGAGAGAGGTACAAGCCAAGAAAGACAGGAACATGGACATCACCATCATCACCACCGCCGTGGACAAGAGAGAGAACAGAATGCTCCAGAGCAAAGCGCACAACGCAAACAGAGTCCCAAAACTGAAAAAGGGATGGCCTTTGCAATGTAAGTGTGCATAAAAATACAAATATTTTTGCCTTTCAATTGATTTTTTGGCGCAATCAAAATGACATGATTTGCGCCAAGAATTGTTATAAAATGTGACTTAAAAAAATTATCAAAAAAGCTTTGAAAATTTATTTAACTTATTGATAAAATTTCACAAAAAAACTGTATAAAAGACATAAATGTCGATTATGTGGGCAGCAAATAGCGCAATCTTTGGAAGCCCTTCAAACCGATATCTTCATTTTGTAAAAAATGAAAGGTGAAGAATGCACCAAAGGGGTTTACTCAAAATATTGAAAGGAAACATGCATGAGAAAAAATCAGCCCCCATCTTTTTCCTCCCCTTCAGTTCAAAAACGTATCAAGCTCTCTGAACAAGCCGCTGCAGAGCTGGCAGCCTCAGAAAGCCTTTGTGGGGAATTCACACCAAGAGATAAAACAACCTCCACTACCACGAGAGAAGATCGGCAAGAATCGTCTTTGTCAAGAACAGAACAAAGGCGTGATACAACAGCAACTTCATCAAAAACATCTATAACTCTCTCTGAAGAACAAATTACGCAATTACTGCATCACAGCCGATTAGTAACCTCATATCAAGAAGAAATCCGACGCATATGCAAAACTGTTTATGGCAATTCACATGCCTTACAGGAAAAAATAGAAGAAATTATAATAAACCCTGCGGCAGGAGAAAATTTATCATCGCAAATTACAATAAACCCTAGGGAACTTCATAGACTTGCCGGCAAGCAAATGCTTGGCATAAAAAGCAGTACACGCAAAATTGCCGAGGAAAATTTGTCAGCCCTTTGTGGCCTTGTTGATTGTTATATAGAAGCTGTAAAAGTTACAAGAGCCGACTTAGCTATAACCCCATTAGCAGTACTCCCATATTATGAACAATTAATAGGCAAAGAAACACTTACAAAAATCTTGCAAACTTCGCGTCATCCTGCACGGGAGAATGCCTCTCTAAAAGATGATGAAATTGCTGACAAAATGCGACAACATCCAGTAGTGAAAAGACATTATGCACAAATTGAATATTGGTGCCAAGTTGTTTTTGGTAAATCTGATATTTTGCAACAAAAAACTGAGGGAATGTTTGAAAATTCGGCTGCAGCAGAGGAACTTTCATGGCAAATTGCAGCCTATCCGCAGTCTTTTGGGCGCTATGCTGGTGTTAATATGTGTGGTTTAAAAAACAAGACGCGTAAAACTGCCGAAGCAGGCCTTTCACACTTAATAAGCGCTGTTGACAATTATGCCAATGCTATACAACAAGTCAAAGAGAGCATTGTACAAACTCAGCAAATAACCCCTGAAGCATCTGCCAGATTCATACAAGATTTATCAGTCTCTTTAAGAGAGTCCGAAAACATCTCAGCAACACCATCCCATCATGAAACCGCAAAATCTCCTCAACATTCACCAGAAAGAATACAAGACACTCAATCACGCAAAGCAGTACGTCCAAAAATGCTAGCTCTTGCTAGCTAAAGCGACTAAATTTTAGCTGTTCTTTGTGTTTTTGGGCGCAATTTTCGTAAAATGATTTGCGTCAAGAAAGTTATGTGACTTTAAAATTTTTTACAAAATCCTCCATCATTAACCTTAAAAATTGAGAAAATTGCATCATACAAATGTGAAAATCAATCATGATCCGCACAAAGAGCGTGAAAGGAAATTTGCATGAAAAAAACACAACCCTCCCCTTCTGTAGCGAGCATGGTGGCAGAATTTGAAAAACGCCTTGAACAATCTATGGCAACGCCAACAGCTCATGTTAAAAACACTCAAAAACCACCTCTTCCAAAACGTCCAACAAAAGCTACAGATACAAGGGTTGCTTCACAAGAAGCATCTCAGGCAAGCGAAAAAATGCCAAACATCGCAACCAGACAAGAAAGCCAAACAACACAGGTAAAAGTTGCTCCTCCAAAACCACCACGGACAAAGAATAGACAGCAAGCAGCAGCAACCAGACAAGAAAACCAAACAGCACAGGTAAAAGCTGCCCCACCAAAACCACCACAGGCAAGGAATAGACAGCAAGCAGCAGCAACCAGACAAGAAAACCAAACAGCACAGGTAAAAGTTGCTCCTCCAAAACC
The DNA here is from genome assembly GCF_039543025.1 of Bartonella acomydis. Classification (NCBI taxonomy): domain Bacteria; kingdom Pseudomonadati; phylum Pseudomonadota; class Alphaproteobacteria; order Hyphomicrobiales; family Bartonellaceae; genus Bartonella; species Bartonella acomydis. The sequence goes on along the minus strand of NZ_BAABIY010000094.1, from coordinate 20,325 downwards.
ACCACGGACAAAGAATAGACAGCAAGACACGGCAACCAGACAAGAAAGCCAAACAGCACAGGTAAAGGTTCCTCCCCAAAGACCACCACGGGCAAGAGACAGAGAGCTAACCAACAATGGAGTAACACAAAAAAATGAATCTCCCTACGGTACCCCTGCGCCACCAAAATCTTTGCAAACAAAAGACAGGACACCTACCCCCACCGCAACAGAGGAGAGTGAGATCATATATGCAGAAATTGACATAAAAACACGGTCCTCCACAAGACATAAAGAAAGACGTAGTGTAACCACTCAACAAGAGCAAACCATATACACAACGGTTGCTTCAGCAAGCATAAGCGCATCTCTCTCAAAAGAGGAAATGATTGTTAAAATTAGAAATAATCCGTTGGTCCAAGCCTGTAAAGACGAAATCAGAACTTTATCTCAAACTGTTTATGGAAACCCAGATATTTTTCAGAAGAAGCTTGAAGAAATTGAAAAAAATCCCTCCCTTGGAGATAGCCTTTCATGGCAAGTTGCAGCAAAACCTAAACTTGTTGCGAAACTTGCTGGGAAAAAGGTTCTTGGCATAAAAAATCAAACGCGCAAGCAAGCTGAAGAAAATATTTCCCCCCTGTGTCTTGCCCTTGAAAATTATGCTGAAACTGTAAAGCAGGCAAAAGAGGGTATTTTGCATGGCCATCTGGCTAAACAAATACGCCATAAACATTCGCTAGATCTAAAACAAATGGCTAAAGATCTACAAAAGCCACGCACAGCTGCTGAAAAAGAAACAACAACTCTTTCACAAAAGGAAATGCTACGCAGAGTTAAAAGCAATACAACGGTCCAATATTGTCAGGCAGAAATCGTATATTGGTGCACAATTGTTTATGGCGATCCACGTATTTTGCTATATAGACTTGAAGAAATACAAAAAGCTCCTGCTATAGGAGAAAATCTTGCTTGGCAAATAACAACACACCCTCATATATTTGGTAAATTTGCGGGCCGCAAATTCTCTGGTATAAAAAACCAAGCGCGCAAAGATGCTGAAAATGCTCTTCCCCGTTTGGCTGAAGCCATTGAAGGCTATGCTGAAGCTATAAAACATGCAACAGAAGACATTGTACAAACCTCTCACACACAACAAAGGCGCCATGAACAAACGGTGCAAGAGAAAAGCATGCAAAGCCAAACAAAGTCTCCTCCGTTGCCTGAGCGCTCACCAATAGAAAGGCATCAAGAAGTTGCCCAAACCTCTATGCAAACAGATTGGGAGCGGCTTGGTGCTAAACCACGCACGGCAACAACATGCCCAAAACCTGCCCTACAACAGACACAAGAGAGCGTTCTACCTGCTTCTCACGCAGCACAAAAACGCCATGCACCTTCTCCACAGCAAGAAAAAAGCGTGCAAAGCCAAACAAAGTCTCCTGCATTGTCTGGACATCCATCAACACACACGCATCAAGAAGCCGCTAGAGTCTCTATGCAAACAGATTGGGAGCGGCTTGGAGCTAGACCACGCACGGCAACAACACGCCCAAAACCTGCCCTACAACAGACACAAGAGAGTGTTCTGCCTGCTTCTCACGCAGCACAAAAACACCATGCACCTTCTCCACAGCAAGAGAAAGGCATGCAAAGCCAAACAAAGTCTTCTCCGTTACCTGAACGCTCACCAATAGAAAGGCATCAAGAAGCTGCCCAAACCTCTATGCAAGTAGAAAAAAAACCACAAGCTGTTCAACCAGGCACAGCTACAATCCCTAAAACAGAAAGAACCCCTCCTCTTTCACATAAGGAGATTAGTGATAGAGTTCAAAGTGATCACTCTGTTCAACATGCTCGGATAGAAATCTACAATTGGTGTAACATTGTTTACAATAACCCATTTGTTTTGCAATATAACACTGAAGACGTACAAAAAATTCCTGTTTTAGGAGAAGAACTTGCATGGCAAGTTGCAAACCAACCGACAATGTTTGCTCCACTTGCTGGAAAACAAGTGCTTGGCGTCAAAAATAGTGCACGCAAACATGCTGAAAAAGCTATTCCTTCTCTGTGTGCTGCCATTGATAATTATACCAAAGCTGTAAAGCAAGTAAGAGAAAGTATTGTCAAAACGCATCAAGAACAATCTATGAAACTGGATGAAGACTCGCAAAAACAAGAAAGTTTCTTAAGGTCTTCTCAATTGTCTGAACACTCACCCAAAAACAGGCGTCAAAGAACTGCTGAAACCTCTATACAAGCGGGGGAAAGCTCACAAAGCGTTCAACCACGCAAAACTACAACGCCCAAAACAATGTCTTTTGCCGGCTAAATTTCATAAGCTTTGATTTTTATCTCATCCCTTGGTGCAATTATTTCACTAAAGACTGCACCAAGAAATGCTGTATCAAACATAGTAGGCCCAAAACATCTCTCTCGTCCAATCCACTCAACAGATAAGGTTGCACGCATTAAGACTTCACGACAATCCCCTCACGCCCTGCTTTATGAAGAATACAATAATCTTTGGTGTCACATCTGCACGAAAAACAGACACAGCAAAATATTCAATGCAATAGAACCAAATGCATAAAAGAATTGGTAGCATAAGCATAAATTACATATTGTTTTTAAAAAACAACATTACTGCTTTTCTCTCTCCCCCATCAGCACTCACTCTGCAAGAGTGAGAAGAGAAGATCCATGAACACTAAAAAAAGAGATATCATGACTCACAAGCACATATATGGGCATATGAAAAGATTTTGCACATTTTAAGCGTTTGAGATCACTCAACAGTAGACAAAATGTTGAACCATTCTAAACACTCTACAAAATCTGACTTTTTCGTGTATCCAAGTCATTGAACAATCAAAATAGCATGACAATCTGATTTGAGAACGTACAACAAAGAAACAAAACAATGAAACGCATAAAACAAAGCTTCATAAGTTTTCCTCTTTTCTCACACTGTTTTTCGTTTGTTATATCGGCCTATTTACAAATTAATTAAAAAGAAACTTTGTTTTTTTATAAATAAAACGCTTATGTCTTAATGACAAATACAGCTTAAAGAATATAAACGCACTCTTGTTGACAGAAGGATAAACACCATCGTAAAATGTTTTAAAAAATAGAATTGTATGAACACACTGATTAGATTTCATGCTTTAAAAAGGGGCTTTTATTGATCGCTTCTCCTTCATAATAAACCGATATATTTTTATGATCCTATTTAAAAAATTTGCAACTGTTGCTTCTGGCACCCTGATGAGTCGCATTTTCGGCTTTATACGCGAAATGTTGATGGCAGCAGCATTGGGAACTGGTCCTGTTTCTGATGCATTCAATGCGGCTTTTCGTTTTCCCAATACATTCCGTCGTTTTTTTGCTGAAGGTGCCTTTAATGCGGCTTTCGTTCCTCTTTTTGCTAAAAAAATTACCGAAGAGGGTCAAGAGAAAGCATGCAAATTTGCCGAAGAAGTCTTTGGCGTTCTTTTTTCGCTACTCTTGCTCTTAACCATAGCTATGGAACTCAGTATGCCTTTTTTGGTAAGAACAATTATTGCACCAGGTTTTGCAAAAGACGCCACAAAATTTAACGCGACGATTCATTTTACCGCGATCATGTTTCCCTATTTAACATGCATGTCGCTTGCCACCATGATGGGGGGCATGCTCAATGCCTTGCGGCGCTATTTTATTGCAGCCATTGCCCCTCTTTTTCTGAATATACTTTTGATTAGCGTCCTTGCTTATGCTTGGTTTTATGGGCTTGACGCTTGGCATATTGGCTTAAATCTTTCTTGGGGTGTCTTAGCAGCAGGCATTCTGCAACTCACACTAATTGCTGTGGCTTTGCGTCAAAGTGGCATGAAAATTTTTCTCCGTCGTCCCCGTTTCAGTCCCAATGTTCGCAAGCTTTTAACTTTAGCATTCCCGGCTGCCATCACAGGGGGCATTACACAAATCAATTTGCTCATCAACACCAACATTGCTTCCAGCCAATCGGGTGCCGTTTCTTCTTTAATGTATGCGGACCGCCTTTATCAATTGCCCCTAGGGGTGATAGCCATTGCCATTGCCACCGTTCTTTTACCAGAATTAACAAGGGCTTTACGCAACAAAAAACACAAAGAGACGCATGATTTACAAAACCGTTCTATTGAATTAACCCTGTTGTTAACGCTGCCGGCCTCCGTTGCTTTTTTGCTGCTTTCCACCCCCATTGTCAGTTTGCTTTTTGAACGTGGGCAATTTACCGCCGAATCCACACACTATGTTGCACAATTACTTGAACTTTATGGGTTAGGACTTCCGGCTTTTGTCCTCATTAAGGTCTTTATTCCCAATTTCTTTGCCCATGAAGATACCAAAACACCAATGATTTTCACCGGCATTAGCGTTCTCATCAATATCAGCCTTGCCTTAACATTATTTCCTCACCTCTCCGCACGCGGCATTGTCATAGCCGAGATCACCTCTGGCTGGGTGAACACCCTGTTGCTTTGTTTTGTGCTTATCAAACGTGGTTATTGGGAATATGACGCACAACTGATAAAACGTATTGCGTGTCTCATGATGGTTACCATTTTGAGTGCACTCATCCTTCATTATTGTTTTCATGTGCTTGGCTTTTTATCGTTTCCTTTATCCTCACAAGCTTCATTTTTTTTGCGAGCAGGAACTCTGAGTGGAATAATGTTTATCCTGTTTGCGCTCTATTTAAGTGCCTATTTTTTCCTTGACACCCGTTCCTTTTTCCTCACCCTCAAAAATTTAAAAAAACGCCTATAATATTTATCTTGCTTTGAGAAATATGCTTTGTCACAAAACATAAAATGAATAACTTTACTTAAAAGAAAGAATGCTTCTATGGATACTTTCACACCGCTTGTTTTTTCCGGTGTACAACCCAGTGGTCACTTACATCTTGGCAATTATCTTGGTGCTATCAAGCATTGGGTTGAATTACAAAAATCCTATCATTGTTTGTATTGCGTTGTTGACATGCATGCGCTAACTGTGAATCCAGATCCTCGAACCCTAATAGAATCCACAAGAGCCGTAACAGCCGCCTTTTTGGCTTCCGGCATTGATCCTCAAAAACATATTGTTTTCAACCAATCTAGGGTTTTTCAACATGCTGAACTTGCTTGGATTTTCAATTGTGTTGCCCGTATTGGTTGGCTCCAACGCATGACACAATTTAAAGATAAAGCTGGAAAAGATCGTGAAAAAGCATCCCTTGGGCTTTTTGCTTATCCAAGTCTGATGGCGGCTGATATTTTACTCTACCGTGCCACGCATGTTCCGGTAGGGGAAGATCAAAAACAGCATGTTGAACTCGCACGTGACATTGCGCAAAAATTCAATAACGACTATGCTAATCGTCTTGTAGAATTAAATTTTGCTGTTCCAATACAAATGGGTGAGGAAACAAAACAAGGCTTTTTCCCACTCCCAGAAGCACTGATAGGAGAAACAGCGATGCGCGTTATGTCACTGCGTGATGGCACAAAGAAAATGTCAAAATCAGATCCTTCAGATTTTTCACGCATTAATTTGACCGATGATGCTGCTCTTATTGCCAAAAAAATACGCAAAGCAAAAACGGACTCAGCTCCTCTTCCCGATACAATTGCCGACTTAGAAGATCGCCCTGAAATTGATAATTTGCTTGGCATTTATGCAGCCTTTGCCCAAGTGAGCAAAGAAAAAGCCCTCTTAGAGTTTTCAGGGCAACAATTTTCGCTTTTCAAAACAGCACTGGCTGATCTTGCTGTCCATAAGCTTGCCCCTATAACGGCGGAACTTCGCCGGTTGCATCAAGAAAGTGCTTATATTGACTCCATTTTGCATGATGGTGCACAACGTGCTGGTGCTCTGGCAGAAAAAACTATGAAAAAAGTTCGTGAAATCGTTGGATTTTTGTAAAATCCATGAAACAATAACATTTTAAAGCATAAGAGAGTATCTGTAAAAAGAGAGAGAAAACATGGTTTCTAAGCACAAAAAGCTCAAAAGAGATCATAAGAAAAAGATTCTAGTCATTATTGATGAAACACCAGAATGTCGACGTGCCGTTGCTTTTGCCGCCCATCATGCCAAAAATACCAACCGAAGCTTGCTACTGCTTTGTGTTGTTGACAATGCTGAATTTCAACATTTTCTGGGTGTAAATGACATTATGCGCACAGAATCAACACAAAATGCCAATAAAATGTTGAAAGAAATTGCCTGTGATCTACACAACACCCATGCTCTTGAAACAGAAATTATGATGCGTGAAGGCAAAAAGGTCGAAGAAATTTCCAAATTGATTGAAGAAGATAAGGAAATCGCCCTCATTGTTTTAGCAGCCAGTGGACACACAGAAGGGCCAGGCCCACTTATCCAATTAATCGGAAATCGTGGGACAGCTTTTTCCATTCCTGTCACGGTCATTCCGAGCAATCTTGCCGATGAAGATATTGTATCGATTGCCTAGAAACACTATTTGGATACAGTAATCTTCTTAATCCCTTATGACAAAAGGAGAGTGTATGTTTATTCAAACTGAAGCCACACCAAATCCTGCAACACTAAAATTTTTGCCAGGTTGTGTGGTGGTTCCTGACCATGTCTTAGAATTTCGTAACCGTGAAGAAGCTGCTAAAAATTCTCCTTTAGCTGCTAAATTGTTTAATATTCCAAATGTTAATGGTGTTTTTTTAGGCTATGATTTCATCACGGTGAGCAAAAAAGACGGTGAATGGCAACATCTCAAACCCGTTATTTTAGGCACAATTATGGAACATTTTCTCTCTGGTGATCCTGTAATTAGCAGCAATGCCACGCCAGGAGCGCACAACCACGCACTTCATGAAGAGTTTTATGACGAAAAAGACGCGGATATCGTCTTAACCATTAAGGAGCTTCTTGAAACACGCATTCGCCCAGCTGTTGCCAATGATGGTGGCGATATTACATTTCGCGGATTTGAAAACGGTATTGTTTACCTCAATATGCGTGGTGCTTGCGCCGGATGTCCCTCTTCAACGGCAACACTCAAACATGGTATTGAAAATCTTTTACGCCATTTTATTCCAGAGGTTTTAGGTGTTGAAGCCATGCCGCAATAAAAACAAATAGAATATAACAAAATATCACCCTCAAATCCTCTCATAACAATCAAATCGACAAGCGGGCACACCACACTGGTGCCACATCCTCCCTAGGCGCATTTTTTCGATAAAATTGATGTCATGCAAATGACATTACTACAAAGTGTTGATGTATAAAGATATTGTATTAATCTTCCGCCCAATATCGTCGTTTCTGACATTTCAAACCCTCTCTGAAACAATCAACCATGCGCTTGCATGTTCACAAACGGGTTTGGTATATGCGTAAAAATCCTAGCAACAAATAAAACAGCCATTCCCCCAAATAACCTATAGAGTATCTCCAATGCCAAGGGTTATTAGCAGTATTTTAAACGCAGTAACACGCATATAAGGACATCGACATATTGCCCAGCGTATTTAAAAACCAGCACAAACTATTGGTATATTTTAAGGGCGCATTTTTCTAAAAATTGCAATAATTTCCGCCCTCAAACCTACACCAGTTCTGAGATCAGCTCTGCTGTATCAGCTCTAGCAAATATCTTTTAACAAAGGGAAAATATTCAACCAACGCTTTGCTTAAATTTTTTTCACGAATTCTGACTTTAAGCCAATTTGACCAATTCCTGGAATTTTACAATCGATATTGTGATCCCCATCCACGAGGCGAATATTTTTCACCTTTGTACCACTCTTGAGAACGGAAGCAGCGCCTTTGACTTTAAGATCTTTTATCACCATCACGCTATCTCCATTGGTCAAAACCTGACCATTGGCATCATAAACGATATCAGCAGTAAGTTCTTCACTCTTTTGTGGCCACTCATGAGCGCATTCAGGACAGACAAAATTTCCCCCCTCTTCATAAGTATAAAAACCACCACAATGAGGGCATTTAGGATATTGGCTCATACATTCTCTCTTTGCATTTTAAGAAAAATCATTTCTTTCAGCTGTCATAGAGCAAGAAAACCCTATTGTCTATTATCTCAGTTCATTGTCTCACGAAAAACGCTTTGTTCTTTTTAAACTTATTTCCTCCTCTCCAGTGACAAGCGAGCACTTCATATTGCATTTATGATAGCGTTTCACGATATTACGAGATAACAAACTTTTGCATTTGAGAATATCCATAGCAGAATTTTACGGCTTATCATCAGAGACTATTTTCTGCATCATGAGCCACAAGAGGCTTTCTCTTAAATCATAATCTCAGACCCGCGCTTGTTGAGAGGGACAAAACTTTTCCGAAAACAAGGTTGTTTTCATTTTTATTGCCAATCCTCTCAAATTACTTTATAAATAAAGGTGCTTTGATCGTATACGCAGCGACAAAGAGGATCTTGAAAACCCGAAACCTAAATATGAATTTATCCCGCTTTGTGAGTATCCCGGAATTCCGGGAAATTTTGCTATGTCCAGGTGCTCTCACGCACTAAAAGCAAAAAAGCTGATTAGGTTTCAGTACTTTCAAGCTCCTGGAATACTAATGCGAGAGCACTCGCAACCGGCGGGAGGAGAAATGCAAGCCAGAAATTCTCATAACGACATGTTTGTGGGCAAAAAAATTCACTTGCGACGCAACATGCTGAAAATGTCTCAAAAAACACTAGGTCAACATTTAGGCGTAAGCTTCCAGCAAATTCAAAAATATGAAGAAGGCTTGGAATCGTGTCGGAGCGGAGCAATTAAAGGAAATTGCCGACCTTTTAAATGTTCCCATAGCCTTTTTTTATGCAGAGATCTCCACAAAACAACATACACCTTATCCTCATGATGAAATTGCCTCAAGCAGAGAAGAATATCTGCTGCTCAAAAGATTTCGTGTTCTCACCACGCTAAAACGCAAAGCAATTTTACAGCTGCTCCTCTAACCCAAATGAAAGCTTTTAGCATCATGTGTGCATCCCATAGGCTCTGTGATCAGCATTCTGCACGAGCTAGACACGCACCATCTTAAATCAACAATTCTTAGCATCCATCAAATTAGCCTATGCACTGTGGTTATAATAACAAACAAACACATTAAAAAACGGGCCCGATAGACCCGTTTCTTTTGATGTTTATAAAAGAGGGCTTTAGAAATCCATTCCGCCCATTCCACCCATTCCGCCACCAGGCATTGGAGGCATTGGAGTGTCTTTCTTTGGCATTTCAGCAACCATTGCTTCGGTTGTGATCAGAAGGCTTGCAATGGAAGCAGCATTCTGCAGAGCAGAACGTACCACCTTCACAGGGTCAACAATTCCCAAAGCAATCAAATCACCAAATTCACCGGTTGCAGTGTTATAACCAAAGGTATCTGCATTGTTTTCCAACACCTTGCCAACGATAATCGCAGCTTCTTCACCGGCATTGGTAGCAATTTGACGCGCAGGTGCTTGAAGAGCACGACGAACGATATTAATACCGGCTTCCTGGTCAGGATTGCTTCCTTTAACGGTCAAAGCACTTGCCGCACGCAACAAGGCAGTACCACCACCAGCAACAATACCTTCTTCCACCGCAGCGCGTGTTGCATTCAAGGCATCATCAACGCGGTCTTTCTTTTCTTTCACTTCAACTTCCGTGGCACCACCAACACGGATAACAGCCACACCACCAGCAAGTTTAGCAAGTCTTTCTTGCAATTTCTCACGGTCATAGTCAGAAGTTGTTTCTTCGATCTGTGTCTTGATTTGGCTTACACGTGCACTAATTTCGCTCTTTTGCCCAGCACCATCGATAATGGTGGTGTTTTCTTTAGAAATATTGACTTTCTTTGCACGACCAAGCATATCCAAAGTGACATTTTCAAGCTTAATGCCAACATCTTCAGAAATTACCTGCCCGGATGTTAAGATTGCAATATCCTCAAGCATAGCTTTACGACGATCACCAAATCCAGGCGCCTTCACAGCAGCAATTTTTAAACCACCACGCAACTTGTTGACAACGAGCGTTGCCAAAGCTTCACCTTCAACATCTTCAGCAATAATAAGAAGTGGTTTTCCAGACTGTACAACAGCTTCAAGCACAGGAAGCAAAGATTGCAGATTAGACAATTTCTTTTCGTGAATAAGAATGTAAGGATCATCCAAATCTGCCACCATTTTTTCAGCATTGGTGACAAAGTAAGGAGAAAGATATCCACGATCAAATTGCATTCCTTCAACGACTTCTAATTCGGTTTCAGCAGTTTTTGCTTCTTCCACGGTAATAACGCCTTCATTGCCAACTTTTTCCATAGCATCAGCGATCATTTTACCGATTTCAGCAGCACCATTGGCGGAAATTGTTCCGACCTGTGCAATTTCTGCTGAAGTTTGTATTTTTTTTGCTTTTTTGAAGAGATTTGCCACCACTTCATCCACAGCAGCATCAATCCCACGTTTAAGATCCATAGGGTTCATGCCCGCAGCAACAGCTTTTACGCCTTCTTGAACAATAGCTTGCCCCAAAACAGTTGCTGTGGTTGTTCCATCACCAGCAATATCGTTGGTTTTAGAAGCAACTTCACGCAACATTTGCGCACCCATATTTTCAAACTTATCTTCAAGTTCGATTTCCTTTGCCACAGATACACCATCTTTTGTGATGCGTGGAGCACCAAATGATTTGTCAATCACCACATTGCGCCCCTTAGGACCAAGTGTTACCTTCACAGCATTAGCAAGGATATCAACTCCGCGCAACAAACGCTCACGCGCTTCACGGCCAAATTTGACTTCTTTAGCAGCCATCTAATTTCTCCTTGGAGTTATCTCAAAATAATATAAAGTGGAAAGAATTTAAAAGGCGTCAATTAGCCCAAAATTCCCATAATATCAGATTCTTTCATGATTAACAGGTCTTCGCCATTAATCTTGACTTCAGTACCAGACCATTTCCCAAACAGAATACGGTCACCTGTTTTAACTTCTAACGGCACACGCTTTCCGTTATCATCAAGAGCGCCATTACCAATCGCAATAACTTCACCTTCTTGAGGTTTTTCTTTTGCTGTATCAGGAATAATAATCCCACCAGCAGTCTTATTTTCAGATTCAACCCGACGGACAACCACACGATCGTGAAGTGGGCGGAATTGTATATTAGCCATGTTTTAAATCCTTAAAACTTAACATAATTGATTAATCTTGAGTTCTCGCTAGCACTCTTAAAGTACGAGTGCTAACATTGGCTAAGATATAAAATCACTCCTTCACAATGTCAAGGACTCTTCCATAAAATAATTTACCTTAAAAAGGCTTTCAAGTCTTGCCTCCCTTTCCCATTTTGCATTATCTAGTTTTATTAACCTGCGAACGTAAAAGGATCTCTTATCATGGTTGAAACACGTCAGGAAACGGATAGCTTTGGAACAATCTCGGTACGTCAAGACCGTTATTGGGGCGCACAAACGGAACGTTCACTGCATAATTTTAATATTGGCAGTGAAAAGCAACCGCTCACCATCATCTATGCCTTAAGTCTTATTAAAAAAGCTGCCGCCCTTGTTAATATGGAAAAAGGCAAGCTTCCGCAAAACATTGGCAAAGCGATCATGACCGCTGCTGACGAAGTGCTCTCCGGTGCATTTGATACCCATTTCCCCCTCTCTGTTTGGCAAACAGGTTCTGGCACACAAAGCAACATGAACGTCAATGAAGTCATCGCCAACCATGCTAGCATGTTGCTTGGAGGAAAACTAGGCAGCAAATCCCCTGTACATCCCAATGACCATGTCAATATGAGTCAATCCTCCAACGATTCCTTTCCCACAGCGCTTCACATTGCCACCACTCTGCAAACACGCCAACACTTACTGCCCATTCTTGAAGCCCTTATTACCACATTAAGAAAAAAAGAAGAAGAATTTTCCGACATCATTAAAATCGGGCGGACCCATACCCAAGATGCTACCCCCTTAACTTTAGCGCAAGAATTTTCAGGCTATCGCGCCGCGCTTGAAGCCAACCTGCAGCGTATTGAAACAGCTCTTACTGATGTTCAAACCCTTGCCCAAGGGGGCACAGCGGTTGGCACAGGGCTCAATGCACCACAAGGTTTCGATGTTGCTTTTGCCCAAACAATCAGTAACCTTACAGGGATAACCTTCAAGACTGCCAGCAATAAATTTGAAGCACTTGCCCATCATGGAGCCCTTGCCCATTTTCATGGTAGTCTCAATGCTCTGGCAGCTGATCTGTTTAAAATTGCCAACGATATACGCTTTTTGGGCTCAGGTCCACGCTCTGGTCTTGGCGAATTAAGCTTGCCCGAAAATGAACCAGGCTCTTCTATCATGCCAGGCAAGGTTAACCCCACCCAATGTGAAGCAATGACAATGGTTGCAGTCCAAGTCTTTGGCAACCATACCAGCGTGACATTTGCCGCAAGTCAGGGGCATTTTGAACTCAATGTTTATAAGCCTGTCATTGGCTATAATGTCTTGCAATCCATTACCCTTCTTGGAGATTGCATACGCTCTTTTGATCTCCATTGCGTCCAAGGATTGCGTGCCAATCGCGTTCATATTCACTCTCTCATGGAACGTTCTCTCATGCTGGTGACAGCCCTTGCCCCAGAAATTGGCTATGAAAAAGCTGCTGAAATTGCCAAAGCAGCGCATAAAAATGATACAACTTTGCGTGCTGAAGCGCTCAAAGCTGGCGTTTCTGGAGAAGATTATGACCGGTTGGTTGACCCCAAAAAGATGATTCATCCCCAATAACCCCCACGATAAACAACAGGATACAAATCTTCTTAAAACAAAAAAAATATCGGACCCTTCGCGGTCCGATTGCCTTTTTATGTGCATCTTTTACAAAGAACTATGCCCCCTTGACACAGCTTACAAAGCTTTTGAATTTGAAGCATATCTGCCACAGTCCACTCTTCTCTTGGTACCACCCCCAAAAAATAAGAGCGCTCTCTTTTCCTATCCCTCATTGCCCGACATGCCAACCTTAAAAAAATATCTATGCCAAAAACCCTAGGCCAAGAAGAGAATTTTTTGCCCCTCTCATGCATAAAGCACAATTTTCAAGAAACGGTGATAACCTACTCAATTTTTTAGGCTTCACTCACAATAAACACAGGATACAAAGCTTTCATGAGCATACCCACACAATAAAAACCATGGTACCTCCTTAACCACAAGGTAACAGTCACTCAAAAAACAGCGCTTTCATGTGATAATATCGGGATGCGCGCGCCCTAATTCCTGTTTTATGTTTAACAATTTCAATGCCACCTTTTGTAAAGGCTGGAGTATTTTTTGCGGATCCTGATTGTGTTTGTGTGGATCAGCCTCATACTGCTCAAAATAAAGCCGCAGCGTTGCTCCCACCGTGCCCGTCCCCGAAAGACGTACCACAAGCCGTGCACCATTTTCAAAAAAAACACGAACACCTTGCCGAATGCTAACGCTCTGATCAACGGGATCATGATAAGTAAAATCATCTGCTTTTTCCACCAAAAGCCCAGCAATTTCCATACCCCTTTGTGGCAAATGCGCACGCAATCGTTCTATCATCGCTTCTGCTTTATCACTCGCCACACTTTCATAATCATAACGTAAGGTATAAAAGCGCCCATAATCTCTCCAATGTTGCTGCACAATTTGTGCAACGGTTTTTCCCGTGAGAGCCAAAAGATTTAACCAAAAGAGCACTGCCCACAAACCATCCTTTTCGCGAACATGGTGAGAGCTCGTTCCAAAGCTTTCTTCACCACAAAAAGTCACTTTCCCCGCATCCAAAAGTGAACCAAAAAATTTCCATCCCGTTGGCGTTTCAAAACAATTCAATCCTTTTCTTGCAGCAACCAAATCCGCAGCAGGCGCTGTTGGCATAGAGCGCGCAATCCCCACAATCCCTTGGCGATACCCTTTAATAAGATGAGCATGCTCTAGCATAATCGCCAAGGAATCAGAAGGAGTAACAAACTGCCCACGGCCAATAATGAGATTACGATCACCATCCCCATCAGACGCCGCTCCAAGATCAGGTGCCTGATCCGACATCAACAAATCATAAAGATCCTTGGCATAAACCAAATTAGGGTCTGGATGCCCTCCTGCAAAATCTGGCAAAGGCGTACCATTGACCACCGTTCCTTGAGCAAATCCCAAACATTTTTCAAAAATTTCATGAGCATAAGGCCCTGTGACTGCATGCATGGCATCAAAACGCAAAGTAAGGCCTCTGCCCACAGCTTTCGCAATACAATCAAAATCAAAAATCTCTTGCATTAAAGCAACATAATCAGCAACAGGATTGATGACATCAACCCGCATGGAACCGATAAAACTTGTGCCTTCTCTGTCTAAATCGACATCTGGTGCCTCAAAAATTTTATAACAAGAAAGTTTCTGTGATGCTGCATAAAGAGCTTCACACAAAGAATCGGGAGCAGGTCCACCATTGGCAATATTGTATTTGATGCCACAATCTCCCTCTTTCCCCCCAGGATTATGACTTGCGGAAAGAATAACACCACCATAGGCATGCGTTTTGCGAATAAGATGTGAAACAGCCGGCGTAGAAAGAATCCCTCCTTTTCCCACCTTGACACAAGCTGCACCATGAGCTGCTGCCATTTTCAACACGGTCTGCAAAAGGCTGCGATTGTAATAGCGTCCATCCCCCCCAACAATGAACAACTTCCCCTCAACAGAGCCAATGCTGTTAAAAAGAGACTGTATAAAATTTTCAACATAACGAGGCTGTTGAAAAACTGACACTTTTTTGCGCAAACCAGATGTCCCCGGTTTTTGATCAGCAAAAGCCGTGGTCAAAACTGTTGTTATCATGGTAAAAATGCCTTCCTCTTATTCTTTTCAATTTTAAGCTGAATATCCATCAAAGTCGACCGTTAATTCTACTTGACGGAACAATGAAATATTTGCACACTGAGGAGAATTGGAGATTTTTTTTAAACCTCTTCCACATGCTTTGCAAAACAGAAGGCTGTTTGAAAGCACGAAAAACACAATTTTCATGAAAAATACAGGAGCACACCTATGATGAGAAAAACCGTTCCCAACACCACCTTTCATACACGTGTTCGCGATGAATCCGTGAGTGGAGATAATCCTTATCGCTGGCAAGAAATTAACAGTGATGCGTACTTTAAAGGAAAGCGAGTTATTCTTTTTTCTCTTCCTGGCGCCTTTACCCCCACTTGCTCTACTTTCCAACTGCCCGATTTTGAAAAACTCTATGATGAATTTAAAAAACTTGGCATTGATGAAATTTATTGCCTTTCCGTCAATGACGCTTTTGTCATGAATGCCTGGGGTAAAGATCAAGGTATAAAAAACGTAAAACTCATTCCCGATGGTTCTGGTGAATTTACCCGCAAAATGGGTATGCTGGTTGC
The DNA here is from genome assembly GCF_039543025.1 of Bartonella acomydis. Lineage (NCBI taxonomy): Bacteria > Pseudomonadati > Pseudomonadota > Alphaproteobacteria > Hyphomicrobiales > Bartonellaceae > Bartonella > Bartonella acomydis. The sequence continues at coordinate 4,888 of NZ_BAABIY010000094.1, read as the reverse complement.
AAAAGACAATATCGGATTTGGCATGCGTTCATGGCGCTATGCTGCTGTTATTAACGATGGCGTAATTGAACAATGGTTCGAAGAATCAGGTTTTTCAGACAATTGTACAACCGACCCCTATGAAATTTCTTCACCACAAAATGTCTTAAAAGCCTTGAAAAGTTAATTTTTAAACTAATTATACATTTGTCAAATGTAAACTTTCTAGCACAAATTCCTCTACCAAGGGGAATTTGTGTTTTTTATTTTATGAATAATAAAATGAAGCTTTTGTCATAAAGGCTTGAGACAAGGAACAAGCCCTAAAAAATGTAAAATAGATTCCCGATGGCCCGGGTGAGTTTACCCGCAAAATGGGTATGCTGGTTGCAAAAAACAATATCGGATTTGGCATGCGTTCATGGCACTATGCTGCTGTTATTAACGATGGCGTAATTGAATAATGGTTCGAAGAATCAGGTTTTTCAGACAATTGTACAACCGACGCTTATGAAATTTCTTCACCACAAAATGTCTTAAAAACCTTGAAAAATTAATTTTTAAACTAATTATACATTTGTCAAATGCAAACTTTCTAGCATAAATTCCTTCTTATGAAGGAATTTATGCTCTTTGTATTTTATGAATGATAAATTGCAAAATCTGCACACATATCCCCACCACAACAGCACCACAGCTCATCACAACAGACTTCCCCATATTTGCCCTCACCAATATCCAGCAAAAACAACCTCACGGCAAAAAGCATTGTGTTATCCTCTGTCCCTAAACATTATATGCCCCCATGCCACTATAGCAATGCACCCCATCAACAGATCAATTCTTCTGTTGTTTCAGAACCTGTTTTCCTTTATTTTTTTAAGATCTTTTTCTCTAAAATAATCAGCAAAGCAGCCATTCATTCTAATTTTCTGTCATAAAGACTGCATTCATGTTTTCACCTTCATTAAGCTCAAAATCTTCATCATTTTCAGGAAGCCCAAAAATATCTGGATTTATGAAATAACAATGGTTTTTTGTCCCCTTGGCTAGAATTTTATGACGTTCTAATTCCTTGATACCTTCTTTAAAAGTTGCAAAATTAAGATATTGTGATTCTTCCGTTGAAAAATCACAAGCCAAAAATTCATTGAGCGTATCACCATCTAATATGACCTGATCAAACCATAAATCCACATCATCCTCATCAGACATTTTTCCCACTTGCCACAACAGCACAAAGAAACTTTTCAAGCCAATAAATGATAGTCCCAAAATCATATGCCGACTATCTGGCGCTCCTGAAAAGGAAATTTGTGGAAGATATGAAAATCCAAAGTTTGCCGGAGGAAGCTTAAATGATTTTCCAATATCCTCAGGCTTTTCAAGAATAAAAGGATTTCTTTCATATAACAGGGTAAAATCATATTGGACCATTATATTTCTCCATTCATGCGTTGATATTACGAAAAAATGAATATCATCAGCTGTTTACCATTATAGATGGCTTACAATTGATACCAATATGTTCCTGTAAAAAATTGTCTGATTTAAGTTGTTTCACTCTTTTTTCAACTTAAAAGAGAAATCACTCCAAATCTCTCTCTTCTTTTGCGCAGATGAAATTTTGTACCTTCAACAAGAAAAACAAGCAATTTTATACCAAAAGAGGGAAATAGCGCAGATTTCGCTCCTCTTTTGCATCACGAAGACGCCTTCTCCGTGCTCTAAACTGATAAATCAATGCTTTTGCCCGTTTCAAAGGCATCTGCCTTTTATACCACTATATAGGCTAAAAAAATAACGTCATTTTCAACGCATACGTAAGCACATCTCCATGAGCAAAATACCAATCCTGCAAATTGCTTAAAAATGATATGGAGAATTTCCAAGTTTTACCAGCCACACGCTTTTACAAAACTTTTAATGTGAGCATTTGTGGGCAGCCAAAATATTTTGTACTGTTTGGACCAATTGCGTTTCATCAACCATCACTTGCGCTGGCCTACTTTCACGCCATGTTTGATTATCCTTAATTTCATGAGACAAACGCGCCCCTTCAATCAAATCTTTGATCTGTATTTTTCCGCTTTCACGCTCTTGCGAACCTTGGATCACCACACAAGGCGCTTGTCTTCGATCAGCATATTTCATCTGTGCCTTCATGCCTGCTGCCCCCAAATAGAGTTCAGCAGGAATTCCCGCACTGCGCAACTGCATGACCATGCTTTGATAGCGTGCAACAATTTCTGGTTTTTTATCCATCATCAAAACCACCACAGGTCCAGTCTTTTCTCTGCAAGGCAATTTTCCAAGATTTTGCAAAGCAACCATCAAGCGTGATACGCCAATGGAAAAGCCCGTTGCCGGAATATGTTCCCCACGAAAGCGGGCCACCAACCCATCATAGCGCCCACCCCCACCAACGGAGCCAAACACAACTTTTTGCCTCTCATCATTGAGAACATCAAACAGCAATGCGGCTTCAAATACAGGTCCGGTATAATATTCCAAACCCCGCACCACCGAAGGGTCAATTTTAATACGGTTATAACGAACATTTTCGGCAAAAATTTTCTGCATTTCCTCAAGTTCACGAACCCCTTCAAGACCTTGAGCATTCTGATCAACAACCTCTCTAAGAGCCTCCACTGTTTTCTCTGGCGTTTCAGCCTCTATAGTGAGCAAAGAAAGAATACGCTCAATTTCTTTATCCTTCAGCTGTGCCCCTTTTGTAAAATCACCGCTTTCATCCAAACGCCCCTTCCCCAACAACAAACGCACCCCTTCAGGACCGAATTTATCAAGTTTATCCATTGCGCGAAGAACTGTTAAGCGCTTTTCTTTCTGCTCACTTTCCCCCAAACCAATCAATTGTAAAACACTTTCCAGAATTTTCCGGTTATTCAGACGAATGACATAATCATGCTGTGCAATTCCCAATTTTTCCAAACTATCGGCTGCCATCATGCAAATTTCGGCATCCGCTGCAACGGTTGGCGTGCCAACAATATCAGCATCAAACTGCATAAATTGCCGAAAACGTCCAGGTCCTGGTTTTTCATTACGAAACACAAAGCCAAGACGATAACTGCGATAAGGTTTTGGCAAAGTTTCAAAATTCTCTGAAAAATAACGCGCAAGAGGTGCGGTCAGATCATAACGTAAAGACATCCATTGTTCATCATCATCTTGAAGCGAAAAAACCCCAGCATTTGGGCGATCTTCATCAGGTAAAAACTTACCCAACACATCCGTGTATTCAAAAATGGGTGTTTCCAGAGCTTCAAAACCATAAAGTTCATAAACTTCACGAATCTGAGCAATCATGGTTTCAGTTGCATATAATTGCGCAGTTGTGCGATCCACAAAACCACGAGGTAAACGCGCTTTGGTTTTTTCCGATGATGATGACATATGATTCTCTAGCAACAATTTGTGTTCACGAATAACCTGTTTTTTTATCTTATAGAAACAAATGCTGCAATGACTTTATCAGTCCTGCCCCTTTGTGCCATATATCAACTTTTGCTCTCTCAAAGGGAAAGCTCCCATCCCTTAAAAAGCCCCACGAAAAAAATACTGCCATTTTCAACATTGAGTATTCTCAATATCAGGATAGAAGCTCCCTCTCGGTATTTTTTCATTTGGAGGAAAAATAATGAGCTCCCCACCTTTTATCTCTCGCCCCCATAGGTCGTTTTCAGCTTAGCACGTTTTTAAGCATATTAGAGTTTTTAAGTTTATCGCCTTTGCAAAAGCCCTCAAGACACAAGAGTGCTTTTCGCTTGGCTGGCAAAATCACTGATGCACATTTTTAAATCCACAATATTGGGGCCAGCATCTGTAATCGACCTTGAAATGGAAGGAATAATATTCTGCCACAAATTCTGAGGAAACTGGTTTGTTAGTTGTGTGATCGTTCCCCCCTGTGCACCAATACCAGGAACAAGAAACAAGCAGTTTTTTAACTGCTCGATTGTCTCTTTTGCTTCTCCCCCCAGTGTTGCTCCAATAACTGCACCGATAGGACCAACAGCATGATGTTTCCTTGAAGATTGGCTATTATAGTCACAAATGCGCTGTGCCAAATGAACTGAGAGTGTTTGATCACCAATGCGTGCATTGCGGATATCCTTGCCCTCAGGATTAGAAGATTGCACGACCACAAAAACTGCCGTTCCTGTTTCTTCTGCAATTCTCATCATAGGAGTGAGAGCATCAAACCCAAGAAAAGCATTGGCCGTTATGGCATCCGCCCTAAAAGCGCTGCTTTCACCAAGCCAAGCTTGGCCATAAGCTTCAACAGTAGAGCCAATATCCCCCCTTTTTGCATCAGCAATGACCAACAAACCTTGTTTTCGTGCATTTTCCATAAGTTCTTTGAGAACTTGCAATCCCTCCACCCCATATAATTCAAAAAACGCGACCTGCGGCTTAATAAGTCCTACTTGCCCCACAACCGCTGTTAAGAGAATATCACAAAAATCCCTTAAGCCTTTATAATCAGGGCTCAAATTCCATGATTGCAAAACTTTATGACTAGGATCAAAACCAACACAAAGCGGTCCATAAATTTCACGATTTTTAAAAAAGCCGGAACAAAACATTCTACATCCCACAGTATCTGTTTAAATTTTTTGATATAGAAAACAAAGAATTCATTGATTAAAAGGACCGGTAACATGTTTTTAAAAAAAAAGAAAACATTTTCAAATGTCATGATATTTTCATAACATAATGGAAAATAAAAAAGCTTCCCTGTTATGGCGCTCATTCTTCTACTTTTTTATTTCCCTATAGATCATTTTTTATGAAGCGACCAAAACTCTCTCTATCAAGAGCTTTAAAGGAGGGCATTATCAAGCCTATTTCAGCATGATAATGGCATGTCTCTTTCTGATATTTT
>NZ_BAABIY010000093.1:0-11057 GCF_039543025.1 Bartonella acomydis | reverse complement strand
GGGCAGGTTTGTGCTGGGGCAGGTTTGTGCTGGGGCAGGTTTGTGCTGGGGCAGGTTTGTGCTGGGGCAGGTTTGTGCTGGGGCAGGTTTGTGCTGGGGCAGGTTTGTGCTGGGGCAGGTTTGTGCTTAATTAAAAAAAGATATCAAAGTAAGTATCAGGAACAAATAAATGATAAACAATGCCTTCTTCGCTCAATGTGAAAGAAGCCGAACCATTGACAGAGACAGGAACAATTTTTTCTAGTACAGTACTGCCAAAACAGGCTTTTTGATCGTGAGAGAGAATGGTTCCTGATTCAAAATGTTCATTCCAAGTGATGAGGAGTTGCATTTTTTCATCCACTTTTTTGTGGATTTCACAGCGTACAAAGACTCTGCCCTTTTCTTGGGAGAGGGCACCAAAAGACAGAGAATTGACAATTAGTTCATGAAAAGCCAAACCAATATGTAAAGCCGCATTGGGAAAAAGATAAGGGTCTACGCCTTCAAGCGAAAAACGTTCTGTGTCTTTCATCAAATAGCCCAATGCTTGCGTTTGTACCAATTCGCGAAATTGGGCTCCACGCCAATCAGAATCAGTGATAAGATCTTGAGAATGCGAAAGAGAATGAAGGCGACCTTGAAATTTGCGTAAAAAAATTGGTAACGATTCCGTATAGCGTGCCGTTTGGCTGGCAATGCTTTGAATGATAGCAAGGAGATTTTTAGAACGATGGCTCACTTCTCGAAGCAGAACTTTTAATACTTGTTCCCGCCGACGTAATCCTGAAATATCAACGCCCGTGGTGATAATACCAATAATGTCTCCACTCTCATTACGGTGACAATCAATAGAAAATTTATACCATATCGCTTGTTTGCTCGTATCTTCAAAGCGCGCTTCAATGGTTTGCATTTTGCCGGTGGCTAAAACCTGCAATTTAATGGTTTCCATATTATCAGCAATATCAAGCGAAAAAAAATCACTATCTCGACAGCCTACACGCCATTTGTTATGCAAATGCTGCGGTAAGTTTTCTGCCCATAAATAGAACAAATTGGTTGTCTGATATAATACACAAATATCAGCACCACGAATCGCTTGCATGAGAGCGCTTAAATGCGATTTATCCATTGGCGGTTTGGCAAAGGGCGTAACAATCATAATGGAGATGTTACTCTGTTCTAAGCCGCTTTGCACGCATTCTCTTGAAAGAATAAAGCCTGCGAAATAAGCGCTTTGACCATATCTGGATTAAAAGGTTTGGTCACTAAAAAAGTTGGCTCGGGACGCTCGCCTGTCAATAGTCTTTCAGGAAATGCCGTGATAAAAATGACTGGAATAGGGTCATTTTGCAAAATGTCATTAACCGCATCAATACCCGAACTGTTATCGGCTAATTGAATATCAGCCAAAATTAAACGGGGTTTTTCCTTATGATACAAAAGGACAGCTTCATCACGGGTGCGTGCTATACCCACAACCTGATGACCAAGACTCTCTACCATTTGTTCAATATCGAGCGCAATAAGAGGCTCATCTTCAATAATCATAACTTGCGTGGCTATTTGTTGAGAAATATCCGTCGATGCTTGGCTGAGAAGCTTGCGGAACTCTTTTGCATCAAGTGACATGATTTCACTGGCTTCTTGTTCATTAAAGCCTTCCACGGCAATCAATAAAAAAGCTTGGCGTGCACGTGGTGTTAAATAGGATAATTTCGCACTGGTTTTTTGTTCAAGACCAAATTGTGGGAGCGGTTCTGGGATATTAGGAGTGGTTTGGTCAAAAAGATGGCAAAAAAGCCAATAGGTCCCAATCCGGTCACTGGATTTTTGCGGAAAAATCGAAATATCTGCAATCAGTGCTTCTAACATTGCTGATACATAAGCATCGCCAGAAGATTGGCTTCCGGTAACAGAGCGGGCAAAACGCCGAAGATAGGGAAGATGTGGTGCGATGCGCGTGGATAATGACATGTCTTATAACTCCTTCTGACCTTTGCAGTACTTTGCTGGTTGAAATCTTTGAGCGATGAAAAAGTTCCTCTCTTCGTATGGAACTTTTTACAGACAACTATATTTACAACCATAGAGCGAAAATATTCTTGGCACTACTGACATTATATGGATTAGGGGGATAAAAAATGAACGACCGTGATGAAAAAAATCTCACCAATCACTTCACTCTTGGAGATGACATTCTCGGCGTTAATAGCGAAATAGCACGAAAATTACGCCAGTTTTACATGGAAATTCAGGAAGAGGCACTGCCAAGGCGTTTGTTGGAGCTTTTGGATAGACTGGAGCGTGCAGAGCAATTTGCTTTAAATAATGCGGAAAAGGTGTAAACCTTTATGGCGGAGGGTGTGAAAAAATTTAAACAGGAACTCCTTTTGGTCCTCCCAGCTTTACGAGCTTTCGCACTTTCTTTAAGTGGTAAGCATGATAAAGCAGAAGATTTGGTCCAAGATACCATTATGAAGGCGTGGGCAAAGCAGGAGAGCTTTGAAATGGGCACCAATCTTAAGGCTTGGCTTTTTACAATCTTGCGCAATGAATTTTATAGCCAAATGCGTAAAAAAGGAAGAGAAGTTCAGGATAGTGATGGGGTATTTACCCAAAATGTTGCGGTTCATCCTGCGCAATATGGATCGCTTGATTTGCAAGATTTCAAAAAAGCCTTAAATATGCTCTCCCCTGATCAAAGAGAAGCCATTATTCTTATTGGGGCATCAGGGTTTTCTTATGAAGATGCTGCTGCTATTTGTGGCTGTGCTGTGGGTACAATTAAAAGCCGTGTCAGTCGAGCACGTAATCGCTTACAGGAACTTCTTAAAGTAAATGGTGAATCTGATTATGGACCCGATGCTTATTCGGCAGGGGCTACATTGTGTTCATTTAACGGCTAAAAAGGTATAATAATTATGATTAATAGCCTTGTTTTTTTTATTCTCGTTATAGCTATTACAGTAAAGTCAGTATCTGAGGCAGTTCAGAAATTTGCTCTGTAACCTTCGGAAAACAAGGAAAGCCTGTATGAAACTTTCTCACGGGTTTTTTGTATTAGGTTCCATAAGAGTGACTTCCTTTATGCTGAAAAATGACGATTTTCAGGTTCGCCGATGGAAATTCTATGACAACAAAGACGAATTTGCTTCCTAAAAATCCCTCTTCTGATGCAAGTATCTCAAGCTGGCGTTGGCTGGCAATTATTGTTTCTCTTGTGATGGCTCTTTTGGCTTCTGCTTTTATTATGTTGCTCTCAAATGCCGTTGATCGAGAAGTTGCACAGTTGAATACAAGTTCAGAATTGCGTGAACAGGCCGATTTGGTGCTTATTAATTTAATCGATATGGCTATCGCTGATCGTAGCTACGCAAAAACCCGAAAGCCAGAAGATAAAGCACATTTTGAACATGCGGCACGAGAACTCCAAGATATTCTCGATTATACAGAGCTTATTGTTTATGCACATCCGCAATGGTATGAGTGGTTTACGGCTTTTAAAAAGGAAGTCGAAGCACGAAAGGCTTTTATGAATGCTCATATGCACGCCCTTGATGCGCTGCCTGATCAAGCTGCTCAGCCTGCCGATTTTTTAGAAATTTCTAGGATTCCGGTAGCACGTTTAGCACAATTAATGACAAGCTTTATTAATGGTGATGATGTGGTGCGACAAAAACAGCGCGAGGGGATCGCATTTATGCGTGCCGCTTTAACATTGGCCGCCATTGTTTCTGTCGTGAGTACTTTTATTTCTGCTTATTTTGTCATTAATCGTTTTCGCCGCGATATACGCTCTTTAAAAATGTATCAATTGTTGCTGCATAGCGAAAATGCTGCGCTCGAAGCACGGGTCAAAGAGCGGACACAAGAATTGGAAAATGCACGCAATCATGCCGAAAAAGAACGACAACGTGTGGAAATGTTATTACAGGATGCAAGCCACCGTATTGGCAATTCTCTTGGTACGGTATCTTCTTTGTTGGGGCTACAATTAAATCGCAGCAAAAATGAAGAAGTACGTTCTGTGCTTGGGGCTGCACGCGACCGTATCCAAACAATCTCTACAGCACATCGCCGCTTGCGCTTGAGCGATGATATGGAAACAACTCTCTTGGCAGAGTTTCTAAGCTCCGTGGTGCATGATGTTGAATTGGCTGTTCCTTTTGAATTGCGTGAAAATATCACCATTCATACGAACTTTAAAGATTGTCGCCTCTCTTCAAGAGACGCCACAACACTTGGAATTATTCTTGGTGAATTGCTGACAAATTCCTTAAAACACGCTTTTCCTGATCATCGTGCCGGTCATATTTATATCTCATTTGGCCCTCAGCCAAATGGACAATTGATGCTTATTGTCGAAGATGATGGCGTGGGTATGAAAAGCCAAACTTCAAAGCAAAAAACTGGTCTTGGCCGTTTGGTGGTGGAGCAGCTTTGTATGCAATTTGGTGAAAAACCTCTTTTTGAAACTTCTGCTTTGGGAGGAACAAAAATTGTTATTCCTTTGCCAAAACTCAATACAGGTGGTGCAAAGGATACATCCCCCCACAAAGAGAAACCTTAAGAATCTCTTTGTTTGTTAAGCTTGAAAGCAAAAACGCCTTTATAGATTACTACAACTGTTCGAAAGGGACTTGTTTGCTCCATTGAGCCCTAAATCCTCAAGCAAAACTGGTTTGCCTGTTATTCCGTTATAAGCTTTGACGTGAATGTTTTTTCCTTGCACGTGCATCAGATAGTAGTCGCCATTAAAAAGTGCTCCTGCTGTGTATACGGGAATATTTCCAAAGACTGTGTCATTTTTTGCTCGGCAATAGGCGCGGTAATGCTTATGCCCTACAAAAATGGCTTTGACATTATGACGTGTAATGAGGGATTTAAAGACAGAAAGACTTTTCGCATTTTGGGGGTGAATAAAATGCGAATCATTATCCCACAAATAAGGACGTCCATCATGAAAATTGAGAATGGTCACTTTCCCCCTTTTATCAGCCGCTGCTAAATCTTTTTTCAGCCAACCCAGAGCTGTTGTTATTCTTACTTTCATATGACCATCAGATAAATGTGCAGTGTAAGTTGGATAATTGTGCAGCTGTACATAGTGAATATCGCCATAATCCCATGAATAGCTTAAACTCCCAGTAACGAAATGATGAGCCGTTTCAGAATGAAGGAGCCTACGAGAAGTTACATGTTTATTAAATGCAGGTAAAGAACTGCTATATTTCTTGAGTTCTTGCAGCATTCTTTTTACAGCACTTATCGCACAGGCATCTTTTGAAAGATTTGTTATCGGTATCATACAATCGCGAACATTGTTAGCATAATCGTGATTGCCTAGTCCTTCATAGACAGGATAAACTAAGCTTTTATAGATATCTGCATAGTCTTGATAGGTCTGGAGGCGGCCAAACTCTGTTAAATCGCCGTTGATGATAGAAAATGCAGCTGCGTGGGATTCTATTGCACTGGCGACATTTCTATTTGCCTTTAGCCATGGTTTTCTGTTGCTGTACGCATTAGGATCACCAGAATTCAAACGCCATGCTTGCGGATCGGCTGCTATGACAACGCTATAATTGCCTACGGGGGCCTTTCTTTTTACATACCAAATTGTTCTCGCGTTACTACCTTCTCCCTCCATCCGTTCAAAATAATAATCTTTGTTGCTCGAGGTAGCAGAATATTCATGGGGACCACTATAGGGATTATACCAGCGAAATTTTAATATCGTTCCATCATCTACGACTCTATATTTAACCCATCCCCCAGCGCCAAAAAGCCAAGCATTCGATGTTGTGGCCGCTTTTCCTACAAAGCCTGCTGCAATTGTTTCTGAGGGCCCAGTATTCCCCCAATATTTACCACTTTTCCACTGTCCACGCTCTACAGCTTTGTCAATTAATACCATAGAAGTCGGTGGATTGGTCAGCTCATTGACGATGTATACATCTGTTGAACGATCATCAAAGGCCATTCGTTCTGGTTTTGGTAATTTGTCAACAAAGCTGCGCCTTGTTTCGTGGGTTACAGAAAGATTTTGTGCCTGAGACATAAAAGGCTTTACACAAACGAAGAGGGTCAAAAAAAATGCTGTAATGATTCTCTCTTTGTTTTCCATAAAATATCGTCCAAAACTAAAATAACTTCAGAGAATATTCGATAGGGGTGATATCGTAACAAATGTTATATTCATTTTTTATAAATTATGCTCTTCTTTTTCTAGATCATCTCATTTCTTTGAAAGAAAGCTGAACTTGATAACAATTAGACCACTGCATGAAGGCAACATTATTCAATGTACGCACTTGTTTGTAAGCGATATTTCAATCCTCACTTCTCCTACAACAAACTACGAGCAAGAAAATGAAAACAAAGCTTTATGACTTTTGTGTGATGTATCTTTTAATCAATAACAGATTTGATCATCAAGTATGCGGTTTATGTGAAGCTTGAGAGAGTGCGGTAAGCTTTAACATGTGAGAGTTTTGCTCTGTGCTTTGAAAAAATAATGCTTTTTGTAGAATGCTTTTGCTATCTGTATAAAATAGTACCGAAAAATTTGTCATGCGGTTCTCAGCTAGATGAACAATTGATCTTTATTGTAAGAGATAATGGTGCTGATCATGAAAAGCCGAACTTTAGAACAAAAGACCAAAACTTGGCCGTTTGAGTGTGAAACGGCGACAGTTTGCTGAGTCCCTTTTTTGAAGCGATGGTTTTAAGGAGTACAAAGATTGTTGTTTCTTTTACCCCAAATTCCCTAAAAAGAGGGCAAAAGAAACAGCCCTTACCTCTTCAAAGTGATTTTAAAACCCTTTCTGTTCAATAATCTTGAAAGGAAAAATGCTTTTATAAATTACTACAACTTTCAAAGAATTCCGTGTTGGTACCTATCTCACCCAAATCCTCAATCAAAGTGGGGTTTCCTGTTATACCATTATAAGCTTTAACATGAATATTTTTTCCCTCTACCTCAATGAGGTAATAGTCTCCTCTAAAGAGTGCTCCTGATGTATAGACTGGAATATTTCCAAAGACTTTATCATCCTGTGAACGGCAAAAGCTTTGATAATGCGTATGACCAGCAAAGATTGCTTTGACATTATGAGAGGTAATGATTGATTTAAAGATCGATAGATTTTGAATATTTTGGGGTTTAATAAAATGTGAAGAACTATTCGGAAAAAATGCATTTGCGTCGTGGAAGTTTATAATTGTAATTTTCCCTCTCATATCCGCTGCAGCTAAATCTTTTTTTAGCCAATCCAAAGCGCTTTTAACTTGAATAACACTATCGCTTTGTTTTAGATTAACCGTATAAGTTGGATAATTGTGAAGTTGTACGTAATGAATATCTCCATAATCCCATGAGTAAGCAAAACTTCCTTCTATAGAGCGAATAGATTTGTTAGAAGCGTCACTCAACTGTGTAATATCTTGATTGAAATGCGGCAGCTCATCACTGTATTTTTTGATTTCTTTGATCATTCTAAAGACAGCCTCTATAGCACATGCATCACCTGAAGAATTTTTCTCTTCAGGAATCATACAATGACCAACATTATTCGCATAATCATGATTGCCAAGCCCTTCATAAACAGGAGCAGCAAGATTTTTGTAGATATTGGTATAATCTTCGTAGGTTTCTTTACGGCCATATTCTGTTAAATCACCATTGACAATGAAAAAGTCTGCTTTGTGTGATTCGAGTGCTTGGGCAACTTTCTCATTTCTCTTGAGCCACAGTACTTTGTTTTTTTCACTATGAGGATTACCATAATCCAAGCTCTATGCTTGTGGATCGGACATAATGATAGCGGCATAGTTTTTTTGAGAAATTTTCTTTGAGCTGTTTGAAGATATTTTGGCGTTATTATCAGTGTTGATGCCACTGGTTGATTGATGTTTTAAATCTCTAAATTGGATTTTTGATTTTGTCCTATCACGGGGTGTATTGGGAATTTCTTTTTCTCCTCCAGCAACACAATTTGTATAACTTAATATTGCTAAAGAAATAACACTTATTATTTTATATTTGATTTTCATCAAGTTAAGACCCTCAATTATTAGACATTCTTATATTATAAACACCTATAAAATATAATATAAGATTTTTTTTAAGGCAATATTTTAAACAATATGTTTTTTATAAAGTCTTTTTTATCAAATAGAATTTATATTGTATTTTTAAAATCTGATAGATTTTAAAAATTTCTGGGGTCATTTTCATTATTCGAAGTGCTTTATTTTGTTTAGCGCATATCTTAAAATGATCTTTTGCCCTTTTTTGTTGAGAGTTCTCTTTTTTTGATGATGGTTTGTGGAGAAATAAAATTCTGTTGATAAGACTGAAAAAAGTTAAACAATGCAATGAATAAGAGATGAGATTACGTCATTATTAGCGAGGGGAAACTTGCAAGATGAGATAAAAGGCTTTTTGTGTAGGGCTGCTTGCTTGGTTCTTTCAAATTTTCTTTTATGGAGCAATTTCATAGGGTACAGGTAGCCTCTTTGCGGGCATTGCTATGCTTTTTTGAGGTGGCATGTGCGGGAAAAGCTTTAAACCCGACATGTCTTGAGAAAAGAACCTTTGTTGACAGGCTGATTTAAGAAGCATCACTTGATGGTGTTGGTGGGCTGTTTAACAGAGAATCAATATTGTTTTTTTCCTCTAGGAATGTTTGTAGATCTTGATTGGTCAAAGCTTTGCTGTTGGGGATACGAATGCGCATAGGATCAACTTTTACGCCATTGACAATGATTTCAAAATGACAATGGGGACCGGTTGCCATTCCTGTTGTTCCAACATAGCCAATGATTTGTCCTTGTCGGACTTTTACACCTGGTTTGATCTCAGGGGCATAACGACTTTGGTGCGAATAGCTGCTGATATATCCATTGCTATGTTGAATTTCCGTATGGTTTCCATACCCCCCTGTTACGCCTACTTTTGTGACAATACCATCTCCCACAGCAATAATAGGTGATCCTTTAGGTGCTACCCAATCAACACCTGTATGCATGCGAACATAACCTAAAATAGGGTGTTTGCGTGGTCCAAAAGGAGAGCCGAAAATACCATTGGGGGTGGGTTTGCGCAGCAAAAAGGGTTTAGAGCTTTTGCCTTCTGAATCGTAGTAATCCACGCTGCCATTTTTTGATTGATAACGGTAGTATTTATAGGTAGTATTGCCAAAAGTGACACTAATATAACGAATTTCAGGATCTGTGTTTGTCGGTGCTCCGGTTATTTTAGGGTTCTTTTTGCCATTTTGGCTTTCTTTGTTATTTTTTGCTGTCTCACTTTGTTGGGGAATGGCATAAAATATTTCCAACTGATCGGTTGGTGTTATGCGGCTTTTCATATCAATGTTGGTGGCAAGCAAACGAATGAGATACTGAGAGAGAGATTGTGAAACATTATGACTAAGCAATGCCGTGTAAAGTGCATCATAAACCGTTGGTAATTGAGCACTACTAACATAAGAATGGGGAATACCATTCTGAAAAGCTGTTTTCAAAACGTGCGACATTGTGGGCTCTGTACTTTCAACAAATTGCCCTTTGTCATTAAGGGCAATGGTGAGAAGGTGATATTTGCCTTGATAAATACTGACCCGTACCAGAAGATCTTCTTCTCCAGCTTGCGTGACGATCCCAATGCGTAAAAGGCTTCCCTCTTTAAGGGTATCTGAATGATGCAATTTTGTTAAAGTGCTTACAACCTGTTCAATTTGTTGTTTTGTGTAGTTAGTATCTTTAAAAACATCGATTATCTTTTGTTTTTTGCGAATAGGAAGAATATCTTCCGCATAGTTTTTCGTGAGGTCAATGCGACGATTTTGTGGGGAAATGGTCACATTTTCTTGAATAATACGAACCTCAGGAGTATCTGTAAACTGGGAAGGTGAGGACAAATCTTCTAATTTTAAAGGATCAATGAAGGTTAGAAGTGAAAGGAGTTCGTCGTTTTTTTCCAAAGCAAAGCCAGCTTTTTTTAATTCTTGTTGTACTTCATCATCTGTTAGGGCATCTGTATCATCAAAATTGACTTGATCAATGATAAAATTATAATTGCGTAGGGTTATTGGGGTTTCTACTTTTGCTCCATAAATATGTCCAGAATCTTGTGATGTGACAGTTTGAATTTTCGAATCACTGACGAACATATTTAAAGAATCAAATTTAGGATAACTATATTTGTGTGGGCGGTCTTCAGCTAAAGCCATACGAATCCATTCAAACTGCTGTGTCTTAATGACTTTTTCTTCGCCCTTTTTTTGTACAATGGATAATTCAAATTGGCGCTTGCTATCAAAGCTTTGCCGTGCATGTGTGGGAGCAATACGATCACTTTTATAGCCATTGGCATCAGTGTCTTGTGTTTGTAAGAGGTTGTCTAGCCTAAACCATTGTGGAGGTGTGACCAAGCGTTGCTGCCCATCGAGTGCTGCAAAAAGTGCAATTCCCATCAGAACGCAGGAAGTAATTCCTGTCAGAACTGTTCCTGTGAGCCAACGGGCAGAAACTTGTCTACGAGCAGGGCGCAAGCGTTTTACGACAAGAGCGGGGTCTTGCCCAGGATCATTTTTCTGTTGTTCATTCTCCCACATGAATTTTTAGAGTACTTTTCACATTTAAATTATAAGATCAAATTAAATCATAAAGGGCTAGCATAGCTTGGTGTATTTCTACAAGAATTTGATTTTTTATGGCTGATAGTGCAAATTCTTCAACTTAATACAGCTATGACTTTATTCCATCATAATAGCGGAGAACGGCAGAAGAGCAATAACAGTGTTGGATTTAGGCAGATAAAAGCCATAAAATACTCTGTTGATTTGCCAAATTTACTTTATTTGTAAAGGTTATAAGCTTGTTTTCTGTCGCCTCTTTGCAAAAGATATTGAAGGCCAATTTGTTTATAAAAAATAAGTAGAAAATATTTTTATAGAAAGTATAAAAATGATATTGACTCTTTAGTGTTAAGGGTTCTATATAGCGTTCGTTGACGAGGGCAGTTTCTGCTAGCGATGGTTGGTTTTGTCCTTGTATTTGCATTA
>NZ_BAABIY010000092.1:0-10162 GCF_039543025.1 Bartonella acomydis | reverse complement strand
GGACGGAGTCTTCTCTCCTCCCGTGGTGGATGAAAACAAAGAACAATTTGCATCTACACAATCAGCAGAGCAAGACGCAATCGTAGAGCCACCTATAGGGGAGCCACAAAAAAGGTAAATAAGCTAAATTATAGGAAAGCTTGTTGTATAAAAGCTTAAAGGTTTGTATGATCTTCAAAATCCTTTTAGAACTTTTTCAAAGCCTTTTTAAAGGGCTTTTTGTCTGACACTGTCAGTCTTATGAGGCAGTGCTATTGATTGTTATGGTCTCTTCATTGATTTGGAGAGCAAAATGGCAATAGAATTTAAACTTCGTATTCGCTTTATTAAGAAAGGATACAATTATGAATGACATTCCTGCATAAAGAGATAAAAACCGTTGTCCTACTCATCCAGGAGAAGTTTTAGCAGAAATTATTTCTGAAACTGGTAAAACAAATTCAGAAATTGCACAGATGCTCGGTATATCACGCCAACATCTTTATGATATCCTGAATGCAAAAAAGCCTATCTCCCCTTCTCTTTCGGCTTGTCTTGGCAAAATGTTTGGTGATGGAGCTGCCATATGGTTACGTATGCAAGCTAATTATGATGCTTGGCATACGAAACATGAAACAGATGTTAGCAAAGTTCTGACACTCCACGCTGTTTGACTTTGTGACTTAATCTCTAGAAACTTTCCCAAGTGGTTTTATTGCTTTAACTTCTTTGATTTTAAGTGCAAATTTACGCATGAAAGCAAGACTAAAACGCCCTTGTGGCTTCAAATCTTCAAAATCAAACAAAGATTCGCAAGAAACAACATTAAATTCATCAACACGTACCCAAGATTGCTTTTGCAAACCCGCACGCTGACATTCTATCTCAGGGACTTTTAAACTATACTGCAAACTATGAGGTTCTTGAGAAGTGATAGGAAATAAAAAAAGATGCTTTTCAGTTTTGACCATAACACACGAAGGACGAAATTTCCGCCCTGAATGTTCACCTTTTTGTGCTTGTTCGTGCCATAAATAGTAATATCGAACAACATCCCCTGCTTTAAACATGTTCATCACTATTTAAAATGTCATCTAAACCACGATCTAAATCATCTAATATATTTTGAGGTGCATCTGCATAAGAAAAAGATTGTGCGTGAGAGCGCGCTTTTATTAATTCATGATATAAATCAACGGGAAGCATAATAATCTTTTCACGCCCTCGCTTCGTTAAAGCAACAGGCGTTGACATCGCTTCGTCTAAAATATCACCTGCCCCGCGATTTACATCTGTAAAACTATATTTTTTCATCAGTACAGCCCTTTAATAGATAATACGTATTGTACGTATAATATGTATTATGTAAAGATGTTTTACAACGTACTGGAGGAAAAGCATTCTTTTGTAATTGGAATAAGCTTCTTTAAGGGAATCTACTCAACCCTTCCCCACCTAAAAGCAGGGAAGAGAGGTTATGTTTTTTAATTAAGCAACCTTTTTAATGGGATTGTCTAAATTGGGTTCGTAAGATTTTAACAAAGACTCTATAATCGGAGGTGGTCTTAAAGTTCCAAAATTTGTAATCATTGCCAAAATTTTCAGTGCATTTGGGGTTTCATCTTGAAGCTTAAAAATTAAAGCTTTTTCTATCGCATCCATGGTTTCAATGAGAGTATTAAAAGCCTTATCTTCAATATCATCACGATCAGAAAACTGATACAATGCCATCCACAAATCACATAAAAAGTCGATACTGGTATTCATTGCACACCTCCGTGGATTTGCTCTCTCAAACATGCCAATCCTCTGGAGGTGATTTTTGTTGAAGGGAGGACCTTTTCTGTACCATCGGGTCTTTGAATAGTAATCGCAGGGCAATCCATAAAGCCTTTCTTGATTTTATCTTGATAAGGCAACAGTGGCGCCCCTGGAGCCCGTCGATAGACCCAATCGTGTTTGCGTAAGTAATCAGTTAAATCCTTTGGTCTCACTTCAAGCATCTTTGCTGCTTCAATAAGACCAAACAAACCAACAGAGCGTTTTAAGCCTTCTAAAGCTTCTGCTTTTGGAGCTAATTTTGCGATAACATGATCTTTTTGTTCGATTTGGCTTTGTAAGTGATTCAAGACGCCAAGTAATGCTTGAGGAGTCGAATAATCGATCTGCGGTGTTGCTACTTTTTTCAAAAGCTTTTCACATTTGATAAAGTATTGACGTGCTTCATGTCCTTTATCATTACGCTCGATCATCGAAAGGTGCTTAGCCATATCTAATGTGAGATAGTATTCTATGCTTGGGCGACCACCTTTTTCTAAATTTTTAGAAAAACCTATAAAGTCTATATTTTCCTGAAAGTTACATTCTTTAATGCGATTTTTAATCCAGTCTGCAAACTTTGATGTAATTTCCAAAAACGCATGCAATTCACGCGCATTCACTGTTTGAACAGTTTCTTGTCCAACAGTTTGTTCCGTAATTTCTATAAGAGTGTTCATGATGAACTCCTATTGGTTAGAGGTTTCTTAATGACACTCTAAAAAGAGTGCCGGGTGCTAAGAAACACGGCCAATAGTCCGTCGTTATGCTTTCCCCAGAAGGGTATTGTATAGCGTAACTACACCCGACAAGACACTATATGCTACGTACATATAATGAGTCAAAGTTTTTAAATTTGCGGAAGATTAGTTATTTCGGCAACCAACCCGCTTACTATCAAGGTGTTTCTTAGGCACCTGATTCGAAAATACACATCGCAGGAATAATGTCAAGCATCTTTCTATAATCTTTTAATAATTTTGCTAATTTTGTTTCTGAGTGCCGGGTGCTGAAAAACACGGCAACAAGCCCGTCGTTATGCTTTCCCCAGAAGGGTATTGTATAGCGTAACTACACCCGACAACATTATTATATGCGTACAGCACACAATGAGTCAAAGCTTTTAGTTTGCAGAAGATCAGTTATTTCGGCAACCAATCCGCTTGTTGTTTTAAGGTGTTTTTCAAGCACCTTTGTATGAATCTAACGGTTTTAAATATTTTGTCAAGCTTTTCGCACGAGCGGCTTTTGCCTCTCATTTTTTCACATTCATTTCATTCGCCACTATTTTAAAGGAGCATAAAATGGCAATAGGTTTTCTACACGGTGTTGAAGTCGTCGAGGTTGATGACGGCACACGCCCCCTTCGTGCAGTTCAGTCTGGCGTTATCGGAATTATCGGCACAGCACCCGATGCAGATGAACAAGCCTTTCCTCTTAACACACCGGTTTTGGTCGCAGGCTCTCTTTCACAAGCGGCAAAACTGGATAAAACAGGCAAACGACGCGGTACTTTACCCAATGCCCTTGATCTGATTTTCAAGCAAGTGGGAGCAATTGTTGTTGTTATCCGTGTAAAAGAAGGAGACAATGAAGAAGCAACACTCAGCAATATTCTAGGCGGTGTGAACGAACATGGTGCCTATGAAGGTGTTCATGCTTTCATTGGAGCACAATCTGTTGTGGGACAAACACCACGTATTCTGATTGCGCCAGGCTTTACCCATCAACGCCCTTCCAGTGTAACCACTGATGGAACGAGCGATAGTGCCAAAACTGAGATCAGTACAACCTCTAACCCTGTTGCGGCAGAGCTGATTGGCATTGCCGAGCGTTTGCGTGCGATTGTGGTAATTGATGCCCCCAACACGACAGATGAAGCAGCCCTTAGCGCAGCAAAGGATTTTGATTCAAAACGCGCCCTTCTCATTGATCCATTTGTCAAAGTGAATCGCAATGGCAAGATCTTAGAAGAGCCAGCAAGTGCAGCGGTTGCTGGGGTCATTGCTAAAAATGATTTTGCACATGGTTTTTGGCATTCCCCTTCCAATAAAGTAATCAATGGAATTGTAGGAACTGCGCGCCCAATTGATTTTTCCATTGGTGATCGTGCAAGTCGCGCTAATCTTCTCAATGAACAAAACATCACCACCATCATCCGTGAAAACGGCTATCGCCTCTGGGGCAATCGCACCCTTTCAAGCGACACAAAATTTGCCTTTTTATCCGTGGTACGCACTGCCGATATGATTAATGATGCCATTTTACGCGGACATCTATGGGCAGTCGACCGCAATATTAAAAAGACCTATCTGAATGATGTGAGTGAAAGCGTCAATGCTTATTTGCGTGATTTAAAAGCGCAAGGTGCCATTCTTGGAGGACGCTGCACACCAGATCCAGAGCTTAATACAGCAAGTGCTATTGGAGACGGCAGAGTCTATTTCAATGTGGAATTCACACCAACAACACCCGCAGAACACATCACTTTCCGTTCACAAATCATCAATGATTACCTAGAGGAGATCTTTTAATGACTGTCCCCGTTTTACCAAGAGTTTTGAAATATTTTAACATTTTTGTCGATGGTATTCCCTATCAAGCAAAGTGTGAAAGCGTCACCCTCCCGAACTTGAATTTGGTCGTTGAAAGTTATCGCGGCGGCGGCATTGATAGCGCCATTGAGGTTGATCTTGGTCTTGAAACCCTTTCCCTTACCATGACCATTTCTGACTGCTCTCCAGAATTAATGGCGCTGTTGGGACGCACAGATGTCGACATCTCACTGCGCAGTTCAATGCAAGCCCAAGGGACGCCGGCAGAAGGGGTTATCATTACCATGAGAGGACTTTGCAAAGGTTTTGAAATGGCAGAATGGCAACCAGGAAGCAAGGCAACATCTACAGCGACATTCACATTGCAATATTTTAAATATGTCCAAAAGGACGTTGAAATCGTTGAGATAGACGTCCTCAATCTCATCAGAAAATTCAATGGTGTCAATCAACTCGCAGATCACAGAGAAATTTTAGGATTATAAAATGACTATACAACAAAGAGTTACCCATCAATTGCTTGTTCCTATCACATTTGAAGGAAAAGAACATAACGAAATCACCTTACAACGCCCCAAAACAAAAGATTTGCAAGCCATTGATAAAAAAGAAGGCATAGAGCAAACAATCGCTATGATTGCACGTCTTTCTGGATGGCCGCATGAGGCGATCAGTGAACTCGATATCAATGACCTCTCAAACATTGGAGAGATTTTGGAATCTTTTATCAAACGGCGGGAAACCTCGACTGGGAAACCGCCGCTAAACTGATCGCTGATATTGCTATTGTGTTCCATTGGTCTCTTTCAGAGATGATGGAAATGGAACCGCAAGAACTCATATTCTGGCGAAAACAAGCAGCAGAAAGGTATAAAACAAAATGAGTGAAAAAGTTGCTGATGCAAAGGTAAAGTTGTCTCTTGAAGATCGACTTACCAAGCCTCTCAAACGTATACAAGAGCATTTTAAGAAATTATCCCATAGTTTGAGTATTCCACGCTTTTCTGCTGCTGTACAAAACATGACAAAAAGCCTTCATGGCGTTCAAAGTGCTCTTGGTGTAGCTGCAAGCCGTGCTTCAGTCTTTACCGGTGTCCTAGGGTTTGCTGGGGGTGGTCTTGTGGCAAGTATAACCGCCGTTACCATGAAAACCATGCATATGGGTGATAGTCTTTATCATGCATCTCACCATTTAGGCATGAGTGTTACGGCACTTCAATTATGGGGTGATGCGGCCGATAATTCAGGATATTCCGCCGAACTCTTTCAACAATCCTTGGCAACCTTAAATAGGCGTTCTGCGCAAGCATATGCCGGACAACAAAGAGGCATTATGGGGTTTGAAGCGCTTGGTATTTCTGTCAAAAACGCTTCTGGAAAACTCAAATCAAACTCCGTTTTGTTGGAAGAAATTACCGAAAAAATGAGTAAGATGAAAAATCAAGCACAAAGGCAGCGTATTGCTGCGCTGTTGTTTGGTGGAGATGGTAAAGAAATGGCAGCTATGCTTTCACAAGGCATGGCACCCATTAAAGAACTCTTTGCAAAGGCGAGGAAAGGAAAATGGCTGATAGGTGCCGATGTTGCGCGCTATGCAGCAGATTTAAGTGACAAACTTGGTGCCTTTAAGAAAAAAATAGGCGGTATTGCGAGCTTTATTGGCACGCGTTTCATGCCCGTGATCAATGATATGATTGATGCGTTTTCAAAGTTGATTGATGAAAACCGTGACCTCATTCAAACAACCGTGGCAAGCTGGGCAAAAACCTTAAAACAAACTTTGAAGGATTTGCTGAATCCTACCTCTGATTTAAGAAAGGGTATCAGTGATCTCACAGAGAGGATTAAAGGCTGGTTTCGATGGCTAGAGCCATTGATTGGTGAAATAACCCTCTTTAAGATAGGTCTTGTAGCCCTTGGTTCATTTATTTTTGGTCCACTCATTGCCGTATTAGCAGCCGTGGGAGCCGCTTTTGTTACCCTTGGCTATACGATGCTAACCACACCTATCGGTTGGCTCATTGGTGGTATTGCGGCACTTGTTGTACTCTATAAATATTGGCATAAACTCAATGGCTGGATGGCAGCATCTTTAGCCGCAGTTGGAGCAGTTCTTACCGTAGCATTCATTTCGGCAATGGCACCGGCTGCTTCTGCAATTGCCGGTCTCGCGGTAAGTCTTGTAGCTTCACTTATTCCAGCAATAACCGCTGTTGGTTCTGCTTTTATATCGCTTGGTATCGCAATCATGACCACACCTATTGGCTGGATAATGGCTGGCATTGCAGCCCTTGTAGGTGCTGGATATCTCCTTTATAAAAATTGGAATACAGTCATGAATTTCTTACGCAATTTGTGGAATTCTTTGGCTAATTTATGCAGTAATGTTTTCAACGACCTCTTTATGCTCTTTAAAAAATTTTCACCCCTCTCTTGGATTGCCAAAAAAATCAATGCATTGATTGAATGGTTGTTTGGAGTCAATCTCATGGATGCAGGTGCCCATCTGATTGGAGGATTGTGGGATGGCATTAAAAGCAAATGGAATGCTCTCTCCGATTGGTTTAGCAATCAAATAAATAAATTAACCAGTTGGATGCCAAACTGGATAAGAGAAAAGTTGGGATTTAGTGCTACAATTGATAAAACTTCAACCCAAACCATTAAAACCTTTACCGATGAAACCAACGCACGAGCAAAAAGAATGCTTGAGACAGCAACTGTTCCCAATGCTCCATCAGGAAAAGGCAAGAGCGGTTTTAATACAGGCATAGTTGAAACAGGACAAATGCAGGCGACAAATGTGAAGGTTGAATCTTTCAAGGTTCCAGAACCCATTATGGTGCATAAACCAACAGAAGTGAACGCCCCCATAACTATTACAAACTTAAATATTTCAGGAGGCAATGGCTCTCCACAAGACATTCATGCCGCAGTCAGTCAAGCTCTTGAACGCCACGCTAAACAACAGCGCTTGGCTATCGCCTCTAGCCTTTCGGATTAAATATCATGATGTTAGCTTTAGGGAATTTTATTTTTTCCATTGAAACAGCAGCCTATCAAGCCCTCGATATGACCTATAACATTCCATGGGTCGAGCAAGGGCGATTGAGGCACAAAGCTGCTCTTCAATTACCAGCTGTTGCAAATGCGGAATTTTCTCTCACCGGTGTGATCTATCCAGACTTTAAAGGCGGTTATAGACAACTGGAATATTTGCGGCAAATGGCACATGATGGACCTCATATCCTCGTAACAGGTCAAGGCAAGATTTTGGGCAAATTTGTTATCCTTTCTGTCAAAGAAAAGCAAAGCTTCTTTCATCAAAATGGTGCGCCTAAAAAACAAGAATTTACCATCAATTTGAGAGAATATGGTGAAGAACTATGAGTGATCTTTACG
Organism: Bartonella acomydis; assembly: GCF_039543025.1. Classification (NCBI taxonomy): domain Bacteria; kingdom Pseudomonadati; phylum Pseudomonadota; class Alphaproteobacteria; order Hyphomicrobiales; family Bartonellaceae; genus Bartonella; species Bartonella acomydis. Next base: position 2,408 of record NZ_BAABIY010000092.1, on the reverse strand, counting down.
TGACAAAAGAAGGCGATATGGTTGATGCCATTTGCTGGAAATACTACGCCAAAGGGCAACAAGCCCTTGCTGTTGAACGCGTCTATGCAGCTAATTTTGGTCTTGCAGACTATGGACCCATCTTAAAAGCAGGCATCACAATCCTCTTGCCAACCCTCCCCTATCCCAAAGCCACACCGGTCATTAGAATTTGGGGGTGTCAATCATGAAACCTTTTTGCACAGTGATGGCAAATGGAGAGGACATTACAAGAACTATCATGGACTATGTCTTATCGATTGAAATTACCGATGAAGCGGAAGACAAAAGCGACCGCATCACCATAGAACTTGATGACCGCGCCCGTGAGTGTGATAACGGCTTTCTTGATATTCCTCTCATCGGAACTATCCTTTCTGTCACCCTTGGCTATGAAGGCGGTAAAAACCGCAATATGGGAACCTATCTGATTGATGAAATCTCTGTAAGCAGCCCACCACAAACCTTAAGTGTTACAGGGCGCTCTGCCTCCATGAATACATCTTATCGAACACCCAAAAGCCAATCCTATCATCAACAAACCCTTGGCAATATCATTCAAGAGATAGCACAGCGCAATGGCTATACAGCAAAGGTCGACCCTGCTCTTGCCAAAATTGTTGTACGTCACATTGATCAAACGGCTGAAAGCGATATGGCTTTTGCCACACGCCTTGCAGAAGAATATGATGCTGTTGCAAAGCCTGTTGATGGCAAATTGGTCCTTGCCAAACGGGGTGAAGGCAAAGCCATTACCGGTGAAACACTGCCCGTTATTGTCATTCATGAAAAACAATGTACCTCTTGGGATTTTAAATACAGTGCACGCGATGAAGCAGGGAGTGCCAATGGCTTAGCAACAGATGCAGGAGATGACCAAAAAGCCGCCGCTGATGCAAGGGAACCAGAGGAAATTGAGGAAGGTGAAGATGTAATCCATATGGATGAAAATGATGCCCCTAATTTACCTAAAGCAGAAACACAATCCTCTGAAAAACAAGAGCAAGAAGAAAAGAAAAAGGGCGGTGTACTTGCCACCTATCATGATATCCGCACTGGTGAAAAAAAGGAAGTAAAGGTTGGTAAAGAACCTTTTCATGAACTCAAATATACCTACCACAATCAATCAGAAGCTGTTGCGGCCATTGCTACTTATCGCAACAAATCATCGCGTGGGAAATCTTCTTTCTCATGCGACATCGGTGGGGATCCTTTGTACAAGCAGAAGCAAAACTTATTCAAGAGCCCCCTTTCCGCCCCTATATTCCAACAGAATGGCGCATCAAAAGCGTCAAACATAAACTTGATAAAACAGGGGGCTATACAACAAAAATAGACTGCGAACTTTTTGATAAAACCCAAGAAGATGCTGCCAAAAACGTAGCCAATACCACACCAGACAAAGATGATACCCTTGATCCAAACGCCCCTCCCAATGCATATGACGAAGGAGACGGCGTCATCCATATGGATAAAGAAGATATCAATTAGCAAAAGTATTCAAAAATTATAGAAATTTTCTTGACATTATTTCTGCGATGTGTATTTTCGAATCAGGTGCCTAACAAACACCTTAAGCAACTAGCGGATCGATTGCCGAAACAATCTTTTCTCCGCAAATTTAAATTTTTGACTCATTATATGCGTATAGCGTATAAAGAGATTTGTCGGGTGTGGTTACACTATACAATACCTTTGCGGGGAAAGTGTAACGACGGACTAGTTGCCGTGTTTGTTAGCGCCCGACACTCTTTTAGAGTGCCATTAACAAACATCTAACAACTAGGAGTTCTTTATGAACAATCTTATAGAAATTACGGAACAAATAATTGATCAGGAAACTGTTCAAACTGTTAACGCGCGTGACTTGCATACATTTTTAGAAATAAAATCCGAGTTTAGAAATTGGATTAAAAATCGCATTAAAGAATGTAACTTTCGAGAAAATATAGATTTTGTAACTGCGGTAAATTTTTACCGGGGTGGAAAAGTAAAAGAATACCACATTACATTAGACATGGCTAAGCACCTTTCGATGATTGAGCGTAATGATAAAGGACATGAAGCGCGTCAATATTTTATCAAATGTGAACGGCTTTTGAAAAAAGTAGCAACACCACAAATCGATTACTCAACTCCTCAAGCATTACTTGGTGTATTAAATCACCTACAAAGCCAAATCGAACAGAAAGATCATGTGATTGCAGAATTAACTCCAAAAGCAGAGGCTTTGGAAGGCTTAAAGCGTTCTGATGGGCTGTTCGGTCTTATTGAAGCAGCAAAGATGCTTGAAGTGAAACCAAAGGATTTAACTGATTACTTACGCAAACACGATTGGGTCTATCGACGTGCTCCAGGGGCGCCTTTGTTACCCTATCAAGATAAAATCA
>NZ_BAABIY010000091.1:0-9643 GCF_039543025.1 Bartonella acomydis | reverse complement strand
ATTTTGGAGATTCAGAGCTACCGCATAGCATGGATTCTTTGTTGCGTGCTTATGAACCGGATTGTGATAACCCCATTAAAAAGGTTGCTTAAAGTAAAATATTCCCCTTCCCCATCTTTAAAGGTGGAGAGGTGGTTAAAGATCAAGTTGTGAATGAGAGCCAAGACGCACCAAAACCAATCGGTCTTGATCAACCAAGCGATAAATTAACACGAGATCAGGTCGAATATGACAATCTCGATAATTACTCCAATTTCCAGTCAGTGCATGATCACGGTACCGAAGCTCTAAAGGTTGATCATTTGCTAATGCTGCGATGATTTTGCGTAAATCAGTCTCTAAAAGATGCCGATGTTGCCCTTTCATCTCACGCTTAAAATCACGTTTGAAAATGGTGGTACGTTCAATCGTCCGCATAGAGATCATCAAATAATTCGTCTACGGAATGAAACTTTTTTAAATTGCCTTCATCAAATTCAGCAAAAGCTGCTATCGTTTCTGCATTGGGCTGAAATAAGAAAGAAGGAATAGCTTTATCTTGCGCAATACGTGTCATTAACACTCTCACGACATCACTTACTGACAAACCAGAAGCTTGAATAACTTGACTAGCAACATTTTGAATCTCTTCCGGTACACGCGCTTGAACCATGCGACTGGTAGCCATAATGACTTCTCCTCTCTTAATTGTATTTCAATGTAATACAATTGAAGTTTGATTTCAACTGTAAAGCACTTTTTAGGGTGTAGAGGTTAGCTTAACAATCGCTTACTTTTTTAAAGGCTTTACCCACGTTTACGGCGCTCTTGTGTTATATACTTAAAGAATGAGGGTGGTAAAACACCTTTAGCTGGCTTTAGGCGTGCAAGTTCTTCATCTGTCAATGGTGGAGAATCTACGGCTTCCAAATCTTCTTTTGTATAGCCACATCGTATTTCAAAGTTTTTGTTAAGAGCCAACAATTCTTGTGTAATTTTGAGTGTATCTGTTTGCATACCGGAATACATACCCGATTATACCCAATTGTCAATTATTCGTAACACCGTAAAACCTTACTTCTTAGGACAAAGAAGCAAGAAAGGGGCAATTATGAATAAGAAATCTCGAAAAGGTTTATCGCTTCGTGCCTTTGCAAGAAAGATGCGTGTTTCCCCGAATGCGGTGGCTTCGCGTTTTAAAACAGGTAAATTTGATAAGGCTCTTTTTGAAGATGGTTCTGTTAATGAAGCGCTTGCAACAGCTATCTGGAATGAGAATCCAACAAAGCGCCCCGCCCCATTTTTAGCACCGGATGGTCAAGCACGCACAAAGATCAAACAAATCTCTACAGAGGGTGCTAATGAATACAAAATTAAACTGGAGCGAATGCAAGTTGCTCTTGAAAGCGAAAAGATTGCTCTTGAACGCTTACGCGAAACAACCGTTGACCGTGAAGAAGTCAAGAAAGCAGCGCGTGAGTTTGGAAGAGCACACCGTGACGCCATGTTGAATTTTCCTCATCGATTTGGTGCAAGCATTGCCGCACAAGTTGGATGTGATGCTGCAAGCCTAATCGGTGCCATTGATTATTACATACGAAAGGCTTTGCTTGAAGCTGTTCATATTCCAGTTCCTTATCATGATCCTCAACCTCCAGAATGAGAGAGTTTTGGGGCGAGCAAAGAATGAATAATGGATGAGAATGCTGTTACAGAATTTTTCGCCAATGCCAATGATGCAAGACAACCGGACCCACCATACACGGTTTCCGAATGGGCGGATAAAAATAGATACCTTAGCACGGTAGCAAGTGCTGAACCTGGATTGTGGAGAACAAAACGCACCCCCTATTTGCGCGAAATCATGGATAATCTTTCCTCTCACAAACCGATTGAAACAACCATTGTCATGAAAGGGGCGCAAGTTGGCATGTCAGAGGCAGGACTGAATTTCTGCGGTTATGCTATTCATTATAGTCCAGGGCCTGCCCTTTATGTCATGCCTACCGTTGAGACAGCTAAGAAGCTTTCAAAGACGCGGCTTGATCCTATGATTATGGCAAGTCCCGTTTTAAGTGAACGTATAGCCCCCGCTCGTGCGCGTGACAGCGGTAATACCATGTTTTCTAAGGAGTTTGATGGTGGGGCGTTGATGCTTACAGGAGCAAACAGTGCAGCTGGTCTGCGTTCTATGCCTATTCGTTATCTGATTTTGGATGAGGTTGATGGTTATCCTCTCAGTGTTGATAACGAAGGGGATCCAGTGATGATTGCGGAAAAGCGCACATCAACCTTTGTACAACGAAAGATCTTTAAATTGTCCACACCCACCCACCGTGACACAAGCCGTATTGCCAAGGATTTTGTGCTAGGAGACCAGCGATATTACAACGTCCCTTGTGATGCATGTGGTGTACTCCAGCCAATTGTTTGGTCACAGATTAAATGGCCAAAAGGCGCCCCTGAAAAAGCTGTTTTTGTTTGTGCCCATTGTGGTCATGAGCATGCCGAACACCGAAAAACAGATTTGATGTGTGAAGAAAAAGGCGCATGTTGGGTTCCAACGAGTGAGTCAAGCAGACCCAATTTGCGCTCCTATCATATTTCTGCACTCTATTCCCCTTGGCTTACTTGGGGAGAATGTGCACGCGAGTTTTTAAATGCCAAGGATGATCCAGCGCTTCTACAGCCTTTTGTGAATACCGTTCTTGGAGAGCCATGGGAGGATAGAACCGGTGAGGTTGTTGATCCAGACAGCCTCTATGCAAAACGCGAAGACTATCCTTTAGCACCAGAACAAGCCGTCGTGTTGACGGCAGGCATTGATGTGCAAAATGACCGTTTAGAGCTTGAAGTGGTGGGATGGGGGCGCAGCGAAGAAAGTTGGCATATTGATTATCAAGTTATCCCTGGTGATCCCTCTTCTTTTGAAGTGTGGGACCAATTGGATGAATATCTTGGAAAACGTTGGCCACATCCAGGCTATAAAGAGGGAATTAGGATAACGGCGGCTTGTATTGATACCGGTGGTGGACATACGCAGGCAGTTTATAATTATGTGCGCCCCCGTGAAGGACGGCGGATATGGGGCATTAAGGGACAAGCTGGTTGGCGTGCGGTATGGCCGCGCCGCCCAAGCAGAAACAACAAAGGGCAGATTAACCTCTATATTGTTGGGGTTGATGCGGCGAAAGATATCATTACAGCGCGCTTTAAAAAGTCGGGTCCAGAAGCAACGGGGGCTGGTGCAACACATTTTCATAAAAGCCTTGATCGACAATATTTTGACCAGCTAACCGCTGAAAGAAAAGTGATCAAATTTTTTAAAGGCTTCAAGCGTATTGAATGGCAAAAAAGTGAAAAAGCAAGGAATGAAGCCTTGGACTGTAGAGTCTATGCTTATGCAGCTTTACAAGGTCTGATTTCGGCAGGAATAAACCTTAATCGAGAAGTCGATATCTTAGAAGAGCGTTTGAAAAAACTTAAAATTGAGGGCTCTTTAGAGCAGCCAACATCAGAACATGTGCCCTCTCCTTCTCCAAGAAGATTTCAGATAACACAACCTAAAAGGAAACAATCCAGAACGGTGATGAATCCTTATATGCAAGGGGATTGGAGGTAATTTGTGGATGAAACTTTAGAACCAATAAACAGCAAATTTTCGAGACTGGAAAGTTTAAAAAGGCGACGTGAGCAAATTGAAGAGGCTCTTTATTCGGGTGCGCAATCAGTGCGTCACGGCGATAAGCAAATCAGCAACCGCTCTGTTGAAGAACTGCGCAGAGCCCTTGAGATGCTGAACACACAAATAGCAAACCTTGAAGGGCGTAAACGTTCACGCGTGTTCTATTTTAACATATCACGAGGCTATTAATGGCTGGTTTGTTCAATAAAATTACGGGCTTTTTTACAATTTCTCGTCAACACAATCCCCATTTTGAAGCGGCAAGCAAAAACCGCCGTATGGGTGGTTTTGATCCTGCTAAAAAACATATCAATAAAGCCATTGAGGAATGCGGTGATACCATTGTTGCCCGTTCAAGGTGGCTTTATGACAATGAATCTCTTTATGGTTCTGCAACAGAGGAATGGGTCTCTGCCGCGGTGAGTGATGGGATTAAACCTTCTCCTCGCATTGAAGGCTTTAAAGAAGAAAAGAAAAAACTTTTAGACTTGTGGTGGCAATGGGTTGATGAAGCCGATTATGATGAAGATGCCAGCTTTTATGGGCTGCAAGCAACCATTGCAAGAGAGGTCTTTTTAACCGGTGAATGCTTTGTAAGACTGCATTATGTTGACCTTTATGGACGCTCTGGTGTACCTCTTCAGTTGCAAGTTTATCCTACCGAAATGTTGGATCTCACCTATAATGGACCGGCTGAGATTGAAGGCAATTACATTCGTATGGGAATTGAATTCGATGCCAGGTGTAAGCGTGTTGCTTATCATTTTTGGAAACATCACCCCTATGATGATTGTTCTGCAAGCACAGTCTTTGAGAGTCAAGAACGCATACGTGTGCCTGCTGAAATGGTCATTCATATCAAAGAGCGCCGGATTGCCGGACAATTGCGTGGTTCTCCCAAAATAACGCGTGCTATGACAAAAATCTTTCAACTCGAATCCTATGACGACGCAGAACTCGATAGAAAAAGGACGGCGGCTCTTTTCGCGGCGTTTGTCAAGGACAATTCACCAAACGTCGAAAAATTATCCGATAATCGTGATAAAAACAACGTTGAAGAAGAATACAAAGCACCTGTCATTGCGCCCGGTGCATCTCTTTATTTAGGAGAGAATAAAGAGGTTACATTCTCTAATCCTGTTGAGGTTGGAGGTTCTTATGAAGCTTTTCAATTTCGCAATATTTTAAAAATTTGTTCTGCTATCAACATGCCTTATGCCGTTGTGACAGGAGATGTTACACGGGGGAATTTTTCCAATGTGCGAACCTCCATTATTCAGTTTAGACGCCATGTCAAACAATGGCGAGAACATATCATTGCCTTTCAGTTTAATCGCATTGTTTGGGCACGTTTTGTCGAAATGGCAGTGCTTGCTGGACGCGTAAATTTACCAGGATGGGAAGAAAATTCCTTGCCATGGCTTCAATGTGAAAGCTTTGCACCACCCCTTGAAATGATTGATCCCATCAAGGATATCTCCGCAGAAAAAGAAGAAATCCGTGCTGGCTTGAAAACACGGCGTATGGCATTGGCTGAACGGGGTTTTGATATTGATAACATTCATGCCGAACTCGCAGAAGAACGCACAGATGCGCGCACGCGGGGTTTATCTTTTGATACCGATTATGCGCTAGCGCCCTCTGCTAGCAATCAACTGATTGATGATGAAGATTCAGAGACTTCTGAAACTTATGAAAGTAACCAAGACAGTAAGGCACATGCAAATGGCGAATAATCTTGATATGCCGTTTTTGGCATCCCGGCTTTTTGGCGTTCCTCTCATGCTTGCCTCCACAAAGCTGGATATTATTCTCAATGCTCTTGCACCACGGCTTTTTGCAGGAGAAAAGTTTGCCGTAAGAGCATTGTTAGAAAAAGATGGTGCTCCTTTAAGACCACCAGAAACTTACGTCGTGCAAAACAATATTGCCATCATACCGGTTCACGGCACGCTTGTACGCCGTTGTGCATGGCTTGGAGCTTTATCGGGTCTAACCTCTTATGAAGGTTTGGGGGCTTCTTTTCGTGAAGCGATTGGGCAGCCTGATGTTCGCGGAATATTGCTTGATATTGATAGTAGCGGTGGAGAAGCTGGTGGTGTGTTTGATCTTGTGGAAGAGTTTCAAGCACTCTCAAAAAAATATAACAAACCCATTTGGGCACATGCCAATGAGGTTGCTTGTTCTGCAGCTTATGCCATTGCTTGTTCTGCTTCTCAAATCTGGATTGCGCGCACAGGGGTTGTGGGCTCCATTGGGGTTGTTTGTGCCCATCTTGATCAGTCCCGTGCCGATGAAAAACATGGGCTTAAATGGACTTTTATCTTTGAAGGTGATCACAAAGTTCATGGAAATTCTCACGAACCACTCGCCGATACAGCACAGATAAAAATACAAGCAGATTGCGCCCTGCTCTACGAGATGTTTGTGGATTTGGTTGCGCAAAACAGACCTCTGAATGCGGCTGCAATCCGCGACACCAAAGCAGAAACTTTTATAGGCAATCAAGCGATTACGCTTGGATTAGCAGATACGCAAGGGACCCTTGCGCAAGCTTTGGAAGCCTTAACAGCTTCCATTAACTCACCCCCAACAGCAACAAAAGAAGGAAAAAACACATGGCACGCACACTCTATCGCGCAGAAGAAGACGATGATGAAAAGATTATCGACGTCATCCATGAAGACGAAGAAGACACTCTCGACATTGACGAAGATGCCGAAAACTTCGACGATGATGAAGACGAAGAGGAAAATGAAAACAACGAAGATAAGCAAGAAACCATAAAAGCAGCTCTTGAAAAGGAAAGAAAGCGCGCACAGGCACTGACAAACCTTGAAAAACAAGCAAAGCGTTTGGGTGTTTCTTTTGATGCAGCCAAAGCAATTAAAAGCGGCATGAATGTTGAGAAGGCTAAAAATGTTGTCTTATCTGCTGCTGTCTCGAAAAGTTCCTCTTTAAAACTCTCGACCACAGCGCCCCATAGTGATGGGGCGAGCAAGGCAAAAATTCATACAAGATGGGAAGCAGCTTGGAGGGCAATAAAATGAATAATCAAGTTTTTTATGAAGATGTTCGCAATGGCGCTTATCTTGGACGCTATGACACGGATATGTCCAATGAAGAAGTGGTTTTTGCATCAGGGGCATTTGTTGAAGCCGGCACTGTTATGGGAAAAGTAACAGCAACGGGAAAATATGTTCCCCTTAATCCAGCACTATCAGATGGCAGTCAAACGCCGGCAGGGATTTCTTATGCCACTGTTGATGTAACAGAGGCAGAGCAACGCGCGGTGATTACAGCGCGCTTGAGTACCGTAAAAGCTTCTGAACTCCTATGGCCAGATGCCATCACCGATGAACAGAAAAGTGCTGCCATTCAGTCTTTAGAAGACAATAACAAAATACTGTTGCGATAGGAGAATGCGCACATGGATATGAACTTTTTTAAACACGACGCTTTCTCTGCCGTTACCATGATGAAAGCGATTGAAAACTATGAGTTTCAACCGGGGCTCATTAGCTCTCTTGATCTTTTTGAAGAAGTGGAAACAAGTACCACAGTGGTTGGCATTGAAAGACGTGACAATACATTGTCCTTGATTCAAACCAGTGAACGGGGCGCCCCTTTGGTTGAAGGAGATAGAGATAGACGTAATCTAAGGTTTTTCAAAACAACACGGATTGCTAAAAGTGATACGGTAAAATCAGATGAAATTCAGAACCGGCGTGAATTTGGTACAGAAGATCAGTTAGAGACGGCAATGAAATATATTGCTAGAAAACAAAAGAAGCTGATTTCTGAAATCGAATTGACATGGGAAAACATGCAGCTTGGCGCTGTTCAAGGTGTTGTGCTTGATGCTGATGGCTCTGTTATTGTTGATTGGTACAAGGAATGGGAAATTGCACCCCCAAAGCCAATTGATTTTAAACTCAATGTTGAGACAACAAATGTTGCCGACCATGTTGATCAAGTTATTATGAGAATGATTGAGGCTTCAAAGGGGGCATTTTCTGATCGTTCACGGATTATTGGGCTTTGTGGAAATGAATTCTTTTCCAAATTGAAAAACCATAAAACAATTCGTGAGACCTATCTCAACACAGCTCTTGCACAAACACTCAATAGCGCTGGAGGTGTTGCAACACCAAGCGCAATTGGTTCTGGAAGCTTTGGCAGTTTTGACTTTGCGGGTGTTACGTTCATTAATTACCGGAGTATTCATAACTATAATGTGAGTGCAAAAGCTGGGACAAAACGCGCCATAGGGATTAAGCCTGATGAATGCCAATTCTTTCCTGCTAATGCGCCTGGGGTTTTCCAAAAAACCTTTGCACCGGGAGAAAGCTTGGATTTTGCCAACACCGTTGGAAGACCTCTCTACGCTATGTTGATTGTCGATAACGACCGTAATGCATGGGTAAAACCGGAGGTCTACAGCTATCCGCTTTACATCTGCACACGCCCTGAAATGCTCTTTAAAGCGGTCAGTGGAGGCAAATAACATGCAATGGTACGGGTTGCTTCATAAAATGATTCAAGATGTACGTAACACCTTTGGGCAACCCGTCATCTACACGCGAAAGGACAATCAACAATCGTTTCGGATTACAGCGATTTACGGCATTAAACATTCAGAATCGGACGCTGGTGGGAGAATTCCCACAACAGTACCTAGAAAAGAACTTGATGTTTGTATTCATGATATCGGCGGCTTCCCCCCAAAGCCTCAAGATAGTGTTGTCATTATTTCTCCTAAAGATACTTCTCAAGACCACTTCGTGATCACAGAGGTACAAGCCTCTGAATCCGGTATGTACAAGCTTATTCTGCGAGAGATAAAATAAAGATACACTTATTAATTTTTAAAAAATGTGAAGTCACCACTTGACAATATGGCAACAATATGTCTATTGTCGAATCAGGTGCCTAAGAAACACCTTGATAGTAAGCGGGTTGGTTGCCGAAATAACTAATCTTCCGCAAATTTAAAAACTTTGACTCATTATATGTACGTAGCATATAAGGATCTTGTCGGGTGTAGTTATGTCATAAAATACCCTTACGGGGAAAACATAACGACGGACTTACTACCGTGTTTCTTAGCACCCGGCGCTCTTTTAGAGTGTCATTAAGAAACGTCTAAGTAGTAAGGAGTTCATCATGAACACTCTTATAGAAGTTACAGAAAATGTTGCTAACGACGCAACAGTTCAAACTATGTCTAGCATTGAAATTGCAGAGGTGTGTGGTAAGCAGCATAAAAACGTTATGCGAGATATTAAACAAATATTCACTGAGCTCAAATTTGAGCCCAGTGATTTTGCAGGAGTCTATAAAGATTCAACAGGTCGCACCCTCCCTTGTTATAACCTTCCCAAACGTGAATGTCTCATTCTCGTATCTGGTTACAGTACTGCTTTACGAGCTAAGATCATTGACCGTTGGCAAGAATTAGAAAAGCAAGTCGCTGTTCCACAAGTTGACTATTCCAAACCCGAAGCCTTACTTGGTGTCTTAAATCACCTACAAAGCCAAATCGAACAGAAAGATCATGTGATTGCAGAATTAACTCCAAAAGCAGAGGCTTTGGAAGGCTTAAAGCGTTCTGATGGGCTGTTCGGTCTTATCGAAGCAGCAAAAATGCTTGAAGTGAGACCAAAGGATTTAACCGATTACCTACGTAAAAATGATTGGGTCTATCGACGGCTCCAGGGGCGCCTTTGTTACCCTATCAAGATAAAATCAAGAAAGGCTTTATGGATTGCCCTGCGATTACTATTCAAAGACCCGATGGTACAGAAAAGGTCCTCCCTTCAACAAAAATCACCTCCAGAGGATTGGCATGCCTAAGAGAGCAAATCCATGGAGGTGTACAATGAAGATTGATACCAACTTCTTATGCGATTTGTGGATAGCATTGTCTCAATTTTCTAGACATGAAAATATGAGTGACAAAGATTGTACAGCTCTGGT
>NZ_BAABIY010000090.1:0-6994 GCF_039543025.1 Bartonella acomydis | reverse complement strand
CACGCAAAAATGAAGCAGAATTTGTACCAATGTCTAACATTCCACCGGATATACTCCGTTGTATCTCCAACTGCTTGTTTTGATTGCTGATATCCATCAAACCGGCATGGAATATGCTATTTGGCAAGAGCAGATAAGTCGGAACCTGCGGAACAACAGCCTTAACTCCCTGACCAGAATGACGTCCACGATCTAGATGATAAAATTTAGTAACAGAATGAATAGATCCATTTTCAAGGCGGAAATCCCAAAAATCCCCTTTACCTTCAACTAATCTCTGAGAATCACTGGCCTTTCCTAATTCAGAGCTTGGACCATAAGCACGGAGGCTATACTGATAAGGCAAACCATCCAGCGCAACATAATCACCATCTAATTTAAAAGAATCCTTCTCTGCTTTTCCAGACACCTGAATAATTGAAATACCTTTGTTATTTTCATAATGCCCTGTCCCTCCCCCTGGACTTTCTGAAACACCATGCACATGTACTATTGTTTTCCCTTCAACATCACCATGAATTAAAAGCCGATCCGTTTTTTGATTTTGAAGAGCACCACCCTTATTTAAGTAAGTGTTAAGATAGAGACGTGCATTACCTTGTGCACGATAAACTACTCCTTCTCCTTTCCCAACATAAAGCGTTTGATAGCCATCAGCTATGTTAACTTCTGGTTGTTGAAAAACAATAGAACTATCAATAAGATGTATCAATGAAATTGATGAAATACCTCTAGAACCAGAAACTTGTAAATTTTCATTTTTAGGTTGTGATAAAGTCCATTTTGAACCACCCGTTAACCGAAATTCAGCAGAGGAATCCTCATCAAGATTGACACCTCCTAAAAGAGTAGAATTATGAGCAGCAACCTTTATAAAAGAACCATCTTCAGCCTTTAACAATATATCCCCAGAAATTTCAGATTTTCCTGAAAGTTTAATAAGACCCGCGGATTTTTTGCTATAAATAGCCATACTATTTGGAACTTTAAAAGTGGTATCAAATAAATAAACACTTCCTCGTTTAGGTAAGTCTTCCTTTGGTAAATTTCCAAATAACTTCTTCTCTCCAAAAAAAGAATAAACCTTTTCTTTCACGTAATAAAAATCTGTTTTTTGCTGTTCTTCTTCAGATACGTCGTCCTCAAAAAAACGAAGGCCATAAGATGTATTCCCTTCCACAACAACAGTGGAATTAAACATATCCATATAGCTCAGTTCCCCTTGAAAGGAAACACCATGGATATCCGTAACCTTAATATTATCTTCTCTAAGCTCAATATATCCCCCTTTTTGCTTCATCTGAAAAACCGAATTTCCACTATGAAAATCTCTATTCACCGCTTGGCTCGCTTTTCCGCCAATAGATACCTTCTTTAAAGTAACATATCCTTTTTTACTTTGAACTCCAATACCATCTGTAAGGTCAATCACTCCTCCTTCTATATTAACTTTTCCCCTATTCTCTGCTATTATACCATATTTCCAAAAGCTTCCGTTCAACTTATCAGTACTTGAAGCGTCCTTTATCGTTATATCCTTGCCTATAATCCCTGCCTCTTCAGAACTTCTTAGAGCAGCCTCTTTAGCGTTACCCGTAGTTTTCTGATAAGTCTCATTAACAATAGTCAACAAAGTATTCTTCTCATTAAACCAACAAAATAAATTTGTATCACATACAAATGCATTATTATCATCTTGCCCTACACCATTAACAACAGCACGCAGTTTTACATCAGTGCTATCGGTATTAGCTTGTACTTCAGAACTAGCATTATGTGCAAAAAAAAGGATCACTGTTGTGAAAGCACATAAAGAGAGACGATTTTTAAATATCTTGACCATAATTCCACCATAACTTTTTGCCCCCACCTGATTAAAAACATATGTCTTGCCAAATCATATCAAGATTAGCATTTAATACATTTTGTTAAAAAAATCTATAGCTGATAGTATATTTTGTGTTTTATGTAAATAATATCCAAAGTTAATGTAATTGCATTCTTGAACAAAAACTGATAACTCTGTCTCTGTAAGAAAGTCCTGCTTCTATATGCTAAATTTATAGGAATTATGGCGTATATTTATCCGATCCAGCCCCTAAAATGCATATATTGCATCTTTTAAGATAATATTAAAGAAAAAACGTGTATTTTTACTACCTTCTTTTAATTTAGCTTCATAACTTTCAAAGACATCTATAACAATATCTTTGCAATGGAGAGGCAACATTAGCTCAAATTTTTATATTGTATTTTTTTAAGGAATCACATCTCTCACAAAAAAATGGCACACACTTATGTCTTACATTTAGGCGCTTTTTTTAATATCTCTTGTTTTTCCTAATCCCCTCTCTCAATCCTCCTTATAAAAGCCATATAAGCCAAGATTTATTAGAATTTACCATTTTTACACTTATGAAAATACAAATAGCAACACCAATTTATTGCAAAATCAAAATGTTGAGGAATATTTTTCATTGAAAGATTTCTAAAATCTACAGTTAGTCCTTTCTAAATGATATTTATCCCTATAGTAATCCTCCTTCTGGCATGCTAGTAAATGATTTTATGGCTTCATAAGAAGAGAAATCACCATAACAGAACATTCTGTATTCAGTACTTCTTTTCAAATGGCACAAAATGGTTTATTAACACAAAAAACGGCTATAAAATAGAAAATTTAGTAATTCTGGCAATGAATTATCGAACACAAGAACTCATCAACATTCTCTAATCAAGAATTTAAAAAACAACTAAAAAGCGCATTTAAAACATGAAAAATAGCTATTTCTTTAAAAATATAAGAAATAAAGAGATAAAATGAAAAAAGTCACAAATCATGCTTGTGACTTTTTAAAGTATTAACCCCCAATATAACAAAACTAGAAATTATAGCGCAGTCCACCAGAAAAACTGGTTCCAGAAAAACCAGCTTTTGTTAGCTTATGCTGATAAACCAAATCTCCATGAAGTACAAATTTTGGAGACAATTGAGCATTAAAACCTAATCCTGTCTCTAGAGCAGAACCAAAAGCCCCCAATTGAAAAGCATCTTTAAAATGCACAAATTGTTTTTTTCCAAAACCATGCGCAACATGAAGCTTTCCATAAAAGGAAATAATACGTGCTTCATCGCCTACAGTAAGCATTTTTGTTAAACGCCCACCAATGCGTGTCACCCACTGATCAATGTTTCCCATCACAATATCAAAATCGTCAATATCATGGGTCTTATCAAATTGGAGTCGCTGGTAAACAACTTGAACTTGGGGATCTAAAACAAGACCTTCACCGCCTATCACAAACGGCTTACCAGAAGTCAACGAAGCGTTTAAAGCATTTCCTTTTAATGTAGCTGTCTTGCCCCGTGCAAGAGTGAGAACATCACCTTTGAACAGACCATAAGATAAAAGACCATCAGCGTAAAAACCTGTATCCCACTGCATACCACCATATGCCGTAACGGTCCATTTATCAAAAGTACTTTTTCGGCTCTGTTCAACCTCCAAAGGTTGCAAGGAAAGTCTTTCATAAGATCCGATAACCCCAAAAGAAGTAGAACCATATGTATTTTCGATCGTCTGTAGCAAAACACCTGCATCAACGGCATTATAGTCAAGTTCACCTCCATAACCATATTCAAGCTCAGAAAAATTTGACGTATAACGGTGATTACCACCATAACCACGTATAAAGAAAGCAGGGTTTTCACGCATTTCTAACATTCCACTAGAAGCAACGCGTAACGATTCTAACCACTTGTTTTGATGAGTAATATTCCTTAAATCTGTATGAAACAAAGCATTTGGCAAAAACAAATAAGTTGGAACTTGTGGAACAACAGCCTTAACCTCCGGCTTAGGACGAGGTCCCGGTTCTGGAGAAGGAGCAGGCCCAGGTTTAGGAGCTGGTCCTGGTTTAGGTTTAATATATCCATTTTCAAGGCGAAAATCCCAAAAATCCCCTTCACCTTTAACTTGTCTTTGAGAAGCGTCCGCCTTCCCTAATTCAGAGCTTGGACCATAAGCATAAAGCTTATACTGATATGGTAAAGCATTCAACGCAACATAATCACCATCCAATTTAAAAGAATCCCTCTCTGCCTTTCCAGAAACCTGAATAATAGAGATCCCTTGATTATTTCCTCCACTACCCGTAGATCCTCCTGGACTTCCTGAAACGCCACGCACATAAACCCTAGTTTTTCCCTCAATATCACCATGAATTAAAACACGATCAGTTTTTTGCTTTTTAAGATCCCCTCCCTCATTCAGATATGTGTTAAGATAAATATGTGCACCATCACCTGCCTTATAAGCAACACCTGTTCCCTTTCCAATGCTGAGTGTTTGATAAGTGTAATCTGGCTCAGGTTTCAATTTTGTAAATTTAATAGAGCTCTCATTCATAAGAGTGACGTGTGAAATAGATGAATCATTTATCAAACTCAGTCCTGTCCGTTCACCCATTCTCGATTTTCGTAAAATCCATTCAGATTTGTCACCTAAATAAAGCTTAGCAGTAGAAATTTCATCAATATGAACTCCGCCTTCAAGGGTAGAACCGGTAGCTAAAACTGTTAAAGCAGCGCCCTTCTGAGCTTTTAACAATAATTTCTCTGAACGCAACGTACTTTCTGTTAAACTAACAATACCTTTAATGATGTTAGTACTTTGAATAGCATTATCTTTAACAGAAAATTTTGTCTTATTTAAATTAACAACTTCCATTCTAGAGGGCTTTTTGTCTTTCTCTGATAAATCTTCTTTTTGAAGATCGTGTTCTATCAATGGATTCTTTCCTTTAAAATATATACCATACGCCGCATTACCAGTTACATTCATAGAAGAGGATTTGATATTAACTTCAGTCACAGAAATCCTAGAATCAGAATCCTCATCCGATAAATCTTTAACTTCCTGCAAAAGAGGAGAATTGACTGTATTTTCTAATAATATGCCATGGATACCCATAGCACTAATATTCGTACCCTCTAAATTAACAGCCCCCCTTAAATCCGTATGCACAACCGCATGATTTTCACTTTCGTTAGCCTTTCCAATAATTTTAACATTCTCGAGATTTATCTTCCCACCTAACATCGAAGAAACCCCATGACTGTTCATAAAATCAACGGATCCATCTGACATCCAAATTTCTGAATGCTCATAACTTAAAAGACTTGCAACCCCATTAGCAGTTTTAATGTCTGTATCTTCCAAAAGAACAAATGACTTATCTGTTGCATCAATCCCTTCCTGACTTTCTTCAATATTTCCATGCTTTACCTCAATCACTCCATTATCAGCACGAAGGGCTATAGTTGTACCTTTGATAATCGGGTCTTCCAAAACAATCTTGCCATTCTCTAATGCATGCACACCAATTAGAAAAGTTTCATCAGAAACACTACCGCTAACCGTTACATTCTTGCTCTTAACTGTCGTACCTAATCCCTTCACCATTATAGCAGCAATATTATTAGGAGGATATTCACTTGGATACGCGGAAATCGGCTCATTAATAATATAAGATTTATAGCCAATTCTATCTTCTGTACAATTATCACATACATAATATGGCCCATCATATATCAGAAGCTTCAACTCATTACTGCTCGCAAGATTTCCATAACTCCCATATTTTAAATAGGGAGATTTCCCCTTACCTCTCGTATTATTATAATCAATCTTACCAATAAAAGTGTCAGGAACTTCATGCCCATCAATGCTCAAATCCCGATACGAATTGATCGGAATGTTCAGATCAATCGAATTGATGGGAGTGATGCTAATCTCGGGAATATTGCCATTTCCATTCAAATAGGCATTAGCGCCATCTTTTCTAGAATTATTGAGACTATTAGCATCAATATTACTAGATCTCCTCTGTCTAAGAGGAGAATTATAATTACTGTCCATTATAAGCGATACACTAGGATACATACTACGAAAATTTCCATCAGGATTCACAGGAGAAACGGTCGCCTTATAAGACAATCCATCAACAGACTCAGCACCGTACACAGAGATATTGTTGATATCATAATGCCCATTATTCCCCCTATTTGCACCAATCACTACTTCATTTTGTAGCAAAGAAAAGATAGCCGTTGTAACAGTATATAAACACACACGATTTCTAAACATTTTAATCATAGTTCCCTCGAAACTTTCTTTCCCCTCTCATTAACAACAAAAGCACTGATAAAAACATGCCGATGAGCACCTCAAAATACAAAAAGGCGTAAACAAAAGAACGCATCTAACGCTCATTTGAATCGTATAATGAATGCTTCAATAAACTTGGCTGAAAACCTACACATAAGACAACAACCACCTATAGGAGAATAATCACTATACGCAATTTATACGTGTATAATGCATTCTGTATTTCGTGTAAAGCAAAAATAAAACTATAGAGTGTAATTAATGAAACAAACAATCTATCATTGTGAATTTTAAAAGGTAGACAAAAGATATGTGTGAAAAAGACTACGAAAACCAATAAAATGTTAAAAACAAGATTCAGAAAGTACCAAGTATCACAGTGAATAAATCAGATGTATATAAGCAGCATATTGTACACTAAAGCTAAGCACACTGACTATTAAAGAGCCGTTGAATCACTGTCTCATATCATTATCAGGAAATTTTAAGGAAGTTCGCCTGAGCATAAAAATGCTCTCATGCATAAAACAATTATGACTTTTACATTCCTCTCAAAAGATTACTCTTTTTTGAGAACAAAACAAAAAAGGCAGCACAATGTGCTGCCTTTTCTAAAATGTATGTACTATAGGTTATCTTAAAACTGATAACGAACTCCTCCAGAAAAACTCGTTCCAGAAAAACCAACCTTATTGAGTTTATGCTGATAAACAAGATCTCCATGAAGAGAAAACTGTGGAGACAATTTAGCATTAAAACCTAATCCACCTTCTAAAGAAGAGCCAAAAGCACCTAACTGGAAAGTATCTTTAAAACGCACAGAT
>NZ_BAABIY010000089.1:0-5947 GCF_039543025.1 Bartonella acomydis | reverse complement strand
GCCAAATATACTTAAAATCTTAACAGTTCTTACAGATTTTGGAGATTCAGAGCTACCGCATAGCATGGATTCTTTGTTGCGTGCTTATGAACCGGATTGTGATAACCCCATTAAAAAGGTTGCTTAAGGTAAATATGCCCCCTCCTCGTTTTCAAAATGGGGAGGTGGTTAAACCCTACATTCAAATTTATTGATTTTGGCAAATTCGTCTGCTTTTTCAGTTTGCAATATACTAACGTCATAAGCAGCTTGCATATTAAGCCAAAATTCAGCAGTAGTATCAAAAAAATAGGCTAATCTTAGTGCGGTATCGGGAGTCACTGGACTATTTTCAGCAACAATACGTTCTATTCTCGTGCGTGGAACATTTAATGCTTTGGCAAGGGCATAAGCAGAGAGAGCATATTCTTTTAAATATTCCTCCCGTAAAATTTCTCCGGGGTGTATTGCAATATAATTTTTTATCTCAAGCCTCCTATAAATCAATGATAATCTAAAACTTTAACTTCATTTGCCATGCGACAAAGGTATTGGGACTTGTTCTCCATTATGGAGCATATCCCCAACGACTTCTGAAACAAGGTCCATAATACTTTTTAAAGCTTTTTTTCTTGAACATCTAACCATGAAAGGGAAGGAAATTCTGCACACAAACCAACATATTCTTCATCTTTTGGGGACCAAAAAACACGATACGTATAATGATTATTGTTCATGTTTTAACTCTATCTTTTCTATTGTCCTCTATAAAGGACATACTAACCACGATGACTTTTTCGTAAATCTCGTTCAATCAGATGCCTAACATAGCGTGTGTAAGGAATAGCTTGTTTTTTCGCTTTTTCCTTTAAAGCTTTCATAAGCGCTTGAGGCAAGCGAATGTTGATAGAAGCTTCTTTAGGTAAGAATTCGAAATGAACGGGCTTAAAACCCGTTAAGTCATAATCTGTAAGATCGGCAGTATCAACAAAGTTTTCTGCTTCTTCATCTGTCTTGAAAACAGGTATCTGTTTTAATTTAGAGGTTTTCATAAAAATCAATCTCCTTTTGGTGCATATAACGGGCGCTAACAGGACGCACAAACAGTTCGTTTTTTATCATTCTTAAGGTAAAAACTAAAAAAATATATCTTTCGTTATAACTTCTACCAATAGCTCTGAAACGCTCTTCTTTAACATTTGGGTCGTTCTTTATGACCAGATTTCCAGGTTCGGTGAATAAATACTCAATTTCTTTTTTAGAAACTCCATGTTTAGCACATTTGGGCCAGTTACCTTCATCCCAGTTTATGCCATGAATTTTGATATTTATTGTCACAACGAATGTATATCAAAATGTATCCACAAATACAATAAAAATAATTAAATATCAATTTGTTCGAATAGGAGCCTTTATGCATCCGCGCGAAACGATAAGAGAAACATTTGTTGGGTTGATAAAAACAGCCAAAACAACAGCTGGTGATAATGTTTTCAATATGCGTGACTTCAATTTATTTATTGAAGCAATGCCGGCCATTAATATCTCAACGCAAAACGAAACAATCGAAGATGGGCATGATTTTGGCTTAAGGCGGCGCATCTTAACAGTGGATGTTGAATGTTATAGCACACAAGAAAACGGAGCATCCTTCGTTGATCAATTAGCATGGCAAGTTGAGAAGATTTTCTATGCCAATCCCAATCTTAACAACACTGTTGAGACATGCCGCTTGCAAAATATTGCTTTTGCCTTTGGCGATAACGGGGCGCTAGCGCTCCATGGTGCAATTTTAACCTTTGAAGTCACTTACGTGACCAATATCCCCTCCCCTCATGAAGGAAATGAAACCACAGGAATTGTTGAACCTCTTGTCGGTTTTAAACCAGAAACCGGTGTGGAAAACGAAGAAAAATACGTAAAAATTGAGGCTGCTTCATGTTAGAGCGACGCGATAAAGAGATCACGGATTTAAAAAGACGTGTGGCCAATATGGTGGTGGTTGGAAAAATTAGCCATGTCGACCATAAAAATGCACGCTATCGTGTAAAGAGTGGCAATCTTGTCAGTGACTGGATTCCAGATACACAAGCCCGCGCCGGTAAAACCTGTTCTTATGAAGGGCGTGATGTTGGAGAGCAAGTTGTTGTCGTCTCTTCCTCTGGCGATTTATCACAAGGGATAATTGTTGGTTCACTTCACACCGATGCGAACCAAGCCGCCGATAAAGGCAATATCCATAAAACGCTTTATCCTGATGGCACTACCGTTGAATATGATGATAAACAAAATAGCTATACCCTTAATCTCACATCTGGAGGAAAGTTTAGTCTCACGATTTCTGATGGCGTATCGATAAAAGGAGATGGCAAGAAATTAGAACTGCAAGCACCAGAAGGTATCAAAATTACCGCACAAGGTGATCTGAATTTAAACGCAGAAAAAGCCATTGCCCTAAAAGCAGGTGGGGGAATTTCACTCCATTGTGATGATGGCATTGCTCTTCATTCTAGTGACTTAAAGCATAATGGCACCAACATTGGAAACAGCCACGTTCACGGAGGTGTTACCCCTGGTGGTTCTATGACAGGAGGTCCAAATTGAACAGTGGAATGGATCGCACAACAGGAAAGCCGCTCTCTGGTATTGATCATTTGCGCCAATCGATTCTTGATATTTTATCAACGCGCATTGGCACACGGGTGATGCGACGCAATTATGGTTCACGTGTTGGAGAACTTATTGATGCACCAGCCAATAACGCCTTTGCCGTTGCCCTGTATGCCGCCGTTGCCGAGGCTTTAGACAAATGGGAACCACGTTTTAAACTGAAAAAAATTGATTTTAAAAGGGGTGATGATGGAAAAGTATCCTTATCCTTTGCTGGCATTTACTTACCATCAGGCAAGCCCACTACCATGGAAGGATTATTGATACAATGAAGAACCTTGCCAATCCCGAAATCATCTCAGAACTTTCCTTTGAAGAAATCCGCGCAGCAAATATTGAACATTTAAAAGAACTCTTGCCCAGCTATACCTTTTTAGAAAGTGACCCTGCTTTAAAAATCATTGAGGCTTTTAGCTATCGAGAGCTTCTTTTAAGACAACGCATTAACGAAGCAGCACGCAACAATATTCTTGATTTTGCAAAAGAGGAAGCTCTTGATGCTTTGGGAAATTGGCATGGTGTTCAACGAATGGACGGTGAGAGCGATGAGAGATACCGCGAACGCATAAGACTTCATACTCGCAGTGGCAAAGGTAGTGGAACAGAACCTTACTACAAATTTATTGCTTTATCCGCAGATAACCGTGTGAAGGATGCCATTATTTATCGAAAGGGGAAAAAACCAACCATTCATGTTGCTATTTTTGGCAACAATGAAGAAGAAACAGCAAGCCAAGACTTGCTAGACAAAGTCTCACAAGCCCTTCACGATAAGAATGTCATCATGACCAATGATACTATTCTTGTGCATGCGGCTGTTGCAAAAGTTGTAGACTTGACAGCAGATGTTTGGCTGTTACCAGAAACAGCACTCACGGTTTTAACCCAAATGGAAGCCAACTTACGCACCGCTTGGAAACAAGAACAAGCACTTGGGCGCGAATTAAGCCTCTCGTGGTGGATTTCAAAACTGATGATCCCTGGTGTGCAAAAAGTCATTGCTGTTGAACCTACAACGGATAATGCTGTTTCCGATGAGGAAGTATTATCCATTGGCAAGGTTACCTTAAACTTTAAAGGGCGGGCGCGCTAATGGGTGGTACTTTACTCCCAACAAATGCAACGGAATTTGAAAGGTGCCTTGCTGATGTTTGCGATTTTCATCAAGATGTTGATGGTTCTGTTTTGGGGATTTCACGCTCTAAACTGATCACACGCCCTCCCCGCTTCTTGCCGTGGCTGATTGAAGAATATGGGCTTGGTGAACTCACACCTTATGTTCCAAACCTTTATGATCTTCTTGATCAGGGAATTGAATGGCAGCGGATACGTGGCTCTGTAGCTGCAATTGATATGGGGCTTGAATGGCTTGGACTTTCTGCACAATTCACACCCGCGTGGTCAGAGCGTACGTGGTGGAATTCCTTTCAACTTGAATTTGACCGATTGCCTGAACAGAACTCTCTTGAGGCAATTGAAGCCATTGTCGACCTTTCTAAAAGCTTGCGCTCTGATTTTCGCCGTGGTGTCACTGGTTATGATGTGGGGGCTATGGAAGCCAATATGTCGAAGCTTGATGACAGTATGCTCGATTTTGAGAGCGGCATCCGCGTAACAGCTGGAGACACACTGTTTTCCTTTGGGCGCACAACAGAAATCAATCACGTTCTCACAAAAGAAGAAGGCACATTGATTGGTAATTGGATTGATGATGGTGACGAAGAGTTAAGTTGGGATCAAATTGATTATCCATGGGAGTTGGCAAATTTTCCATGGTGTTCGGTCAAAAAGCATGAACGCGATATATTGATGGCGGAATGGTTCCAAAACCGCACACTTTATTTGGCTTTAAGAGATCCAGACAATGCTCTAATTGGCTATCGCAGATGCTATGCTGTAGCGCCTGTTGAACAAGCTTTAGAGGGTGTTTACAGCCATTGTGGCAACAGATTTAAGCCCTCGAAAACTGGCACCATGCTGTTTCTTGCCGCCCGTACAGATTTTCGGGATGTTGAAGACAAACAAGCCGCCTCTATTTCCCTCCTCGTTCATGGCACTCCAGCAGAGCAGACACCTCCTGGCAAACTTTGGTGTGACGCTGGTGAACTAAAGGGTGGTGTGGAGATCCTTAAAACACCAATCAATATTCCTTTGCGTGCTGATGTTCGCGAACAATTCAAGATTTTATTGAGGTTTTAATATGAAGCATGAAAGTGGCTTACCCTTTGCAATTGATCGCTCTCGCGGCAAAGATGAACAACAAAGCGTTGTGTTTTATGGACAGCGCCCTTTTCTTCAAGCGGGTGAACTCAACGAGGTTCAAACCATCATAAGGGGACGACATAACCGTTTGGGGCGCCTTGTGGCACAAGAAGGAGACCGTGTTGAACGGGCTGACGCCTTTGTCAATAAAGATAAGCAAACCGTCACTTTAACAGAGGGTAAAATTTATATCGCCGGCGATATCTTTCCTGTCTCAAATGCCGTCTTAGAGAATGTTTCCATGGTTGGAAGGATGGAAATCGGTGTGAAGCTTCAAAAAAGCTGGGTGACATATGAAGATGATCCAGAGCTCTTGGGGCAAGTTCCGGGATCTTTAGCAGAAGGAGAGGGAGGTGCCGCCCGTGAGGTGGCAAAACTTGTCTGGGCTCTCAAAGATGATAGGAAGCAAGGAACATTTTACCCCGTTTACATTTTACAAGATGGTGTTCTCATTGATCAAAAATCACCCTCACTGCTTGAACCAGCCATGCAAGCTATTGCAACCTATGACCGCGCCCATGGGCATTATATTGTCAATGGTTGCCGTGTCACAGCTTTGGGACAAGAGGGACAAAAGCAAGTGTTCAGTATTCAAGAGGGAGAAGCCAATATCAATGGCTTTAAACGCAAACGCTTAGCGGCTTTGCGCCATGAAGAACAAGAAGACTCTTCGACAAGCGAAGTTCCTAGCGAAACCCATATTTTCGCGCCCCTAAAAGGCAAAACAAGCTTTACCTTTAAAACCTATTACGCTCCCATTGCCGATGTTCATTCCATTTTATTGACGAAAGAAAAAACCGTTCATATCACCCGCGGAGCTATTGCATCTGGGCGTGATGGCGTTCCTGATAAAAGTATCACGGCTTTTCTTAAAATTGTGCAAGGAGGTAAGGAATTTAAAGAAGGTAGAGATTTTAAAAAGACCGGAGATACCATTGATTGGGCACCTGTGGGCGATGAACCGTTACCGGGAAGCAGCTATATGGTGACTTACCGTTACCGCGCAAGCGTGCAGGCTGATAAAGTGACAGCGCAA
>NZ_BAABIY010000088.1:0-2500 GCF_039543025.1 Bartonella acomydis | reverse complement strand
TGTCTTTAAAGAAATTTTCTTTAAAGAGAGGCTTAAAGATAAAGCTATGAAAAATAGATAAAACTGTAAAAAATCATTTGTCGCAAGGGAACGCTCAAAGCCCTTGCATATGATTGGAAGCTTAACCGCGCCATTGAATATATCTCGAGAAGCTGGTCTTTTCTGCTGATATTTATGTTTGTTTTGCGCTTAGTTTTGCACAAGACAGAGAATGCGGACAAACAGAGAAACAATAAGTAAACAACTCAGTAATGGCAAATAGTGAAACATTCCTGGTGGTTTATAGTGATTGTTGGATGAATATTGGCAATGAGAACGATCAAGTGTCTTAAGGGCATTTGGTGGATGCCTTGGCATGCACAGGCGATGAAGGACGTGATACGCTGCGATAAGCTACGGGGAGGTGCGAATACCCTTTGATCCGTAGATTTCCGAATGGGGCAACCCACCTTTGATGGCTGGAAAAGTTAAGCTGTTTTTTTACAAACAGTTTAATTTTCTAGTCGTCAGATAAAGGTATCTACACCTGAATAAAATAGGGTGTAAGAAGCAAACGCAGGGAACTGAAACATCTAAGTACCTGTAGGAAAGGACATCAAACGAGACTCCGTTAGTAGTGGCGAGCGAAAGCGGACCAGGCCAGTGGCTTGAAGAAAGAAAAGTAGAATCGACTGGAAAGTCGAACCAAAGTGGGTGATAGTCCCGTATACGTAACTCTTCTTTAAGTCCTTGAGTAGGGCGGGACACGTGAAATCCTGTCTGAATATGGGTCGACCACGATCCAAGCCTAAGTACTCGTGCATGACCGATAGCGAACCAGTACCGTGAGGGAAAGGTGAAAAGTACCCCGACAAGGGGAGTGAAAAAGTACCTGAAACCGGATGCCTACAAACAGTCGGAGCCCAAGATTTGTTCTGGGTGACGGCGTACCTTTTGTATAATGGGTCAGCGACTTAGTCCAACGAGCAAGCTTAAGCCGATAGGTGTAGGCGTAGCGAAAGCGAGTCTGAATAGGGCGTTTAGTTCGTTGGATTAGACCCGAAACCGAGTGATCTAGCCATGAGCAGGCTGAAGGTAAGGTAACACTTACTGAAGGGCCGAACCCGTATCTGTTGCAATAGATTGGGATGACTTGTGGCTAGGGGTGAAAGGCCAATCAAACTCGGAAATAGCTGGTTCTCCGCGAAATCTATTTAGGTAGAGCGTTAGTCGAATTCTCCAGGGGGTAGAGCACTGGATGGGCTAGGGGTCCTCACCGGATTACCAAACCTAACCAAACTCCGAATACCTGGAAGAACTAACTAGCAGACACACGGCGGGTGCTAACGTCCGTCGTGGAGAGGGAAACAACCCTGACCACCATCTAAGGTCCCCAAGTTATGGCTAAGTGGGAAAGGATGTGAGGATCCCAAAACAACCAGGATGTTGGCTTAGAAGCAGCCACCATTTAAAGAAAGCGTAACAGCTCACTGGTCTAAATAAGGGTCCCTGCGCCAAAAATGTAACGGGGCTAAAGCCATACACCGAAGCTGTGGATTTACTCCTTTTGGAGTAAGTGGTAGCGGAGCGTTCCGTAAGCCTGTGAAGGGAGACTCGTGAGAGCTCCTGGAGGTATCGGAAGTGAGAATGCTGACATGAGTAACGATAAAGGGAGTGAGAGACTCCCTCGCCGAAAGTCCAAGGGTTCCTGCTTAAAGTTAATCTGAGCAGGGTGAGTCGGCCCCTAAGGCGAGGCCGAAAGGCGTAGTCGATGGGAACCACGTTAATATTCGTGGACCTGTGGGTAGTGACGGATTGCGTGTATTGTAAGGTCTTATTGGATTGATCTTGCAGTGAAGCAGTTCCAGGAAATAGCTCCCACATATAGACCGTACCCGAAACCGACACAGGTGGACTGGTAGAGAATACTAAGGCGCTTGAGAGAACTACGTTGAAGGAACTCGGCAAATTGCACGCGTAACTTCGGAAGAAGCGTGACCCTTTAGCGGGCAACCGTTAGAGGGTGGCACAGACCAGGGGGTAGCGACTGTTTACCAAAAACACAGGGCTCTGCGAAGTCGCAAGACGACGTATAGGGTCTGACGCCTGCCCGGTGCTGGAAGGTTAAGAGGAGATGTGCAAGCATTGAATTGAAGCCCCAGTAAACGGCGGCCGTAACTATAACGGTCCTAAGGTAGCGAAATTCCTTGTCGGGTAAGTTCCGACCTGCACGAATGGCGTAACGACTTCCCCGCTGTCTCCAACGTAGACTCAGTGAAATTGAACTCCCCGTGAAGATGCGGGGTTCCTGCGGTTAGACGGAAAGACCCCGTGCACCTTTACTATAGCTTTACACTGGCATTTGTATCTGTATGTGTAGGATAGGTGGTAGGCTTTGAAGCAGGGGCGCTAGCCTCTGTGGAGCCATCCTTGAAATACCACCCTTACCGATATGGATGTCTAACCGCAGTCCGTAAGCCGGATTCGGGACAGTGTATGGTGGGTAGTTTGACTGGGGCGG
>NZ_BAABIY010000087.1:0-4395 GCF_039543025.1 Bartonella acomydis | reverse complement strand
TGGTCAAGCTTCTCGCCCTTTAGAGATGTTTAGCCAAACCGCCATTGGGGCGGTTGTTACAGCCCTTGATGCGGATGCACAGACCTATCCCCTTAACGAACCCGTGTTGGTCTTTACCCATGAGACAGAGAAAATCCAAAAGCTTGGGACAAGAAGAACAGCCCTTGATGTTATCAATGCCGTGCGCGCGCAAGGGATTGAGGCACAAGTGATCCTTGTGCGGGTAGAAGAAAAGTCAACCATTGCTGAGACACAAGCCGAAATGGTGGGGTCCAATACGGCTTTGACCGGTGTTCATGCTCTAGCGCATGCTAGAGGGCATTTAGGTGTGGAACCTGGCATTCTCTTAGCGCCAGCTTATAGTGCAGGGCGCCTTGATAATGCTAAAAATCCACTAGCAGATGCTTTAGAACAGGTTGCCGAAAAGCTACAAGCGATTGCGGTGTTCGATACGGGGGGCAAAAATACGGAAGAAAGCCTTGCCTTTCGTGCGGATTTCTCTTCACGCTTTTGTTATCTGATTGATCCCTTTGTGCGGGTAGCAGATAGTGAGGGGGGCTTTAGTATAAAACCGGCAAGCCCCTTTGTGGCAGCCATGTTTATCAAACGGGACAAACAAAAGGGAGGTGTTTTTTGGTCTCCCTCCAACCAAGATGTTAAAGGTATTTTAGGCACAGCGCGCCCCATTAGCTATTTTGATGGGGAAATTGATCATGAGGCTAACCGTCTCAATAAAGCCGATATTGCCACCTTTATTCCCGCTCGCCTTAGCCAAAATGCGCATGGGAAAATGGCTGCCAATGGACGCATTTTATGGGGCAATCACACCACCTCGAGTGATCCACTCTGGCGCTTTGTCAATGTGGTACGCACCCGCGCAGCCTTGGAAAAAACCATCATTAACAATTTACGCCCTTGGGCAAATGACGAGAATCTGACCGGTCAACATGTTATTGCTATCACGCGCAGCCTTACACAGTTTCTTGATGATATGATTGCGCGCGGTGCGCTTTTAGGAGGACGTGTCTGGTTTGACCGTGATTTGAATTCAAACAGCAATTTGCAATTGGGAAAATTGCGGGTGGAATTTGATGCAGAAGAAGTCCCCCCTCTCGAAGATTTAAGCTTTGGAAGCCGGCGCAACGGTGCTTACTTTAATCGGCTCGCTGAAGATATCCAAAAGAAAATGACCTATGCTTTTGGTGATACGCTTGACACCTATCGCAAGGCAGCAAGGAGTGATGTATGACTTTAAGAATTGTTCGTGGTTTTACCCTGATTGTTGATGATGATGTCAATCTTCACCTTGATCTTGAAACGCTCAAACTTCCCACGTTGGAAGAAATCACCGAAACCTATCAACCAGGGGGCTCTGACATGCAAATTGATGTGAGTGGTCTTGGTGTGAAAGCTTTGAGCTTGCAAATGAAAATCCGCAGCCACACGCCAGAAATCATCGGTATCTTTGGCGGTCCTCCTGGTCTTCGTCATAAATTTACCGGCAAAAAACATGTGGTGTCTGAAGAAGATGGGCGCGAGCATGAACATTCCATTGATGTTACAGGGCGCTTGGTCAAAGTCGATAGCGAAAGCTTAACAGCTGGAAAAGCCACAGGCTATGATTGCGAGATCAAGAATGTTTGGGATTACACAGAATTTTGGGATGGCTCTGTTTTACATCGTTTCTCGTTTAAACGGGGTGGTTGGCTGGTGCGCAATGGGCAAGATATTGGTGGGCGTCGCCGTTCTATACTTAATTTATAGGAATTGATCATGACAAGTTTACAAACCAGTATTGAGGTGGAATTAGCTGTTCCCATTCTGTACCAAGACAGTGAGGGTAGGCAAGCAACACGGCATAAATTGACCTTTTATCGCCCCACGTTCAAACATGCCAAGCAATTGTCTGTGCTGATTGGACCACAGTTGACAGAGCTGCTTGTACCTGAATTTGCAGAGCAAAAAAACCCTAGCAATGATGTTCTCATTCTTAAGCTTTCACAAGTGTTGTTTACCCATGAGGCGACAGAAGGTATTACAGCGCTTTTGGCAGAGAAGTCTCATGAATCTGTTGAACTTATTGATCGTCTTGATGTTGTTGATCTTGTGGCAGTGTTTAAGGCTTTTTTTGCTTTTTTTACGCAACGCCAATCCCCTATGCTGGACAATTTGGAGCAGAGCTAGCTCTTTATTATCACTGGTCGGCTCTAGAGATTAACCAGATGGATTGGCTTGATGTTGTCTCCTATCGCTATGAATTAGCACGCCTGAAAGCCCAAGAATATGAAAGCCAAATGTTAGGATGAGATGCGATCATGGATGTTTCCCTTGTTGTGCGTTTTGTGAATCATCTGCAAGAGGGGATTGCCTCTGCCAAGAGTGATCTTGCAGCTTTCAGTAGCGATGTTGCGCATTTCCAAAACAAGACAAGGCAACACTTTAAAAATTGGTTTGACCCTAAGCACTTGAAGGAAGCAACAGCCAATGCGAAAAATGCTTTTATCCATGCACGTGGTCGTATGGTAGGAGCCATTGCCCAAACTGCAACCTTAATTACTCCGCTCTATAAAGCCATGCAATTTGATCAATCGATGAAAGGCTTGGAAAAGGTTCTGGATGCCCCTCTTGATCGTTTAAAGGAATTGCGCCGTTTTGCTTTGGAAACCTCGACAAAGATCCCTCTCGCTGCCCGTGAAGTTTTAGAATTGATGACAAGTGCCAGCCAAGCAGGAATTGGCGAACAAGATTTAGAAGCTTTTAGTGTTTATGCTGCCAAGGCAGCGGTTGCTTTTGATATGAGCGGGGATCAGATTGGAGAGCGCTTTGCCAAATTGCGCAATGTCTTTAAGCTTAATCAGACGAGCATTGAAGATCTAGGCGATGCCATCAATCATCTCTCTAACCACATGGCGGCAAAGGCGAGTGAAGTGTCTGATTTTACCAATCGTGCCACCGGAGCGGCAACCATGTTTAAACTGACAGCCCGCGAAACAGCGGCTTTTGGTACGGCGATGATTTCTGCTGGGATTGTCCCAGAGAGTGCAGCGCGTGGTTTTAACTCTATCAGTGCGCGCATACAGGCAGGGGGTAAACATATTGAAGATGCTTTTGCCAATATTGGGCTTTCCCGCGAAAAATTCATGGAAGATCTGGAGAAAGATGCCACCGGTACTTTGGTGCGCTTTTTTGATGTTTTAGCAAAATCCGAACAGGGGATGCGTTCGCTGATTGCCATTGCTGGGCGAGACTTTACCGGTGATTTTGCCAAATTGGTGGGTATCCCAGAGCTGTTAGGGCAAGCATTAGAGTATGTGAAAGATCCAAAAGTCTTTAAAGGCTCTGTCGAACAAGAGGCGGATAAACAAGCAACCGGTGCTATGCGGCAATTTGAACTGTTGCAAAACCGTATCGTGGCTTTGGGGATTACCATTGGTGAAGTGCTTCTGCCCCCCCCCTCAACAGTTTGATGGAAAGTGTTGGTGGTTTTATCAATGTTCTTATGGCGTGGGCGAATGCTCATCCCACTTTAACAAGCGCCATTATCAAAACCATTGCCGCTCTGATGGCTTTTAATATTGCTTTGCGTGTGTTGCGCTTTACTTTTGCTGGCACACGTCTTGGGCTTCTTCAATTGATCACGTCTTTTATCAAGAAGAGGGTTGTTAGTGGTGCGTTGAAGGCAAGTTGGCGCGGGCTCTTGGCTTCAGGGCGCTCACTGGGCTTGTTAACCGCAGGTCTTGGGGCAAGTTCACTGCGACTTTTACGCCCCATGACTTTATTGATGGGAGCTTTGCGAGGGATCGCAATTTCAGGTACAGCATTTGCTGCCTCTTTTGGCTGGATAGGGACAGCGATAGAAGTGATTGCTGCTGGCATAGCCTCTGTGGTTGGGGCTGTTTTTAGCCCAATCGGTGCTCTGATTGCCGCTGTTGTAGCTGTCATCATTGCGACTTGTTTTGTTTTGTGGAAATATTGGGATCGTTTTTCT
The DNA here is from genome assembly GCF_039543025.1 of Bartonella acomydis. NCBI lineage: Bacteria > Pseudomonadati > Pseudomonadota > Alphaproteobacteria > Hyphomicrobiales > Bartonellaceae > Bartonella > Bartonella acomydis. The sequence goes on along the minus strand of NZ_BAABIY010000087.1, from coordinate 407 downwards.
TCCTTTGTCAAAGGATTTGCACGGGGGCTAATACGCGCTTTTGGTCGTGCCTTTGAAGCCGTCATGCGTTTTTTTGGTGCTGACACGGCAACCATTACACGTTGGAAAAACATTATTGCTGCTGCCTTTGATTTCTCTGCCCATTGGCAAAAGTTCAAACAGGGACTTAGCGCTGTTGGCAAGTGGTTTGGCAATGTGTGGGAGGGCTTTAAACAAAGCCTTTCCAACTTTTGGAGCTGGTTGGGAAGCTTTTTTGCCCGCGAAACGCTCTCTGAGGCTGCCAAAGCAGGTATGGAACAAGCAGGGGAAGACTTAGCCAGTTGGATTGTCGATGGCTTTATGGGGACCATCACAAAATTGATGGATTTTTTTAAATCTTTGCCTGGTCGCATAAAGGGCTGGATTGG
>NZ_BAABIY010000086.1:0-4338 GCF_039543025.1 Bartonella acomydis | reverse complement strand
AGCCCATTTCACGGCGCCGACCGTGAATGGTATAACGGTAAAGCCATTGAGCACCACCATCTTTACGTTTGTGAAGAAGCAAGCCAGCACCATCATTATATTTGCCAGCCCCCAATGTTGCGACAGATCTTGCATTAAGACGGTTCATAAGGACCATTTTTACTCCTTTCTTGTACAAATTTTATCCACACACTCATCCCGCTTGTGATGTGCAAATGAGTAGTTTTGATTGATTCAAGATAAACAGCTTTGAAATAAGAGAATCTTACGTTATTCGGAGTTCTCATTCAATATGAATAACGCTAGATTATTATTATAAATCAATGTCTTATCGAGTGCGGATTGGGCGTGTGATGGGAGTGCTTATGAAGGAGTTCATCACAATAATTTAAAGGCTTATGATGATGAGAGAGGAATTGATGTTGAAAACGGTCGACGAATGATCACCCTTGTTGAATGCCGTTGGTTCGAAAGCGAGAGATATTACAAAGCACCCGATTTAAGTACAGGTGAACTTCGTGATTATAGCGAGGAGGAGTTTAAGCACCTTCAGTGCATGATGCCCGATATCCAAGGGGCGGCTTTTAATAAAAAGGTTGTTAAGCGAGCTTTTTTAGGCAGGAAAGTTTTACTATGTCCCGATCAACCGATGGTTCCAGCTGGTCAATTGGGTTGGGAATGTATCACGGGTTATTTTGACAAGATAGAGCGTCAATTTTATGGGGTTGTACGTCCCACAAAAGACCCACAGCGATGGGCTAATAAATATTTTAGTCAAGTGATGCATATCCTTAATAGCCAATCCAAAGGCGGGATTATGGCGGAGAGAGGCGCTTTTGAAGATGAGAGAGAAGCCGTAAAAAGTTGGAGCAGAGCAGACAGTATTACGGTTTTAAAAAATGGAGCGCTTGCAGGTGGCAAGATACAGCCAAAACCGGTCTCTCAGTTTCCTACGGGCTTTTTCCAACTGTTTAATGAAGCGAAAGAGGCAATTAATCAGGTTACCGGCTTATCGCCAGAGTTTATAGGAACGCGAGAAGTATCACAAGCAGGGATTTTGGAGGCACAACGGCGTCAATCCAGTTTAAATCTGCTTGCTTGTCTGTTTGATGGCTTGCGTTTGTATCGCAAAAGGCAAGGCAAGCTTATTTTGCACTTGATCCAGAATTACTTGTCTGATGGTCGTTTGGTGCGGATTTCTGGAGAAGAGAATGCGCAATACATTCCGTTGACGCGTGAAGCGGTGATGAGTGTTGATTATGATATTGTGGTGGATGATGCGCCAACCAGTCCGAATGAAAAAGAACGAACCTTTGGCATTATCACGCAACTGTTACCATTGCTTCAAAATGCGGTTACACCGGATGTCATGCTTGATTTACTGCGTTATTCCCCCTTGCCTGCATCACTGCTTAATCGTGTAAGTGAGAAAGTGCAACAACAGCAGCAAATCGCACAACAAGCCCAACAACAGATGAATCCAGAACTAGAAATGAAGTTGCAAGAAAAACAGCAGGATATGGCAACCAAAAGCCAGATGCAACAGATGGATTTACAACAAAAGCAGATTGAATTGTTTATGCGTCAAAAGAGAGCAGAATTGGAAGCAGAGATTATGCAACAGAAACATGAACTTGAACGGCAGCGTATTTACAATGAACAGATGCAAAATCAGATCATGCGAGAGAGAGCCGCCACATATAGAGGAAGAAGCATTTGAGAGAGGAAAAAGAATGAATGCAGAATTGAATGAAGATTACAAGAGTGAAGTATCGGTCTTTGATAATGATGGCTCTTTTGATACTGTCAATGATGTAGAAACGATTAACACTGATGAAGTCACGTCTCCAGAACCGGTTGCAGAAGCCGTTGAAAATCCTTCAGAGATTGTTGCAAGTCAAGATCGGCAACGTGCAGAAGAACAAGCCAAGCGAGCCCGTGAAGCGCTTGCAAAATTTTATGATTCGCAACTCCATGAATCTTATGTTGATGGTGGTGGCTCTCCCCCAGATCCGACACAAGACATTATTGGCTACATGGGTTGGATGGGCAAGAAGCTTCAAGAGCAAGATGCGTATATTCGAGCGCAACAGGATGCGCAAAGGCAAGCGGTTGAATACCAAGAATTTAATGGGCATTTGAATCAGTTTTTAGAAAACTCTGTGACGTCTGTAAAAGATAAATACAGTGATTTTGATGCCGCGGCAGATTTTCTTTATGAGACGCGTGCAAAGCAGTTGAATGCGTGGTCTTCAGTCTATCCGAATTATGCACAAAAAAGCACGATAGATGCGATTATAGGGGACGAATTACGTACGATTGTCGCAACTTGTGCACAAAAAGGTGTCAATCCGGCAGAAGAGCTTTATAGGATAGCACAAAATCTAGGCTATCAAAACCAAGCCGTACAAGCCAATCATCAGATTGCAGCGCTTCAAAGCCGGCAGAATTCTGCGAGAACCTTAACGGCATCTGGTGGAGGAGGGGTAACAGGTCCTATGACTAAAGAAACTCTTGCCAATATGTCAGAGAAGGAGTTCAACGTATGGATATCAAATCCGAAGAATGAAGCCCGTTTTTATGAAATTATGGGTGCAGAGCCCGATTAGACAATAAGTTTTTCAACATAATCCGCCTTTTATGCGGGTTTTTCACCGGCTTTAAGCCGGTTTTTTTTACAGCAAAGAAAGGTGAAATCAAAAATGGCAACAACACATATAGGAACTCATGATCCACAATCGGTAAAATTGTGGTCACAGAAATTAAGCAATGAAGTTTTGAAGGCAACAAAAATTGCTCCCCTGATAGGTAAAAGTTCAAACAGCATTATCCAGCTTTATAATGAAACCCATAAGAGTGCAGGGGATAGTGTTACATTCAGTTTGCTGGTGAATCTGTTTGGAGATGGTGTCACACAGGGTGAAACTTTAGAGGGCAATGAAGAAGCGCTTCAATTTATGAATGATAGGTTGGTCATTAACGAGCTTTTACATGCAGCACGTGTGGCTAATGATGACTCGATTGACCAACAGAGGATACTACCGAATTTACGCAAGAAAGCCAAAGAAGGCTTGGTTCGCTGGTATGCCAATCGTTTAAGCATCATGTTCTTTCTTCAGGTGTGTGGTTATACAGCACGTATGATCAATGTTGATGGTCGAGAAGTGTACATTAAACCGGTTCATTACGGCTTTAATGAAATCATGGCACCAAGCAGTGAACGAATTATTCGCCCAGATGGCAAAACCAAGGATGAAGATCTCAACGATAAAGCCAAACATAGCTTTAGCCTTAAATTGATTGATGAAGCGGTAAAAAAAGCTAAACTTGCCAATCCGCAAATTTCTCCGGTTCATGTCAACGGTGATGATGTTTATGTACTTTATTTGCATCCAACCCAAGTTATGCAGTTGCGGACCAATACGGCGGCTGGTGAATGGTTGGATATTCAAAAATCGGTTTACGCGACGTCTCGTGCAAAGAACCCAATCTTTGATGGTTCACTAGGTATGTATAATGGCGTTATTTTACGAGAAGCAATCCATGTCACTCATGGTGTTAAATCGACAGATTCTACAGCTGTTAAAAGTGTGCGTCGTGCGGTGTTCTTAGGAGCGCAAAGTGCGATTATTGGTTTTGGTAAAAATCATAGTGCAACGAATTACACACTCAAGGAAGAATATTTTGATTATGAACGTGAATTTGGTGTTGCCGCCAAGACATTGATAGGCATGAAGAAAACCCGTTTCCAAATGCCCAATAGTGCACAGACAGCACAAGATTTTGGAACGATTGTTATTCCCACTTACAGTGGTGAAGCAGCAGTGTAATGATTAAGGAGGAAAAAAAAGAGATGGCAAATCATTTACCAGTCCCGTTACAGGGCAGAAATATTCATACGCAACAAGTAAATTTTTTGCGATTGAATATCTCACATAAAGATAAGCACCTTACGGAGAAAATCGGAATTTTACCCCGTGGAGCTTTGATCACTTCGATTTCGGCATAATATCAAAAAACACAATAAAGTCAATAGTTTGTTTGCAATTATTTTATATGAATCCACTTAAGAATCCACACTTTTATACGTGATTCATTTGACCATTTTTTATATAGGATTGTCACATATGAATAGAGCATAAAAAGCAAATCATGATGTAAATATTATAATGCATGTGTCATTCAAATGAAATGAAAAGCAGCTATCATTCATAACAGTTCATAAATTTTATGATATGTTTTTATCATTCACAAATCGCATTGTTTTAAAATTTAGTCGTTTGGAATTATCGATAACATACGTTTAAAGATCACATCTTGTTTTAATGATTGGTTTGT
>NZ_BAABIY010000085.1:0-2833 GCF_039543025.1 Bartonella acomydis | reverse complement strand
CTGAACCATCTGACTGAAAACTGTTAGAAAGATCCTTCAAACCTTGATCAAGTTGCTCTTTATTAACTGCTTCATTCCCTTTTTCTGCTGCCTTAACTCCTGAAAGCCTACGATCCTCTTTATCTTTATTGGCAATATTAACTTCAGTGCCATCTTTTTTTGCCCCTATCTTGATATTCTTTGTCTTAGGATCTTGTTCAATAAGATCACTGCCACCTCCAGTTATTTTTTGTTCAACACTCCGCAACTGTGCAACATTTACTGCATCATTTGAAGCAACTCCTGGAGCCAATCCCATTATTTTTTTCTCTCCAGCATAAATGCCACCAAGGGTTACTTGTGGACCATTTTCAATTATTAAACCAGATCCGGTTAAATTACTTAATCCCGTCTGTACGCTATTCAGCTTAATATCACGTGCTAAATCAAACTGTACCTTATTGTCTTGAGCAGATTTTGTAATGTTGAGGTTACCACTCCCAGCTGCTAAATCTACAAGACCGTTTGTACTAACAGTTTTCATGTTCTGGCCATTAACAGACAGCTTCCAACCTTTGTCTATATAGTTTTGTAATGACTTTAGTTGCGTAACATTTACTGCATCAGTGTCTGCACTACCAGCTGCAACTCCCGTAATTTGCCGTGTTTTTTTTCCAGAGTCATTACCAATACTAACGGCACCTGCAGTGCTTCTCCATGTTATATCCGTTTGAGTTGCAGGACCTTTAAGGATAGGATTAAAACCAACGATACCGGCAGGTCTATCCGCAACAGACCAACCACCTAAAGCAACACCCTCCTCAACAAATGTTTTTGAAAAAGCGCCTAAAGAGCTACTTCCTGAAGGTATTGTAGTTGCATCATACCCCACGGCAAGACTATTTTTGCCCTGCGCACTCGCTCTTGCACCGAAAGTAGTAGCATTAAATGCTACAGCTTCAGAAAAACTTCCTACAGCCGTTGAAAAAGCAGCAGTCGCGCGCGTAATACCTGTCCCCGCATTATATTGCGAACCTATTGCGATGCTATTCCCACCTGATGCTTCAGCCATATAGCCTAAAGCAATAGCATTTCCTATGTTTGAACCTGTAAACGCGCCCTCACCAATAGAAATATTATGGGACGGACCAAAAGTAATATTAGAATCTCTAAAAGTAGCCTCCCTAGCATTGTAAGGTGCTACCAAACCTTTTGCACTCGATTTTACTGAATAATTTTCTTCTGATGCACTAGGAATATTCAAGAAAGCTATGTTATTCCTATAATCATCACCGCCAATAGAAGACTCTAGATTTTTCTTTACGAATACATTTGATATTTTTTGCGCACTTTTTGATATAGCACTATCGTCTTCTTCTAAAACATTTATGATAGAAGTGCTCTGAGCAGATAAATTATTAATTAAAAAGCTTGCTTTATTATTAGCAGAAACAATATTTTTGCTATTTTCTTTAAACGCTTTTACTTTTTCTGTAGTTTGAAGAATTTGTGCTGATACATCAATTTTTTTCGCAAAAACAGGTGAAACATTTGATAAAAATGCGCCTATTGCCAATAAAAAGACATTTATAATGGAAAAACGAGAAAATTTTATATCACTCGCTTTTTGTGTGGCATATAATTTTTCCATAACATTCCCCTGCAAAAAATAAAAAACATATTAAAAACGTTCGAAAAGAAACTTTTAGTACGAAAAAACTGAGAAGCGGGGGTCGGAATTGTTGTGAAAAATTTTAAATGACCACGATGAACAAAAAAACTTCTTCGAATTTCTACAAAGCCGCAATCAGAAATAACCAACCATTGAGCTGGCAAAATTTTGAACCATTTCACTTTCAGCCAAAGTGCTTTTCTTATAATCAACCTCACAAACAAATTTGCACATACTGATAAAACATAAAAAAGACATATTTTAATACTAGTTAAGGATCCGTTTTCGTACATAGGCTATAGAATAATGTTTAGATTAGAGTGTGCGATGATATGTAAAGATTTTTGTCTTACGCTCATCAACAAGAGTTAAAGATACAGATAGGAAAAAACTTTCCCTCTCTTCGTAAGAAAGGTAAGTGTTTTGATTTAATCTGATATGTTGTTACAAAAAACAGCTACGGATGTTTGTTTTTAAAGACAATGTTTGTGGCTTTATTTTGTGTGATTTGCAACAGAGCTAATAGAATGGTTTTTGGAGTTCAGTATATTGTAAATACATTGTGACACCCCCTCTTAAGAATTAGTTTGCTTTATAACGAAATGATTCTTTGCCTATAACAAAATGAGTCTTATTTGAAGTGGTTTTTATTGCTTTTTTAAAATGTATCCACAGAATAAAAGCAAGAAGTGATTCTTTTGAGATATTTTGGGGAAACATCTTAATACAACTAAAGCTTTAGTTATGTGCAACAATGCTCGAAAGATTTTTTGCGTAGCTTAGATTTATATTGGAATTTGCAATGAAGAAGTTTTACCCTTGCTTAGATTCAGCAAGGGCAAAGAGGAATAAGTTGTTTTGCTTTTATTTGTTAATTTAGTGTTAGGCTTAATCCCACACCCACACCCACACGACCTCCAGCACTTGTTACAGATAGGCTAGAGCGGATATTTCCATCTTCCGATGTATAACCAGCACCGATAGCAAAGGCAGTTTGATTAAGCCATATACCACTACCAAATGCGACACTTAATTTTCCAGGTGAATCATTATAACGTAAATTAGATACCGCCAAGCCAATAGCTGCCGCCTGTCTTGCCTCCTTACGGACATCCTCAACTGCATAATTTAATGTCTCAAATTTCATATCTGTATAGGCTTTCGACTCACTAACCCCATTGT
>NZ_BAABIY010000084.1:0-2818 GCF_039543025.1 Bartonella acomydis | reverse complement strand
AAGCGAAGATAATCCAAAACATCTGGTTATTTGTGTGAGGATAGAAACCGGTCTGTCTCTGCTGTCTGGGTTGTTATCAGAGCCCGTGAATGTATGGGCGTCTCTTTCCACCAGTGGCATGATGCGTATGAATTTACCCCCAATAAAAGGACGTTTGACAATCGCAATGGATGGGGATGATGCGGGTCGTAAAGCAGGTTTTATCCTAGCAAAACGTGCTTATAGCCAAGGCTTTGAGGTTTTCATGATGCAAGCCCCTAACGCTTTAGATTTCAATGACTTTTTAATCTTGAAAGGTTATAAATAATGATAAAAGATAAAAATAACCAAAATATTTCATTCAATGATAATACTTGTTTAAAAGCTATTCCTTATGAAGTCGCCTTGCAACAAAATGGTTGGGGGGAATTAAAACCAATTGCTACGGCTCTTTTACCCGTCGAACCTTTTCACGTTGCACAAGTGCCTTTAACCTTAAGTCGCTATATTTATGATATTGCTGACCGTCAACAAGCCCCTCTCGATTTTATTGCTGTCTCTGCTCTTTGTGGTTTAGCAGCCCTCATTGGAAATGGCGTGCATATTGCGCCAAAACAGTATGATGATTGGACAATTGTCCCTAATCTCTGGGGCGTTCTTATTGGACAGCCTTCAACTATGAAAACACCTACCATGCAAGCCGCTTTAGCCCCTATCACGTGCCTTCAAAAGCAATGGTATAAAGAGTGGTTAAAACAAAAAGAAGGGCAAGAAATTGAAGAGATACTTGAAACTTTAGACAAATCAGAAAAGAAAAAACAAGCCCATAAAGCGATCAAAAAAGGAGACCTTGAAACAGCCCGTGCTCTGTTGTCTGCCCCCCCCTCTAAAGACAATGCTCATGATGATGGCTCTCGTTTTATTGTCAATGATGTGACGGTTGAAAAGCTGGGGGAATTGTTAAAAGAAAACCCCCGTGGTCTTTTGATGGTTCGTGATGAGTTATCCGGTTTCTTAACAGATATGGAACGCAAGGAATATCAAACAGACCGTGCTTTTTATCTCGAAGCTTTTAATGGAGATGGTCAATTTACTTATGACCGTATCGGACGTGGAACCATTTTTATTCCCAATGCAACCCTTTCAATTATAGGTGGCATTCAACCCTCTCGCATTCTGCCCTTTATACGCAATGCTTTATATGGCAAAGGCAATGATGGTTTTTTACAACGGTTTCAAATGCTGGTGTGGCCCGATGATACAAAAGATTGGCAATGGGTTGATAGACACCCTAATCAAGAGGCATGGAAAACTTATGAAGGGGTGTTTCATTCTCTTTATGATAAACCCCTTGGATCTCCAGAACACCCGCTTGTCATGCGTTTTTCTGCTGAAGCTCAAGAGATTTTTCGTGAGTGGATGAAAAAGATTTTTAAAGAAGCTAAAGAGAATAACCTTTCTGAAAGCTTATCTGAAAGCTTACAATCGCATCTTTTAAAAATGCCAAAGACCATAGCAAGCCTTGCGTTGATTTTTGAATTGACCGAAGGGGGGCGTTTTGAAATCAATAAAGATGCTCTTCAAACAGCATTGCGTTGGGAAAAATATCTGTTAAGCCATGTCAAAAGACTTTATGCGGCGGGGAATGCCTCTATAGAAGATTGTGCAAAATTGATTATCGAACGTTGTGATCATTTACCCGATATTTTTACTGCACGCGATATTTACAGGCGTGATTGGAAATGTTTAAAAGACAATGAAGTCGTTAAGCAGGCTCTAGAGATTTTATGCCGTTCCAATCATATTCGTCAAATAGCAAGTGATCATAGCTCTAAAGGCGGTCGACCTACTATACGCTATGAATGGCATCCTTTAGTCAAAAGCAACAGCATAAAACAATGAAACGCTGATAATTTTTTGTTATCCTTCAAACCTTCAAAGATCTGACTTGTACAAGATATCACAAATGATCTTTGAGGGTTTTTGTTTATCATTTAAAAAAGGAAACAACGTTTAACCTTGTGTCAACGCTATCCAAAACTAATCTTTATAAGTTTTGGAGGGGTTTTGAGTTTTGACGGTTGCTACTTTTAGATAAAAAAACAACAAAAAATAAAAACATTGTATTTCAATATGTTAGTATTTTACAGATGTTTAAAAAACAACCCCTATCAAACATATAACCTATTAATTCAACCAATAATATACGTTTCGAGGGGGTTTTGACAATTTTTGCACCGTCAAAACCTTTTTAGATAAAACTCATCAAAATAATTATTATGATATTTAAAAATTCCATAATGCATCTGTCTTGATTAGTACATCAAGTGAATAGCAAATTTCACTACTTTGCTGATCTAACCATGTATCATAGGCTGTGGATAAAGTGCCTTTAAAATCCCCTTTTGAAAAAATTTATCCGCTTTTTCGCATTTTTCTGCATTTTTTTCTCATTTCGCTCAAAATGGATTTAATAAGCTTCATTTCGATTCTTTTGAAAAGAATTAATCCCCTCATAAAAAAATGGAGCCCTCTTGTAATATGCTGCAATCTGTTAAGTCTGATAATGAACAAATCACGCTACGCTCTCTGTTGGAAGATTATCGCGATCAAGCAACCTCAAAAGCTCAACAGGGAAAAATTTTTGAGGATTTTGTTAGCAAATATCTTATGCATGATCCTCTCCATTATGGACGCTATGAAAAGGTTGAAAGCTATTATAAATGGGCTAAAGAACGTGACGATTGGAATAAAAATGATATCGGCATTGATCTGGTGGCAAAGCTTCGCAATCAAGAAGGCTATGTGGCTATTCAATGTAAGTTTTATAAAGCAGATC
>NZ_BAABIY010000083.1:0-2579 GCF_039543025.1 Bartonella acomydis | reverse complement strand
GGTGAGACATTTTACTTTGATTATTCTCAGTTTCAGGATGGTGAATGCCCACTCTATGTCGAGATCCCATCTGGAGCGTCACATTATTATGCAAGTAATTTTTATGAATTTCTCTGTAAAAGAATTATAGCTAATTTGGAATAACACCTTTAAACATGGCGATTTCATTTTGCTGAATCGCCTTTCTTTTTTCATTTTCAAGAATGCAATCATCTTTAATATTTTTTAGAGAGGAGAAAAAATTATGAAAACTTATACTATAGATGATGTTGCACAATTAGTTGATAAATATAGTGATCGTATCAATTTTGGCTCTATAGATGAAGCAGTTGATGATGTACTGATTGAAAAAGCAGAAAAAACTCTTGGTTTGCAGTTTACAACTTCCTACAAGAGTTTTCTAAAAAACTATGGAAGAGCAGAGATCTGTGGTGAGGAAATATTAAGTGTTTATAATACAAACTTTGAAATTGCTCGTAGTGATGATATTGTTTATTATCATATAACGGATATAGAAAATGGTTTAGCAAAACCACAGCAGCTTGTTGTGAGTAGAACTGATTTTGGTGAGACATTTTACTTTGATTACTCTCAATTTCAAGATGCGGAGTGTCCGCTCTATCTTAGATTTCCACCTAGTGAACCCCAGTATTACGCGGGTAACTTTTATGAATTTCTCTGTAAAAGGATTACAGATAACTTGAAGTAAATTTCTTTGTATGGTGGTTTTACTTCTGAATTCCAATGTTAAACCACCATTATTTTTTTAGGGGGGATCATCTATGAAAACCTATACCTTAGCTGATGTTGCAGTATTAATTGATAAAGTGAATAAATATGATGATGATATTATCAATTTTGGTACTGCAAAAAATGCGGTTGATGATCTCGTGATTGAAAAGGCAGAGAAAGCTCTTGGTTTACAATTCACATCCTCTTACAAGAATTTTTTAAAACATTATAAAGGCGGGGACATTGCTGGTTATGAAATCTATAGTCTTTATAAGGATTGTGAAAAAGATATTCCTTTTGATGATATTGTTCACCAAAACTTAAATTATTATAGAAAATATGGTTTTCTAACAGCAGAACAGCTTGCTGTTAGCAGAACAGATTTTGGTGAGACATTTTATTTTGATTACTCTCAGTTTCGGGATGGTGAATGCCCACTTTATGTCAGAATTCCATCTGGAGAGTCACATTATTACGCAAGTAATTTTTATGAATTTCTCTGTAAAAGAATTAAAGAGTATGCTGGGGAAGATTCATGAAAGCTTACACTTTAGATGATGTTGCACAATTAGTTGATAAGTGAAACATTATGCAAACCAAAGACGCAACAGAAATTTTAAAAAGATTGGGTTGGGAGCCTCATCGCGATGAAATGGGTGATATGTTTGCTTATTATCATCTCCCTGATCGTATCGTGCGTATTCACTATGGTGTCATAGATTATGGACGAGATAGTGGGAGATTATGGGTTTCTGTCAGTCTTACTACTGCTGCCTATTGTCTTGGCTGGGAATACGCTAACGGTAAAAAATCGCAATATCAATACGAGGATATGCTGGTTTCTTCAGAAGAGAATTTTGGTGTTACAGCGCTAGAGTTTTTTGAGAACCATGTTAAGGTTGCTTTAAACAAAGTGTTAGCTTGGGCGGAAGCACAGGATATTGAACAAAAATTACGTGAAGAATCTGCTAATCATTCTCTTGTTGCAAAAGCTTTACTCGGTGATATTGAGGCTTTAAGGAATTACAAACCTACATCTCAACTATATGCATCAGAGTTTTCTGATTATGAAAAGATAACACAGGTTGAGCGCGTTATCTTTTTTGCTCAGGCTTATAAAAACGGTGAGTTAGATGATATTCTTGTTCGTAAAAAGCCTAAAGAAAAGCTGATGAGTATTACTGCGGCAAGCAGCATCCTTAAAAGACAAGGATGGTTTTCCATAGAACCTGGGAAAATGTGGCTCTCTTTGCCAGAACGTTTTATTGGATTTGATTTTGGCTTTATACGCCTCCATGATCAGTACAATGTCCATCTTGAAGCAGTAGTCTCCAACGAAGAGATTTCTGTAGCTTGCCATTATATTCACCATAGTGGAAAACTTAGGCACATATCAGCTACAAATATTTATCAGCCTTTTAATACGATTGGAGCGGAGAATTTTAATGGGATTGACATTTGTGTAGAGACATTAAATGAGCAGGAGCTTATCAAAATTTCTGAGCGAATAATAAAATGGACACGCGCCCAAGATTTGCAAGCATCGATTGAAAGCAAAACGCTTGTTCAAAAATACAACTACAATACAGATATAATTTGGCATTTGGCTTGTTTAGCGTTGACAGGAAAGATTGATGTACTGAGATCTTATCAAAATTCCATTGCGGTAGGTACAATTTCTGAATATTTGGATGATGATGAAGTAGAAAAATATGTTAACCATGCCGTTGAATTTGCTGAAAAACATCTGAAAATCCTTCATGAGCGAGAAGCAGCGGAAGCACATCTTGCTCCACAAGCTTTGATTACTTTCAATAGAATTGCGGAGCAATTAAAAGAAATGGGTT
>NZ_BAABIY010000082.1:0-2514 GCF_039543025.1 Bartonella acomydis | reverse complement strand
TTTTTCTCTGCCTTTGAATCTGTCCCCAAAGCAATACTTCTTGCTGCATTTGCTACTGAATCTACTCCCAAAGCAATACTTTTCTCTGCATGAGCCTTCGAATAAAATCCTATAGAAATAGCGTGTTCAGCCTCTGCATATGCACGATGACCAACGGCAGTTGTACCATACCCTAAAGCTTTAGAAACTGCACCTAATGCTGTTGAATAATCACCTTTGGCAGTGGTATAATCATTGTTTCCATGCTCACTATTTTCATTATACTCAGAACCTAATGCGGTGCTACTTTTCCCCACAGCATGTGCCATATGGCCTATAGCCATGCTATCTTCTCTTGTCACCTCTGCCTTATAACCCAAAGCTATAGCATAGTTTCCCTTCACTTGTGCATTGGAACCCAAAGCTATAGATGCCATATCATCTGTCTTAGCACGACGTCCAATAGCAATGGATTCTTCGCCCCGTGCTATTGTACGCGCACCTGGAGGAAGCGGATTGTTACCCTGCCTACCTTCACCACCTATTGCGATACTGCTTTGACCTACACTATGAGCCAAATGGCCAACAGCAACTGAAAACTTATTGTCCACCTCCGAACCATAACCAACAGCAACTGAGTCTACAGCTTTTACTTTTACATTGTAACCAACAGCAACATTATCAGTTTCTAAACCATTTATTTGGGGGATTGTTCCATTACCAACCACAACACTCGTTCCATCTGTGTTACGTGGTGATCCGGCATTACGCTGCATTTTTTTAATTGAATCATTGCGTGAAGTATTAAATATATCGGTGCTTGCAGCATCTTCATTATTAGCTACAAAAAACTGTGAACTGATAAGAGATTTTTCATATTTCTCCTTTACATCTAATGTTTTTTTCGTTAGGTCTACGCTATCTGCTACCGAAATATTTACTCTTGGTGTACTTGCTGTATTCAGCGCTGTAAGATTTGTTGCTTTTGATAAACTGGAATCATTAGCAATGTTATGACTACCATAAGTAGAAATAATCGCTTTATTGTTTCCTTGAGAATAAATCGCTGTTGCTTTTTCTATACTTTGAAGAACTTGTTCTATTATATCAAAATTTTTTGCATAAACAGACGAAATATTTGATAAAAATGTAGCTGCAACGGCGAATGAAAAAACTTTAACAAAAGAAAAACGAGAAACCTTCAAAGTATTCGCTCTTTGTGTGGCATAGAATTTTTTCATAACAAACTCTCCAATGAAAAAATCTGAAAGCACATCCAAAACATAAAAAAGACATATTTTTGCGCTATCCTCTTATCTAGATAAGCCAGATCTTGAGGGGTTGCATGAATAAAGGTGTTTTGATCCTTTTCTGGTGCTCTATTTGTGCTTTCTGTAATAAAATCTAAATGAGGAAATTGGAAAAGATATTTATCAGAACATAAAAAAGTACATTTAGATTCTAATGGAATTGACGGCTTATAACCTAGGTTTTAAAAAAAATGGATATTTAAGGAATCTAAATATTATGGGCGTTTTATTTGTTAGATGATTAGTGACGTAAAATTAAACCTTTTGAAGAGGAGTTTATTGTATATAAATTTCTTCCTCTAAAGAAATGATATTTCTTTCATGATTTAAGTAAATAAAAAGCTTTCATATTTAGGAAAACCTTAAATATTTAGAAAGATAGAATTTTCTAGCTAGGGTGTTTTCAGATTAAGCGTAATGTAAAGATATAGGTTTGGTTTTTTGATATATTTTTGATTTTTACACATTACTTCCCCCCTCTTTTTGAATTGTAATTTCGATCAAAACGAGTCTTACTAATATACTTTATGTAGTTTTAACCCCTCTATAATAAAATAGCAACAAAAAAATAACAATTTTTATCAATTTGAATATTTTTCACAAAACTATGTAACCTTTTTTCAACAATGTAAGGAAAATATATCTTCAAAACACATCGACGAACTTAACTATTCTCTATCAATTCAGTTTCACTCTTAAACCTGCTCCAACAGCAAAAGTCAGAAAAATACAACTTCTCAAATCATTTCCCCTTTATATGATAAGTGTTTTTTCACAACATGCTTACATGTGAAAAATAAAATAAATATATTTATTAATACTCCATTTATGCTCTATCGGTATCCATGAGTGATTAAAGACATTTCCCTTCGTCTTAGTTTTAAGAGAAGGGAAATTCATATTTTTTACTGCTAGTTCAATGTGAACCTAAATCCAGCACCTACACCCCAATGACCTCCAGCACTCGTTGCAGACACGTTAGAACGAATTTTTCCATTTTCAGACATATAACCAGCACCGATAGCAAAAGCAGATTGACTGCGCCATATACCACTACCAAATGAAAAGCTTATTTTTCCTGGAGTATCGTCATAACTCAAATTAGATACCGCCAAGCCAATAGCTGCCGCCTGTCTTGCCTCCTTACGGACATCCTCAACTGCATAATTTAATGTCTCAAATTTCATATCTGTATAGGCTTTCGACTCACTAACCCCATTGTTAA
>NZ_BAABIY010000081.1:0-2498 GCF_039543025.1 Bartonella acomydis | reverse complement strand
CAGACAGATATTTCTAATCCTAAAGAATTCTATTATGTCACAGAAATGAAATTTGCAAAAGCAGGTAAAGAGAAAGACAAGTCCACTGTTATTTACAACAGCAATATCACAATAACAGATATACCTAAGGAAGCTTATGAATATATCGTGAATGGCAAGCCTGCTCTTGAATGGGTTATGGAACGTCAATGTGTTAAAACTGATAAAAAGAGTGGTATTGTGAATGATGCTAATCGTTATGCTGTTGAGACCGTTGGAAACCCTGCCTACCCTCTAGAGTTGTTTCAAAGGGTTATTACCGTAAGTTTAGAGACAATGAAAATCGTTAAGAACTTACCAAAATTAGAAATAAGAGAAACTGAATAAACTTATAAGAGATAATAATCTCATAAGGGGTATAGAGTCTTATAATCATAATCTATACCTCTCTTATAAGTTGATTAGACACAATTTTAAAGGAGTGTTATGCGTTATTCTAAAAAGAAATCATTTGCACTTTTAAATACTCTTATTTGGAATGCTTTAAGACTTTTAAGAAACCCCATCTTAAAGTGAATACGCTTCTTTTGGATTGCCTTTAGAGATTATACCGTAATCTCAAATGATAGTTTATCCTTTTCAAAAGCTTTATTTAAAAAGAGTTATGTGTATTCATTTTGTATAGGTTTTGACAGTGTTAAAAACCCCCAAAACACCTACAAAACCCTTTTAAATATATATTAAAGATTGTATTTAATCGTTATGTTTAATATAGATTGTTTTCTTAAAACATTAACATATTGAAATATAATAACTTTTATTTTTGATTAAAAAATATATATAAAGGGGGGGGTAAAAAGAACCCTCAAAATCTTCAAAATCCTCAAAATTCATAACCATAATGATCTTGATAGCATTTCTTATAATTATAACTGTCTTTTGAAAGGCTTTAAAGGATCACATGTTTTTTAAGACGTGTTTTAATCACTCACTAAAATCATAAGATATGGAATCTTGAGAGATTTTTTCGATATTTCTTCTCTTTTTTGCGATAAACTTGGCTATCTTCTCTTTCCAAGAGTGAGGTTATTCCTCGCTAGAAAGCTCTGAGTGATTATCAAAATCTTTTGTTATATGTTCAATCAAAGCGTAGCTCAGTTGCTTTGATTTTGCTACTTCCTTGGCTAAAGCCAATGCACGTTCAAGGTGAGTTTTGTTGATGCTCGCGTCAAAACCTAAATGATCCCCTACCGCAAAGCTTTTTTGATAAGAGTGTAAGGTCTCAACACCGCCTAACAAAGCAAGAGCACCGATATGAAGTAAAGCATAATCCGGATTGTCTGTTTTTGACGTTGCACCTTTTTGCCAAGGAGCTATGCCATAATCACAGCGAAGTCTTTCAGAAAGGTCAATGGCTGTTACCGCCCATTCTAGCGCATCATCAAGTGCCTGTGTTAAACGATCTGCAGTGACTTCTGGTTCAAAGATTTCTAATCCTTTAGCTTCAAAATTAAGCTGGATATCTGGAATATTTTCCGTGTGAGTAGGATCAATGAATTTGCAAGCTGCCGAAAGAATACCGGTGCTAATCAAAAAAGCGCTATCAAATTGTGGACAATCTTTAGCAATTTCATCGTTATAAAGAATGTATACTTCACGATCAGCCAATTGATAGCTTGCCATATGGTCATTCTCATCGATTTTCTCGATTGACCAGCCTAGGCTTTTTAAAATTGCTGTAGCACTTTCCATGGTCAATGGAGCATCTTTATCATCCGTTTCCTCTATCTCCTCTGTCTCCTCAACAGAGGCTGTTTTGGAAATAACAGATGTTGTTTGTGAATCCAAGCTCAAACAATTGGAGGGTTTTGGGGAAAACCTGCTCGATAACCCTGTGCAAGACTAAGAGCGTTATCAATATCATTTTTTGTGAAACAATCTGCAAAGCCTAGATGATTTTTTCTTTGAAAACTCTCCTTATAAAATTTGAGTTTTTTGACATTTCCTATCAAAATAAGTGCAATAAGGTGACATACTGCAATGCATACTTCACTGCTCGGTGACAAAACCGCATAATCATAGATAATTTGATTGGTGTTTTGGTTATCAGCCCATTCAAGAATGTCCGTACAAATCTCTTTAACTTTGCCTCCATCCAATTCAGTACTAGAAACTGTATAAACTTCTTCTGCTTCTTTGAGGGCTATATATTGCGGCATATTATAGAAAATTTCTCTATGAGCCGTGGAAAAGCCAAGTGTTGAAAGGGAAGCTTTAAATGCAACAAGCGGCTCTTCTCCATCACTTTGAAGGCTATACATTATATTGATGATACGGTCTTTACTTATAAAGTAAGCATTGCGATTGTAATTTTTATCGCGATAAACTGTCCAACCCATTTCTTTTAATTGCTCCGCAATTCTATTGAAAGTAATCAAAGCTTGTGGAGCAAGATGTGCTTCCGCTGCTTCTCGCTCATGAAGGATTTTCAGATGTTTTTCAGCAAATTCAACGGCATG
>NZ_BAABIY010000080.1:0-2434 GCF_039543025.1 Bartonella acomydis | reverse complement strand
TATCGCTTAAATCGGCAAAAGTGAAGATTTTATCGGCTGCCATCTTGCCATTAAGAGTGCTTTCTAGACCCGTCACATCACTCATCCTATGCTTATGTTGTAAAGGGGCTTTTTCGTCTATTTTTTCTTCAACAGCTATAAGAGCTTGATCAAGTTTATTGAGATTATCGCGCTAGATTGGAAATTCAGAACTGATAAAACGTCCTTCTTGAGGTAATTCCATGTCGAGTTTTTTAGTTTTGCTCATCTTTAATTTTCTCATCACACTATGCTGGCGCCAAAATCACGCACCATGGACCGTGCAGCAGGTCCACCGGTAAGCGTGAGTTTAAGACGCGCTTGTTTGGCTGTTTTGTTACCACTAATAAATTTGCGCTCTGTCCAAAGAGGCTCCGATAACTGTTCTGTTTCGTCGAGTTTCAAAGGGGTAAAAGAATCACCATCCAGTTGCATCTCGAGGGTGAATGAAGAACCGCCCGGCAAGAAGGTTTTGATGTAGCTTGTTAACCTTGCCTTTTCCCCAAAGGCAAAAGCACGAGTGACATAGGTTGCTGTTTTGTGAATTTTCCCTGCAATCAACTGAACAGGGGCAAATAAGACAGGTGAGAATTTCTCCGTACCCTTAAGAATGGCGCGAAGCCTGACTTTTTCATTGATATATTCGGTCAGACTAAGCAATTGAAAGGGCAGCAGTTGATAAATTGTGCCATTGTTTCTTTCAATTTCAAAGATGACAGAACAATCGCTTGAAGGCAATTCAATGGCTGCACGCACTTGCAAATCAGAGCAGTCCACAAGATCAAAGGTGCCTAAATCCACCGTTTTTTCTGTTTGTTTGTAGCGGGCTGCCAATACCCGAAATGCCAAGGCTTCATCTTGGTGCGCTGTTCAACTCTGCGCATTAACAGAAGAAAAGCGCGGACCCGTCACATAAGGGTGGCTTGAAACATATCTTTGGTGCTCTTTATCAAAATCACCAAGTTTGGCGAGAGAAACAGAATGATCTCCATCATCAGTTTTAAGCACAAAAGCAGTGAGACGATCATCGGGCACTAACAAAGGAACAGCGTAGCGTGCGCCAGCCCAGCCGGTTTTAGCACCCTTCATGGAATAGGAGGTTTGGGCTTGAATATCGGCGGTAGGATAGCCGTTTTCGGTAGTGACCAAATCAATCACTAGATCATGGGCTTGATTGCCTATTTTACAAAGATGGAAATCAATGCCGGTGATTTGCCGTGTTTCATCGGGGGTAAAGACTTGTGCTTGCGGGTCAAATTTTGTCCAGATTTTCACCGTGGTGGTACGCCGCATCACCTTCACATCAATGACACCTCGACCGGTAAAAAGCCCTGTTGCGACCGTACCACCCTTTCCTCGTGCTACAACATTTTTTGTACCGGCGGGAATGTTTGGGGGAATCTTGAAACTCCCTTCAAGGGTGCCTTTGTTATCGGCAACAAGGCGGCTCGTTGGTAAGACATCAACACCATCAAAGCTAAGGCTTTCTAAGATTTCTCCACTGCCAAAGCCTTCAATCTTAAAGTTCAACTTAATTTGCCTTAAAAAGTCGATTTGTTCCCTCGTTGTACGTACCAAATCATCGCTTACTTCTGCTTTACGGATAGTTTTCCAATAGTTCCAGCCCATAATGATTTCTCTGGTGACGCTCGAGAGCCAATCGGTACGTTGTTCGTGCCAAAAATCTGCTACGGGGTTGAGAGTAACTGTACCAGGGAGGGGCGCAAAATTTTGATAAGGATTGATTTTTTCGCAAGCTGTTGTCAATTCTTGCGCAATGATAACTTCATTGGTCCAGTCAAGCGTGACAGGTTCGGTTAAGGGGGCGGTATAGAATGTTGGGTCAATGGCAAGCTGTAAAATACCGTTTCCGATAGCCCCTGTTTGTTCAAAACCTTCGTCTCTGTAAGAGTCATCGAGAAAAGGGTCTGCAACCATGCCTTTTTTGGCAACCGGTTCTTTAGAGTCAACATTGCTTTTAATGCGCTCTAATTGCATCAAGCGGTCAAGGGAGAGCACCCGTTGAAAATAACGCCACATCTCATCATAAGGGGCAACACGCGTGCCATCATTGACCACAAGGGGTGTTTCAAGCCAATTATTGGTAATAGTGGCAAGAGAAAGCACATCTTCAGGAACGCTTGGCGCCATGGGCTGGTCTGCCGAAACACCTTTGATATAGACAACATCGCCTTTTGTGTTGAGACCAATACGGTCAATGCGGGGGAGTTTGTAAGTGTAACTGACAATAATATCGCCATCCTCAACACCTCCTGAGACAGTGATTTCTTGCGCTGTCACTTTATCAGCCTGCACGCTTGCGCGGTAACGGTAAGTCACCATATAGCTGCTTCCCGGTAACGGTTCATCGCCCACAGGTGCCCAATCAATGGTATCTCCGGTCTTTTTAAAATCT
>NZ_BAABIY010000079.1:0-2255 GCF_039543025.1 Bartonella acomydis | reverse complement strand
GATCTTTCTCTCTCAGTAAAAGAAAACAGCGCTAAGATAAGGATTGTTACAAGCAAAAACACCCATGAATTCGAGGGATCTCTTTTCTCTCATCCAATGCTCGAAATCTTAAAAGAATACGCGAGGGCAATATTTTATGAGGAAAATTTAATACTCTCATAGACAGCGCAACATTATAAGGAATGTAACAATGCCAAAAGCAAAAGCAAAAACAAAAAATATACAAACCATTTCTCCCCATCATTATATTTATCCTGGGACTCAAATACTTAAAAATAAATATGGAGAAACAAATTTAAAACTCCTTCTGGAAAAATGCTCCCTTGATAGGGAACAAGCAATGATTAATCTGCGTGAAGAACCCCTACCAGAATATTTTAATTCCACTTATCTATGCCATATCCATCAACAATTGTTTAAAAATACCTTTGAATGGGCTGGACATTTGCGCCATACCCCCTTTACATTTACAGATGGTAGTGTTGCTGCCATGCCCGAAATGAAAAGAACAGAATGGGGCAATAATTTTGCGACCAGTGAAGAAATTCCTGTACTCTTACAAAAATTAGAGCAAACGCTTGCTGAAAAAAACAATTTGCAAGACTTAACGCGCGAAGAATTTCTCGTGGAAGCAACGGATTTATTTTATTCTCTTCACAAAATCCATCCATTCATAGATGGTAATGAACATGTAGAACAAATCTTTTTTGAAAATCTTGCCAAAGCCGCAGGACATCAGTTTGACTTTTCGCTTGTCACACAACAACGTATGATGGCTGCCTGTACTGAGGCAATGCAATATGGCAATACACAACTGCTGAAAGATCTTTTTGAAGATATCTCCCATCCAGAAAAAGTTCGTCTTTTAAAAGAATTTATGGTCAACATAAACAATAAAGGACACAACGTGGATGATCGCCTTGTTATGGTAACAAAGGCAGGAGAAACCTATATGGGAGTCTATCAAGGTTGTTATGCAGAAGGTTTTGTGCTGGATATGCAAGGTACTTATATCATCGGTAACAAAGATGATCTCACACCGGAACGATTAAAAACATTAAAACCCGGAGATATAATTACCTTTACCGCCCCCAAAAGCAAAGAACTTGACAATACACTCATTCCAAAAGAAACATTAGCGCCTCTCACAAAAAGTGCGTGTGCCAGAACGGTTGCGCTCAATACCTATGTTCTTAAAGCGCAAAAGCAAATCCGGGAACACGCAAAAATTGTTTATGGCGATGCAAACACATTAAATGAACAGATAGAAGAGATTATGAAAAATCCAGAAGTAGGCCAACAGCTTGCTGATCAGATTAGGCAAAGACCGCGCTCTATTTCTCATCTTGCAGGTTTCAGTTTATGTGGTCTACAAAATCAGGCACGTGTAAGCGCGCACAATCATCTTGATGCGCTCAGTACAGCAATTGCGAACTATGCATACACTGTAGAACATACGTATCATGCAGTCACTCGAGACTATAAAATTGAGCAAGAACGCCTTGGAAAAACGGTAGAGGCCCCCAGTAAAAACTTGCAAAAGCTTTTTACCTTATCACCGGAACAACAAAAAGAAGCCCTGTCTCAATCTCTTCAATTATACCAAGAACTGCGCACTTTTATATGCAATTTAGAATATCGTCTTTCATCAAATGAGTGCAGTGCAATCAAAAATAAAGATTATGAAACACTTGCACAAAGTATTGGTGTATCAGAACAGAAAGCACGAGAGATCACCAACACTGTTCAAAAGGCCAGAGAAGCACATAAACAAACAACCTGCACACGTGCACAAAATCGTTCAAATACGCTTTCTATTGCCAGCTAAAAATATGAATCTTTGTTGTTTGATCTGAATATCCATGGAAAGAAATGTTTTAATATTCCTTCCTCCATGCCAAAAAACAGATCATTGGATAGCCTACCAGTCATTTTGCAAATAGTATATACGCCATATCCAGAGCAATTGGACAAGTGATTATGAAAATCTTTTTAAATACCATAATCACAATTGATGGAAATTACAAAAAGCATGTTTTGTTTGTCTTAGATGAAGTACATCTTCATGGTTACATAAATATTGTAAAAGAGCGTTCATTTTAGCTCATGAAATTATTCAAGAAATGTATCAAGATGAACAAATTATTCTTATGCAAGGACAACCCCCTTTACGATGTGGTCGCGCGATCTATTTTAGAAGGAAAGAAATGTTAAAAGCTGCTGAAAAGAACCGTTTTGCCCCCAAAGCACAGAAA
>NZ_BAABIY010000078.1:0-2188 GCF_039543025.1 Bartonella acomydis | reverse complement strand
CCATCAGGCTGTTGCACCAATAGACGCCACATCCCTTGAGGGAGCAGTGCATAATCGCTTAGATATGATCAATGATTTATCCGATGAAGGATTGGGTTATTTTTATAAAATTTATAAAATTGCCTATGCGACAAAACATCCTGAAGGAGAAGTTGCGCATGATGAAAATGGCAATGTCATTTATGCAACAGATAAAAATGGAGAGCCTATAGAAGATAGCTATGGAAGAAAAATACCTCTGTATCGCTATTTAAAACCAGAAGAAGAAAATCATTTACAAAAAGGTTCTGATGGCGAGGTTCATATGTTTTATAATGGTATTTTTACCTCCCCCGATGATGCCGCGCGTTATGCCGTCCAATTTGCTGACAACGATCATGATCATCTTTATTTTACATATTTCCCGCAAGCTAAAGACATGCTAGTAGAGGCAGGTATAGCGGTTTTTCAGAAGTTTTTTGAAGGTACACTTTTCTTTGGATTGACCAATTCGACCAAGAAGTTCCAGAATACAATGTATCTTTATGGCAATGACGGATTACATATTGATGGGCACAGCCGTGGTAGTATGACAGTAGGTAATGGAATGCGTGACTTTGAAAAGCGCGGCATCCACGGTATAGCAGGCAACACGAGTATCAATCTTTTTGGTCCAGCTTACAACGCTCAATCGATGGCAAATACACTTGATTATTTAAGTGATGGCAAGCAAACCTCTGTCGGTTTAGAAAACCACGCATATGACTTTGTTGGTATAAAGTTTGGTGGAAATCCTGCTACTTTTGATAAGATCCCTGCTGGCAGTAGTCCCTGGAACGAGGCATGGAGAATATTTAAAACTTATCCTACTGTCCATGCTTGTTATGGTCATGCAAGTGATAAGTGTACATGGCGCTATGGCTCATCTCATCGTATACAAATTAATTCAATTAAATCAGGGGGCAAGAAATGAAATACATCTTAAAATTATTGAGTGTGCTTGTTTTGTTTATCATAGCTGGATGTAATTTTTTTAAGCCTTCTCCAGGGTATATATACATGTGGGAGAAGCCAGGGGCAGATTTTACAGAAGTAGGAAAAGCTTTGTTAGAATGTGGCATGCCAACCCCTTATGATGAGGATTCAGAAAACAGAAAGGTAAGCATTAATGCAAAAGCGACAATTTATGCTTGCATGATTCAATCAGGATTCCGCTATAAAAATGAACAGGTAGCAAGAGCGGGAGGGCCATGTTATACATTTAGAGAAGAAAACCTCCCCATTTGTCGTCCAGGCGCAGTCATTCCACAGCGAAGTGTCAAGAGGCGCTTAAACAGCCCGTTTTGTAAAAAACATCCAGAACAATATGAGTGCTATCCTTAACATTGCTTGTGATGGAAAGTAACAATCCCCACCTTCATGTATTCCCATGCTTGTGCGGGATTGTTCTTTCAAACAATCCATTGAAAGAGGGGAAAAATGAAGAAAATTTTAAAACTATTGAGCTGCAGTGCTGTGCTTATGATGGCTGGATGTAACTCAAAGCCTCCTTCAAAATACTTTGTTATATGGGAAAAGTCAGATGCAGATTCTACTGAGGTGGCAAAAGCATTATTAGAGTGTGGTAAGCCGACTCCTTATAATGCCGATCCAGAAAATAGTGAACTAGGTTTCAATGAATGGGCAAGAATTCATACTTGTATGCTTCAATCGGGCTTTCAGTACACAAGTGAAAATGGGAAGTGGTGTGAAAATTGTCAAGATGATAGGATTCCTGTGTATCCTCTTAATGGTCCTGTTATTCCTAAGAGAAGTGTCGAGAGGCGTTTAAAGAGCAGTTACTGTCAAAAATATAAAAATAAACCGGAATGCCAACCTTAAGTCTTGCTGTTGATGGTTAACAAACCCCACTTTCATGTATTTCCACGTCTGTGTGGGGATTGTTCCTCCAACAAACCATCTAACACTGAATGTAAAACAATATGACATAGGGAATACACTTAGTAATCTTGTTATTTACATCATAAGATGTGATTTTTGATTTTGCACTTCATAAGCTTCCTGTGAAAATGAAAAGCCTTGTCTGTCCTTACGTGACAAGGTTTTTTTATGCCGCATCACTTTGACGTTGCTGTTTTGCTTGTTCGATGACATTGATAAGATCCGATTGTAACCAACGCGATAAGAAACCAAATTTTAAAGGTTTTGG
>NZ_BAABIY010000077.1:0-2125 GCF_039543025.1 Bartonella acomydis | reverse complement strand
GCAAGCATCGTAAAGGGAAACATGATGATGAGGCTGGTCTTGAAGCCTCTGATCTTGTTTTACCGGCTACCACGGATGCGAAAGAGCTTGCACGTAAAGCCAATAAGACCTCTCTTGATGTGATGACGGTGGTCTTTTCAACCTATCATTCCATTCAAGTGATTTCGGATGCACAAAAGGAATATGATTTACCCGAATTTGATCTGATCATTTGTGATGAAGCACACCGTACAACGGGGGGTGTATTAGGAACAGATAAGCATGAATCTGAATTTATCAAGGTTCATGATAACAGCATCATTCGAGGTAAAAAACGTCTATACATGACAGCAACCCCTAAGATCTTTAGTGACAAGCTGAAAAGAAATGCTGTCTTATCCAATAACGTTTTGGTGTCCATGGATAATGAAAAACTCTATGGCAAACAACTTTATAATTACAGCTTTTCAAGGGCTTTAGAGGATAAGCTGTTATCACCTTGTAAAGTGATCATATTAGTTGTCAACGAAGAAGAAGTAAGCCAATCCATTCAACATCTTATTACCGATGAGAATTATGAACTTATTCTTGACGATAGGACCAAGATTAATGGCTGTTATAGAGCTCTTACCAAAATGGATCTGAAACTTGATCTTGAAGATGACCCCAAGCCCATGCGTAGAGCCTTAGCTTTTTGCAAAGATATTGAGACTTCTAAACGCATATGCAAAAGATTCAAAAAAGAAAAAGTGCAAGAATCTTTGCGTGCTCTTCATAAAAACTATAAAGATACTCCCCCTCTTAACTGTACTTTTGCCCATATTGATGGAACCTTTAGTGCTAAAGAACGTACAAAACAACTTGACTGGTTAAAGGAAGATGTGGGGGAAAATACGTGTCGTGTACTCACCAATGTACGCTGTTTGTCTGAGGGTGTTGATGTTCCTGCTCTTGATGCCGTTCTATTTTTACACCCGCGAAAAAGTCAAATTGAGATTATTCAAGCGATAGGACGTGTTATGCGTCGAGCGGAGGGTAAAAAAAGGGGCTATATCATTTTACCCATTGGGATACCCGCTGACATTCCGCCGGAAATAGCCTTAGAAAACAACAAAAAGTATAATGTCATCTGGCAAGTTCTCAATGCTTTACGTGCCCATGATGATAACTTTAATAAAATAATCCATCATATGCACAAAAAACAAGACGTAAGCGATACTCTTGAAATCGTTGCTGCTTCTCAAGAACTTGCGTTAGAAGATACGACCACGGTTATTGATGATTTACCTACACGCTCAAAATTAGAATATTCAGGACTTAATATTGGGTTAGCAACTTATGAACCCTCTCAAACACACGAAGTACAAGGAGAACTCCCCCTTTTTTCTAAATGTAAAGACGTCATTAAAGCTGCTATTGTTAATAGATTTTACGACCCTAGCTATTGGAAAAAATGGGCAATAAATGTTGGTGATCTTGCTCAAATTCATATCACACGCTTAACTGAGGTTTTGGCAAAATCAGAAACCGAAATACGGCGGGTGTTTAATGATTTTATGACCGAATTGCGTAGCAATTTAAACACGACTATCTCAGAACAAAATGCAATTGAAATGCTTGCGCAACATCTTGTGACGCGTCCAGTCTTTAATGCTTTATTTGAGGGGCATCAGTTTGTTCAAGAAAATCCCGTATCTTGCGCTTTACAACGTGTACTCAATGCCCTTGATAACTTTACTCTTAAAGAAGAATCTCAAGATCTCAAAAATATTTCTAGGAGTATACAATTTTACACGCGTGGAATTACCACTCTTGAAGCACAACAAAGCTTAATTGTAGAGCTTTATAATGAATTTTTTCGTTATGCTTTTCCGCGTACGGTAGAAAAATTAGGGATTGTTTATACCCCCATTGAGGTTGTGGATTTTATTATTCATTCTGTTGATGATATCTTGCGCAATGAATTTGGAAAAAGCCTAGGATCACGGGGTGTCTCTATTCTTGACCCTTTTACAGGAACAGGAACCTTTATTACGCGGCTATTACAATCAAATCTTATAAAACCAGAGGATATGGAGTATAAATACCGTTACGATATCCATGCTAATGAGATTGTCTTGCTCGCTTATTACATAGCAGCGATTAA